>JANNVN010000349.1:0-5908 GCA_031414435.1 Gemmatimonadaceae bacterium
TACTACACCGGGCGACCCACCATTGCGATTCCGCGACCGGACAGCAACAGCGCCACGCGGGGCATCGCGCTGAACGGGCAGTTCGCGATCTCGGCGGCGATGAGCTCCCTGGTGCCCGCCTATCAGGCCGGCAATCTGCTCGTCGTCCATGGCGCGGGTCTGGTGGACAACACGCGTTCACACTTCGATGCGCAGCGCTTCATCGAAGTCGGGAAGGCGCGCGATCCGAACCTCGTCACCGGGTGGCTCGGTCGCCATCTGGCGACATCGACCCCGATGCGCAGCAATGCTCCGCTGCGCGCGCTCGGGCTCTCACAGGGGATGCCGCGCACGCTGGTTGGTGCGCCGAAGTCACTCCCGATTCCAAATCCGGCCGGGTTCGGCCTTGGCGGCAGCACCACCACGCGAACCGAGCGGTCGGCCTGGCTCCGCACCGACTACGAGGCGGTCGACACCTCCATCGGTGCCCCGGCACTCGATGCACTGAACACGGTGACGCTGCTCAACAACATCAACTTTAACGGCTATGTGCCGTCGGGTGGTGCGGTGTACCCGAACACCGGTTTCGGCCGGGGCATGCGGTCGGCTGCGGCGCTGATCAAGGCTGACATCGGCATCGAGGCACTGCAGCTGGATATCGGTGGATGGGACACGCACTCCGGTCAGGCACTGGCAGTCGTCAACGGCAACATGGCGCGCACGATGACCGATCTGGCACAGTCGCTCGCCGCATTCCATGCGGACGCGTTGACGGGTGGCGTCACGTACAGGGTCACCGTGGTCGTCCTCTCGGAATTCGGGCGCAACGTGCGTGAGAATGGCAGCCAGGGCACCGACCACGGTCGTGGTTCATGCATGTTCGTGATGGGCCCCGGCATCGCTGGTGGTCGCGTGATGACGAACAACTGGGTTCCACTCGCCCGCGAGAACCTGGAGTCGGGACAGGACCTGCGCGTGACGATCGATCATCGGGACGTGCTCTCCGAGATCGTCTCACGTCGCCTCGGCAATACGAATCTGGACGTGATCTTCCCGTCGTACGTCCCGACCGTTCGCGGAGTGACACTGTGATCGCGCGGCGGGAGTTCCGCGTCGCCGCGCTGGGCGTCATGCTGCTCGTCGCCGGCTGCGGCGGCGATGCGGCGGATGGCGGTCCGACTGGACTGCCGACGCCGGCAAGCGTTCGTATCGCGGCGCCGGCCACCGAACTGTTCGTCGGGCAGTCGGTACAGTTGTCCGCGATCGCGCTCGATGCCTCGGGTGCGGATCTCGCGGCGGGTGATGCGTCGTGGAGCTCCAGCAATAGTGCGGTGGCAACGATCAGTGAGACTGGTTTGCTGATCGCGATGACGCCGGGCAGTGCCACGATGCGAGCTACGATCGCCGGAAAGTCGGCGAGCATGAACGTCACCGTGGAAGAGTTGCCCGGTTACGAGGTCTTCGTCCAGGTGACGTCGGCGTTCGCACCGGCGACGGTTTCCGTGCGGCAGGGCGGCAACGTCCGGTTCGTCTTCTCGGGCGTCAATCAGAACATCACGTTCAGTGCGGCGTTCCCCGGCGCACCGACCAACATTCCCAACACGGCAACGGGAACGGTCTCGCGGCAGTTCAATACGGTTGGTGATTTCCGGTACGAGTCAACCGTCAGCGCTGGTCTCGCGGGAATCGTGCGCGTGCGGTAGCCACACAGGACAGCGTCGGCGATGGGCGGCCAGAGCTTGGTCGCCCATCGGCGTTTTCGGTACCTGTCCGTGTGCAGGGCAGCGCGGGACCGCGGGCATCGCCCGGGTTTCTCGCGGAGCGGCCAAAGACTGCCTGCTAACGCCAATCACGAGCAGACCTGAACCTGTTGTCGTCAGAATCAGTCAGAACGAAGAAGGCGCCGGCATTCAGATTGTCATCTGGAATGCCGGCGCCTTCTTGCTCTATCTGATGGCCCGCGGAGCTCCCATGCGAAGCGAGCTCCGGGCCGGGAGACCTCGCGCGAACTAGGGCACCCGTGCGACCTGACCGCGCAGCTCGCCGTTCGTTGACGTCGTCGAATGCAGGTCGACATAGGTCCGGCCGGCACGCAACAGTGCCACCACCGAGTCCATCGCCAGCCGCGGGGTGCCGCGGATCCAGGACGGCGCAATGTCACCGAGGCTGATCACACCGGTGAGGGCCACACTTCCCGCCTGCGCGGCGTTGCCGTTCACGGGGAGCAGCCAGGCGAGCACGTTACCGTTCGCGCCGGCGGCGGCCGTGTGCAGATGCGCCTGCGTGATCCCTGACATGTTCGCAACCGACAATTCGAACTTCAGGATCGAATCGCCTGGAACCATTGAAAAGGTGACCGAGCCGGTGTTTGTCGACGTCGTCACCGGGACAACGCTGGTGCCGGCCAGGGTCGCCGAAAAGCGCTCCGGAGCTGGTCCCGTTGAGTCACCGCCACCTTCGCTGTTGCCACAGGCAGCCAGCGTCAACAGCGCAAAGATCGGGAGGGTCGATCGCGAACGGAGCATGTGTGTCCTTCCTTCGTCGGAATGGCCGATGCAATGACGGGTGGTCGCTCGAGAGGTCGAGCGGCGTCACGTCCGGAAGCGCGGCAGAACTCTTCGTAGCGGAACTCCGCTATCGCTCCACGACGAGTAGTGCCGAGCTCCGTCACAGGTCCCAGGTGCCTGTACGGGTCAGGCTTGCATGGTCCGTGCCTCCGCGCCATCGGAATTGGCCCGGCGGTTCGTCGCTTCAGCGTCACCGGCACCATCTTTCCGTGCAGCCGCCCGTCGCCATCACCAATCGCTGCTCTCCGCCTCAATACCGCGCATGACCCCAGCCCACGAACAGTCGAACCCGATGCACGGCATCACGCTGGAGCGCATGCTGACGGAACTGGTCGCGCACTACGGCTGGAACGCGATGGGCCAGAAGATACAGATCCGGTGTTTCACCAGTGACCCGAGTATCCCCTCGAGCCTGAAATTCCTCAGGCGAACCCCGTGGGCGCGGCAGAAGGTCGAGGCGATGTACCGGGATCTGCTCCGTGTCCGCGCGCGGCAGCCGGCACCGGAGAGCGACGGGGGGTAGGTGTGCCGGTTGGTGCGGTCGGTCGTCGTGTAATCGTGGTGCAGTTTTGCCGCAGCCACGCGGTCAAGGCCGTTCTTCATGCGCCATCACTTCCTCTCCTCGCGAAGTCCCCTGCGAATACCGCTCACGATCGACGTGTCGTCCCTTCGGCGTCGATGCATTCAGTCAGTCTGCGCCCTGCACGTCCTGCTCGCCTGCAGCATGCCGTCGATTGCTGATGCGCAGAGCGTTCTGCATTGGCTCGACCTGACATCGGAACAGGTTGCGCGGCTCGATCGGGCGCGCACGGTCATCCTGATTCCGTCCGGCATCGTTGAGGAGCACGGCCCGTTCCTCCCGAATGGCGCGGAGGTGATGCAGAATCAGCGCCTCACGAATGATCTGGCGGCCGCGATCACAAGCCGGCCCGGCTGGAGCGTCGTGCTGGCGCCGACGATTCCGCTCGGTAGCGGTGCGTTTGATCGGCGCTCCGGCCGCAATGGATTCGGTGGCACGCTGTCCGTCCGCGCGGCAACGGTGCAGGCGGTCTTCAGCGATCTGGCCGAGAACCTGGGTCAGCAGGGATTCCGACAGATCTTCGTGATCAACGGCCATGCCGACGCGAATCACGACCGTGCGCTTGATGCGGCGGGTGATGCGTTCTCCGCGAGCTATCGAGGGCTCATGGTGCATTTGCTTGGCCGCCGCGGCTGCCATGTCGATGCCCTCGAGCCCCCTCCGATCACGATGTTCAGCGCCAGCGCGATGACTGCGGATACGGATTCGCCACATGGCGGTGCGATCGAAACAGCGCGATTCTGGTGGGTTCGGCCCGATCTGATCGATTCAACGGCCGTCCGGCGTGCCGTAGATGTGCCGGCCAAGGGAGCCAGCGAATGGGTCAGGTCCGCCACGAGTCCCGAATGGCGCGGCTACGTGGGCGCGCCTCGGTTCGCGACGCTGGAGCTGGGGGAATGGTTGTACGAAACGCAGCGCCGCAACTGTACGGACCTCGCGCTCCGATTGCTCGACGGACTGGATGAACGCGCTGTCCCGCGCTACGGCGATCAGATGCGGGCTTTTCCGGACATTCGGCAACTGCTCGACGCGCAGGAGCGTGCCGAGGCCGAGGAACTTGCGCGGCGGAGTCGGTCCCTCGCGCGCCGGCCACATCGGCCCTAGGGCCGCGCAGCCGTGGCCATCACTGTTCCAGTCGGATGATCGTCCGGCTGGCACAGCGAGGAGCGCCGTGCGACCAGCGGGATGGCGCTGAGGCTCGTGCCGGTCCGTCGTGGTGCTCCGGCTGCGGGCTTTCCCACCGGCACTCGCCGGTCCAGCCGGCCCGGCGGCCCGGGATGATCCGTCCGTGCTTGCCTCGGAGGTTCGTCGGCAAGGCGACCGGCCAACCCTGCCTGTATGGCGAGCAGGTCCGGGGGTTGGAGGCGCTGTATCTTGTCAGCTCGACGCACACCAAGCACCCGGTGTGCCCAGCTGCCGCGATGCCACCCGGCCGCATCACCGAAGTGGGGAGGATACGCGGTTGGCGAAGAAGCCGAATTACGATTTCGAGAAGCGACGGAAGGAACTCGATCGCAAGCAGAAGAAGGATGCCAAGCGCGATGAGCGCCTCGCCCGGAAGCGGAATGGCACCTCCGAGGATGGCGAGCCCGGCGCTGAGGCGGATGCTGCGGACGAGGGCGACAGCGTGGTGGTTGGCGGCGGCGACGCGGCATGATGGCCTGGCGCCGCGCCGTGCTCACTGGGGCCTGGTGTGGTGTCGCTCTGGTCGCCCACGCACCCGCGGCGGCCCAGCGAGCGCCGACGGCGCAGAAAGGGATCTACTTCCCTGAGCCAGGTGACGCGTGGGAGCGGCGGGCTGCCTCGCAGGTGGGCATGGACTCCACCCGTCTCGCGGCGGCAATTGCGTTCGCCATCGCCAGCGAGTCGAAGAATCCGCGCAGCATGGAGGAGAATCACTACCGAACGTTTGGGCGCGAGCCATATGGCGGTGCGGTCGGCCCCTTTGTCGATCGCGGCGCCGCGACCGGCGTGATCCTTCGCCACGGCTACATCGTGGCCGAGTGGGGCGAGCCGAATCGCGTTGAAATGACACACAGTGTTACCAAAAGTCTCCTCTCGTCCGTCGTCGGCGTCGCGTATGACCGGCGCCTGATCCGGAGCCTCAACGATTCGGTCTTCCGCGCGATCGGTCCGGTGCCTGCCTTGCCGGGCGGGCCAGGGACGGCGGCGATCACGATGCTGGACCTTTTCGCGACGCCGCACAACCGCAGCATCACCTGGGATCACATGCTGCGCCAGGTGAGCGATTGGGAGGGAACGCTGTGGGGCAAGCCGGAGTGGGCTGATCGGCCGACCGGCGCGCCGGAGACATGGCGGACACGGGCGAGGGCGGTCCCAGGCAAGGTGTACGAGTACAACGACGTGCGCGTGAATGCGCTCGCACTGGCCGCACTGCAGGTGTGGCGCCGGCCGCTCCCCGCCGTGCTCCGCGAATTCATCATGGACCCCATCGGCGCGTCGACCACCTGGCAATGGCTGGGCTACGAATCCTCATGGGTGCTCCTTGATGGGCAGGCGGTGCAGTCGGTGTCAGGCGGCGGCCACTGGGGCGGCGGGCTGTTCATCAACGCACGCGACATGGCGCGGTTCGGATATCTCACTCTGCGCCGCGGCAGGTGGAGAGACCGTCAGCTCTTGTCCGACGAGTGGATTCGCCTCGCGACAACACCAACTCCGGTGCAGCCGACCTACGGTTTCATGAACTGGTTCCTGAACACGGATCGGAAGTTCATGCCGTCGGCGCCCGCCTCGGTCTTCATTCATGTCGGGAACGGCACCA
>JANNVN010000350.1:0-5482 GCA_031414435.1 Gemmatimonadaceae bacterium
CCGAAGCTGAAGCGCGTCGACAGGCGGCAAGCGGCGCCACCGCTGCAGCAACGTGGCCGCGGTGAGCCCCTGCCCCGGAATCGGGCGGAGTTCCGCGATGGGGTGACCATCCATCGTGACCGTCAGCGTCTCGCCGCCGGCGACACGCTGCAGGACGCGGCCGCCGTTGTTGCGGAGTTCACGGACTGAAATATTGTCCATACTGGATTGTATCACGCGTGAGACGGGGCCGCAAGGGTTCCGGTTCGGCTGCCGGTGGCGAGCGGGATCTCAAAACGGTTATACCGACACATCTCCCAGTCCGTTTGCCCGTGGAATATGAAATTCTCGCAGGCGTTGGCGGAGAACTCGCCGTTTGCGCCGCGGGCGCTCATCGCCGGGAAGGACGCGGTGACGCTGGCGCGGGATATCCTCGCGCTGGATCAGGGCGCGTTCAGCGCGGCGTTCCGGAAGTCACCGATGAAGCGGGCGAAGCTGGCTGGACTCAGGCGGAATGCGGCGGTGGTTCTGACAAACACAACCGAGCGTTGACACACGTTCCTTGATGGGGTCAGACTCATTGAGCGCTCAAGGACTCTGCGCCCTTGAACGGAGCTCGTGCGCGAGATACACGGTGGCCATGCCGCCTGCGCCAAGTCCGCGGTCGAGGCGGTAGCGACGGCTAAGCGCGGCGGTGAGTCGCAGCCTGACGTCGCTCACTTGGCCGCCCCGTCGACGGCGGCTTTCAGGCGCGTGATGAAGTCGGGGACGAAACGGAGATAGCGCGCGTCCGTCTGTTCAGGGCTCTGCGAATAGATGATCCCACCGTCCCAGGACGGGCGATTGGACCAGCCGGGCGTGTCGACGAAGCGGGGGTCGCGAGCCCACACGCGCGGAGCGCCGCTGATCGCGCCGCTCACGGGATCGAACCGCGCCGCGAACCATGTCACGCCCGATCGGTAGAGCAGCTCGGTGGGCGAAAGCCAGATCGGTTCCACGCCGCCGACCGCCACCTGCTGCTGCTGGGCGCCGCGAGGATACGGCCCAACGAAGAGCTGATTGGTTCGCGACGTATGCCACGCGACTCGCGCGGCGTCGGGTGATCGCGTCAGGAAGATCGCGTCCGTCGACACGGTGTCGATACGGACCGACCGACCGGACACCGTCAGGCGAAAGACGAGCGGGCTACGACTGTCGCGCGCCAGAATCGTCGAGTCGTCGCTGAAGTCGAGGGCATCGAGTGCATCGCGATCGCCGACGCGCCGCATGAGCGTATCCGGCGCACCCGACGCGTCGGGAGAACCGATCAGCAGCGCGGCGTCGGCATCGTTTTCCACGCGCACCACGATCCGGTCACTCCGGGGACTCCAGAGGGGCATCCGGATGATCGGCGCCCGCAGCCACACCTGCGTGAGTCCACTCCGCAAATCATAGATGCGGAGTTCGTCGCCCTCGGACGTCGGCACCACGGCGGCCAGGCGCTTCCCGTCGCGTGAGAGATCGAACCGGAGAAACGGAGCACGCTCTATCGGCAGCGACACGGCGTCAGCCCCTGGGCGACGCACCACCATCGCCGCCAAGCGCTCCGCACCAGCAGGAGCGTAGCCCAACACGCCGTTCGTCGATAGGTCAAATTGCGCGATACCAGACACATCACGGCTCACGCCCCGCACCAACGGCACCGCTGGATCCAATTGATGCGTGCGCGCGTCATACGACGCGGCGCGAAGCGTGCCATCGAGCGAAACGTACAGCATGTAGGCGCCATCGATGAGCCGGAAGGCGGACCCGGACACCACTCGCCCGGCCGTTCCGTCGTCACGCGTCGTCGTGATGGGCACCACCTTCCGTGACACGGGATCGACCAGCGTGGCCGACTCGTTGTAACTGCACAATAGTCTGCGCTCGGTGGCCAGCCACTGGCCCCATACGCAGCGCGTATCCGGCAACGGCCGATCCTCAGCGACGCCCAGTTCGGAGTCGAGCCACGTCAGCCGGTAGCCGTCGATTGACAAGGCGAAGAGACGCGTACTGGAGATCCACTCCAGCGTAGCCGGGGGAGCGCTTTCCAGCAGTCGACGCGGCTCGCCGCCACCGATGGGCATGACCATGATGTGCGTTCTCGTCGCGAAGGCGAGGCGCTGCCCATCGGGAGAAACACGCGGAGTGCGGCCACCCGATGTGCCGGTGATCGGCGCCGCCGACGCGTCGATGAGACTACGGCGCCACAGCATGGTGGAGTCGCCGCGCTGCACTGTGTATACGATGAAGTCGCCGCGAGGCGAGACCGACAGTTGGCGACTGCCCGAACCGAATGCGGTGCCGACGGCCAGCTGCACGCGCACCATCGGCGCGCTGTCGGGCAGCGCCGCATCGAAGATCGCGGGCGGGCTCACGTTGGGCTCCCGCGTCACGGCCCACGCGGCGACCGCCAACGAGACAACGGTGGTGACGGCCAGTACGGCGGCCAGCGACCGTTGCCCACGGCGACGGGCCACCGATCCCGAGGCCACCGGCGAGTGCGCCGCGTGGCCGTCGACCGCCGTCGTGTTCGCGGTGAGCGCCGCGACGAACTCCCTCGCACTGGCGAAGCGATCGGCGGGCAGCTTGCTCAGCGCGCGGAGCACCGCCTGTTCCGCGCCGAACGGCACGGTATCGCGCACCGTACGGATCGACTGCGGCTTCTCGGTGAGCACGCGCGCCACGATGGCTTGCACCGTCGCGCCAGTGAACGGTGGTTCGCCGGTGAGCATTTCGTACGTCACGGCGCCGAGTGCGTAGATGTCACTGCGCGCATCGATGGTGCGTTCGCCCATCGCCTGCTCGGGCGACATGTACTGCGGCGTGCCGAGGCTCAGGCCCGTTTGCGTCATGCGCTGCCCGCCGGCGCTTTGCACCGCGAGCGCGATACCGAAGTCGGCTACGAGCGCGTGACCGTTCTGCAGCAGGATGTTCTCGGGCTTGATGTCACGGTGAATCACGCCGAGCGAGTGTGCGTAGCCCAGCGCATCGGCGACTTCGCGCGCAATCAGCACCGCGTCGGCGATCGGGAGTTGGCGCTCACGGTCCAACCGTGCCCGCAACGTTTCGCCGGTGACCAGCGGCATCACGTAGTAGAGCAGTCCGTCGGCCTCGCCGCTGTCAAGCAATGGCAAAATGTGTGGATGCTGCAACCGTGCGGCCGTGCGAATCTCAGTGAGAAAGCGTTCGCCGCCGAGCGCCGCCCCAAGGTCCGGGTGCAGCACCTTGATCGCGACGTCGCGGTCGTGCTTGACGTCATGCGCGAGGTACACGGTGGCCATGCCACCCTGACCCAGTTCGCGCTCGACCCGGTAGCGGGCCGCGAGGGGGCGGGACAGCCGGTCAACGATCTCGCTCACGCGATCTCCACCTGCGGGGAATGGCCGATGGTCGTGTGATCACGACGCCGTGTCACGCCGGGAGCGGCGCGCCCGGCACGATGCCGAGCAGGAACTGGGCGAGCGGGAATATGGTGATCGGGCCCTGCTGCTGCTGCACCGGCACGTCGGCCAGTGCCACCAGCCGCGCATCGGGGAACTCGTCGTGAAACGCCAGCAACCCGCGCCGATCAGCGGGCCGCAGGGTGTGACCGCTCTTCACCTCGACGGCGACCAGGCCGGCGGCGGTTTCGACGACGAAATCCACCTCGACGCCGCCGGTGGTGCGCCACGTCGTGAGTCTGGCACCGCGGTCCGCCTCGCACCACGCCGCCAGATGCTGATAGACGAGCCCTTCGCGGGCGGCACCGATGGCGTCCGGGGCGACGCGGGCGCTGTCGGTCGGCCGGAAGGCCGCGGCAATCCCGCTGTCGGCGAAATAGAGCTTGGGCTGCGCCGCCAACGCGCGACGGGAGGGTCGTGCACTGAACACCGGGACGCGCGCGATCAGGAACATCGACTCCAGGACATCGATCCAGTCGATGACCGTGCTTTTCTTGACTGACGCGAGTTGCGCGATGGCGGTCGGGCTGATCACGCTCCCGTGCGACAGCGCCAGTTGTTCGAGGGCGCGCGCGAACCCGTCGATCTGCCGCACGCGCGCTTCGGCACGGACCTCATCGAACACCGCCACGGTGGCGTAGTCCGCGAGCGCTTCTTCCGCGCTGTCGGCGATCCAGATCACGGGCAACAGTCCAATCCGCTGGGCCACGGGCAGCGAGAACGCGAGGCCGAGTTCGGCCGCGAGAAAGGGCGACATGATGCGCCGCCCCGCGCGGCCGCCGAGCAGGTTCACGCCGGCCCGATGCAGGGAGCGCGCGCTGGACCCGGTGAGGAGAAAGCGACGTGCAGGCTCCCGATCCATGCGCTGGTGCACCGCATCGAGGATCGCCGGCACGCGCTGGACCTCATCGATCACCACCCACTGGTCGATCGCGGCGGCGTCGAGTGTGTCGTGCAGGCGCTCCGGCTCGGCCGCCAGCATGCGGGCCACGGGCCCCGAGCGCAGGTCCAGCAGGAGGGCGTCGGGGAAGCACTGCTGGGCGTAGGTGGATTTCCCGGTGCCCCGCGGACCGAACAGGAAGGTGCTCCGCGTTGGGGCGGGGCTGAGCCGTCGGATGGGGGGAATCGGCGGAATCAGGGGCGGCATACCACTATACTGGGCGGCACTACCGTCCAAATCAAGCTCACATGGCCGCTTGTTCTGTCCAGATCAGTCTCCCGCGAGATCGGAGGATGTCGATGTCACCAGGTCCTCGCCGAGCACTGCGGATGGCGACGCGCGTCCATCCGCACCCGATGCACGGTGCGGTTGCCGGTCGTGAGCGGGATCTCAAAACGGTTATACCGACACACCTCCCAATCCGTCTGCCCCTGGAATGTGAAGTTCTCGCAGGAGCTGGCTGAGGAATCGCCGTTCAAGGCGCGGGAGTTCATCGCGGGGAAGGACGCGATGACGCTGGCGACGGACATCCTGGCGCTCGATCAGGAGCAGTTCAGTGCGGCGTTCCGGAAGTCGCCGATGAAACGGGCGAAGCTGGCGGGGCTCAGGCGCAATGCGAAGGTGGCGCTGGGGAATGCGGATACCCGTGTCGACAAAGCCGTACGGTCATCTCTGGGCATCACGCCGCAAGGATGACGCATCACGCATGGCGAACCAGCCTGATTCGCCGCTTGAATTCACGCTGGCCACGAGCACCCGCACGAGTACATCGCTGTCGCCGATCACGGGCCTGTCGATGTCGACGAATTCGAGAACGTCGGCAGAGCCGTACATGCTTTGGACGATTGCCCTCACGATAGTCTCCTGAATCGGCGTGAGTGTTGACTCGGCCAGCCGTTGGCGCTCCGCTTGAGCGAAGGGTTAGGCCTGCCTCTGACCATGAAAGCCGGCCCTGCGCTCCGAGAAGAGAAACAGAACGGCAAGGGCGACCTCAACGACGACTGCGGAGAATATGCCTACGCCGGCATGACCCGTCGCGAACTCGAAGATTCCGAGTGCTGCGAGGGTGAGGCAGCTGATAGATAGACCAACAACAAGTGCG
>JANNVN010000351.1:0-4126 GCA_031414435.1 Gemmatimonadaceae bacterium
TGATGAAACCAAAGCCCTTGGCGTCATTGAACCACTTCACGGTGCCGGTCGTACGCATTGCTACAAACTCCTGTGGATTGATCGCGTCGGAGTCCGGCAATCCGGTACTGGCCGACAACGTGACTCGTGGACAGACACTACCCCCACGAAGAGGCGCCGGAGAACGAAAAATGGGTCCGCGCTGGCGGACCCATGGACCGAACCCAGCCCGCGTCAATAGGACGCGGAGCACAGCGCCATAACCGTATAGTCGAGTTGTGTTTCCGTCAATAGACCTTGATCAAGCCGTGACAGGCGCCCGTGGTTCCCAAATATTGTCGAGCCCGGTGGCCCGCCACTTGCAGCGCCGTTCCGTGGGGTTGGGAGGGGTGCGGGCGGGGCTGGCGGGGCTGGCGTCAGGTGTGACGCTGGGCGCGCGCGCCCGTCACCCGGCTGGGCATCAAGCGGGATTCCGGGGGGTCCAATGCGGCAATTCAGGGCAGGGCTGACCATTGCGTTGGCGGTGTACGGGGTGACGATTCTGGCCGCGCCCGCGAACTGGTCATTGATCGACAACATCAATCTGCCGGTCCACGAAGCCGGGCACCTCCTCTTCGGCCCCTTCGGCGACACGCTGGGGCTCCTCGGTGGCACGCTGCTCCAACTGCTGCTGCCGCTGGCCTTCGCCGCCTACTTCACCGCTCAGCACGACGAACATGCGGCGAGTATCGCTGTCTGGTGGGTCGGGCAGAACTTCGTGAACATCAGCACGTACATGGCCGATGCCCAGCCGATGGATCTGCCGCTGCTCGGCGCTGGTGAACACGACTGGAACCTGCTCTTTCGCCAGTGGGAAGTGCTCTCGCACTCGCTGCAATACGCACAGCTGGCTCGCGGCTTCGGATTCCTCGTGATGCTGGTGGCCACGATCTGGGGGCTGTTCGAAGCGCTGGACGCCAAGACGCGAGTGCCGCCGACGCGCGCGCGCTACAATCACGCCCGACGACGGTGACTGGTAGCTGACCGCGGGACGCGCTACACTGCGCGGGAACCCCAACGGACAGTGATCGATGGACCATAGCCCCCGATTCCTCGCGCACGCGGATGCCGCGCGCGCACGTGTGCGCGAGATCACGCCCGCGGACGTGACAGCGCTGCTCGGCAGCGGGAGTGTGCGGGTGTTTGATGTCCGGGAAGAATCCGAGTGGGCCGCCGGTCACATCGCTGGTGCCGCGCATCTCGGCAAGGGCATCATCGAACGTGATATCGAGCGGACCGTGCCCGATATCGCTGCGCCCATCGTGCTCTACTGCGGCGGTGGCTTCCGGTCGGCGCTGGCCGCTGATGCGTTGCAGCAGATGGGCTATACGAACGTGGTGTCGATGGCCGGAGGCTGGCGCGGATGGCTCGAAGCCGGTGGTCCGACTACCGTCGACGCCCAGTGATGCAACGTCCTGACCGCCGCGCGGGCATCGCGCTGGCACTGATTGCGACGCTCACCGGGTGTGGACGCGATGACGGCAAGCCGGCACCAACACCTGCAGAGCGCGCTGCCCACAAGGCGGCCATCGCCGCCGCCGCGCAGGATCGGATGGTCCTGCAGTACCTCGTGAAGGACGCGGAGGCCGTCGAGCTCCGGCTGCCATCGCTGCGAAAGGTGTCACAGGGATTCGTCACGGGCGACACCAGTGTGATCTGGTTCGGATTTTTCGCTGGCGACACGTTGGTCGTGCTCGACGAGACACGGCGCGGACCACCGGGGATCGAAGAGAACGCCCGGTACATCTTTCGTGGATCGCTGTTGCACTATGTCGCGCTGGATCACATCCGGACCGCGGGAACCCCGACGCCAATTCGTACGCGCATCGCCTTCGGCTATGACAGCATCGGGCGGCTCTCTGCCACGTCCAAGAACGTGAACGACGCGGCCGTGCCACTCGACACCGCGCGGGACGTCACCCGCGTGGCGGACCGCGTTTCCGCCTTGCGGGCACGCGTGCTCGCGTCCGCGCTCGTCGCACGATAAGGCGGTTCCTGGCGCGTAGTCCCGTCGGGCGGGTGCTGTCCAGCGGTCAACGATCAATCATCTGGCGAGTGCAGGCACCGCAGCCGCAGTGCCGCTTGCGTGCCTCAGCGGCGCTGGCGCCTGAGGAGCTCGAGCTGTGCTTCAATGACCTTGAAGCGACGGTCTTCAACGTCATACAACCGCGCTGTACGAGTGCGGAGCGCCTGCAACCAGCGGCTGGTCAGCTCCTGGAACGCGGTTCGCTGCCCTGGGTCATTCGGGACCACCTGGGCCTGACGTTCTGCGATAGCCAACTCGGCGTCATTCGCACGGATTGCGGCGTCGAGCTGGTCGCGCAGCAGTCGTGCATACTCAGCTTCTGCGCGTCGAAGATCGTAGCGGGCTTCGAGGAGGTCGAGTGATCGTTCGAGCTGCTTCTTCTCAGTTAGCGCGAAAATGCGATCACTATCGCGCTTGTCCTTTTTCGCCTGTTTCTCCTTGGCGTTGACCGCTGAAATCGCATCCGTCACCTCCGCAATGGCCGCCTTCAGCTTGTCGGCTTGCTCGCGCAGTGAGGCCCATCGCGTTTCGGCGTCACGGCGCTCGCCGAGATATCGATCCTTCTCGAGTCGTACGCTGTCAGCGAGACGAGCGGTGAGGATGATTTCGACCGTATCACCTGCTGAGACTGGCATAACCGTCGGTGTCGGCACGGCAGTTGCAACAGGGAGGGTTGGTGACTGTGCGTATGCAATTCCGGTTGCGAGCGGCGTCAAAATGGCGAGCTCGACAATAAGCCAGCCGGATCGAATCGTAGTCATGAGCAGTTGAGCATCGGTGGGTAATGCGCTGCAGGTCTGGCAGCGCTCCCGGAAAGATAGGCCAGCGGGTGTCACAGGTTCCATCGCTGGCGGTTCATCATCCGTGGCTTCGCAAGCGCGCTGGATGCGCACGGCACGCGAAAGACGTCGGGACAAGGTCCTTCGATCCGGCACCAGGCAGCGCGATTGCCAGCGTCGTCCCGGCGTGCACGTAAGGGGCCGCCAGCCCGACGCAACGACACGCGATCGGACGGGTACGTCGGAGTCGGAACAGCGACTGAATTGCGAGGTAGCACGATACGGCGCGTGGGGCTGATCGGGCGGCTGGGCAGAATGCTCCACCGCTGGTCAACGACGAGAGAACAGAGCGAGAGAACAGGGCGAGAGAACAAAACGCTCGTCGGTGCGTTTGGAAAGCAGTACCGCTGCACGTCGTGAAGGTGAACCAGCCGATGCCGGCTCGAGAAGGAGAGATCCATGCGTGTCCACCGACTGCCGCTTCACGGAACGAACGCGTACGTGATCAGTGGTGATCACCACATCCTCGTGGACACCGGCCCGGAGCGCGCGCTCACGTCGCTGCTCAATGGGCTGGCAAACATCGGGCTCGGTGGCGAAGATCTTTCGCTCGTGCTGGTCACTCACGCGCACGCCACCGCCGTTGGGAACGCTGCGTACCTGCAACGCGTGTTTCATGTCCCGGTGGCCGTGCACGGTGCCGATGCACCGGTGCTGGCGAGTGGCGTTGATCGGTCGGTCTCCATCACCAAGCCGGTCGGCGCGATCATGCGGTGGCTTGGCGACACGCGATTCGAGGCTCCCACACCCGACGTGGTCTTCGGCCACACGATGTCGCTCGAGCCCTTTGGTGTGCGTGGCACCGTGGTGCATACGCCGGGCCATACCATTGGCTCCACCAGCGTCGTGTTGCCGGGTGGCGACGCCATCGTCGGCGATCTGCTCATGGGCGGCTTCTTTGGCGGGCGCCTCTGGCCGTCGCGGCCGTCGCACCACTACTTCGCAGAGGTACCGCAGCGCATCGCGCGCAGTCTGGCGTTGCTCAACCGGCTCGGCGTGCAGCGGCTGCACCCTGGCACTGGCGACATGCTGCAGATGGAAGTCGTGCGTGCGTCCATCATCGCGCGGATGCCACTCCTCGCTTCTGGCCCTGCGCCGGCCCGGATCCGCGAGCGTCGGCTGCGCGAGCAGCCCACGATGTAGCCAGCGAGCTGGCCGTCGGAGAATGGACGAGGCGCGGGGCTCTGCACTGGATGCAGGGCCCCGCGTCTCACGTCCACCGCTGCTCCGTGGAGTCGACTCA
>JANNVN010000352.1:0-17746 GCA_031414435.1 Gemmatimonadaceae bacterium
TCCGGCGGTGCCCCGTAGCTCTCGATCAGGCTGGCCCGGATCCGGTCCGCCGGCACGCCGGGTACGCGATCGGTGAGCGTGCCGATGGCGCTGACGTAGGGCTCGGGGATGATGTCGGCACGGCCGGCGAAGAGCTGGGCCAGTTTGACGAACGTCGGCCCAAGCGACGCCAGAATTGCCACCATTCGGTCGGCCCGGGCGGCGTGAAACGCCCGGGTACGCGGAGAGCCCGGCCCAAAGAGCAGCCAGCGCCGCTGGTCACGACGAAAACTCATCAGGACGGGCAGGCACCGCAGCAAGATCTGAATGACGCGCATTGCTCAAGATACCCCGCTCAGGGACCGGCGAGCCGGCGGACATGATCCGTGCCTCAAGCGCAGCGCACTCTGGCCGCGATCGGAAGTCGGGATTCCACGGCGCACGGCTTTCCTCGTCGTCCGTGAGTCGTCATTCTTCCCGAATCCACGGTGCGCGACCAGCCGCAGCGCAGCAACGCCTGCGGTCAGCGTTCCATGCCGCTCGATCTCGCCATTCCGCTCGATCTGGTGCCGACGCCGCGCCGGTGAGCCGTCCTTCATCTCGATCTCGTGTCCATTCGCATTCTTCCGACGCTGTCCGCGATGCCACCATACGTCTTCTCGGAACTTGAACGCCGGAAGGCGGCGGCCCGTGCCGCAGGGCACGAATTCCGTGATCTGGGAATTGGCAGCCCCGACCAGCCGACACCGGCGGCGATCGTCGAGGCGCTGCGCGAGGCTGCGCTCCATAGCCCGCTGAATCCGTACCCGGCATTCCGTGGCAGCGATCGCCTCCTCCTCGCCGCATCGCATTTCATGGCGAGCCGATTCGGTGTCGAGTTTGCGCCTGACCGCGAGGTGGTGGTCCTGGCGGGGTCCAAGGAAGGGATCGCCGAGATGCTGGCCGCTGTGGCGGGACCCGGTGACGTGGTGCTGGCCCCGGCGCTGAGTTATCCGGTGTATGTGCGCGCGCCGCTGATGCACGGCGCCTCGGTCCACATGGTGCCGATGGATCCCGCACGTGCCTGGCAGCTCGATCTTTCGAGCATTCCAGCCCATGTCCTGACGCGGGCCCGCGTGCTGATCGCGAACTATCCGAACAATCCGACAGGCGCCGTCACGACCCATGCGGATTTGGCAGAGCTGGTGGCGTTCTGCCAGCGGCACAACCTGCTACTGATGCACGATCTGGCCTACTCGGAGCTGACCTTCGACGGGCATGTGGCGCCGAGTGTGTTCGAAGTGCCTGGCGCGCGCGAGGTGGCGATCGAGTTTCATTCCTGCTCGAAGTCATTCAACATGGCGGGCATGCGTGTGGGTTTTGTGGTGGGCCGCGCCGATGCACTCGATGCGTTGCTCGCCTACCGCTCCAATGTCGGCTACGGCGTCTCGATGCCGATTCAGCACGCGGCGGCGTATGCACTGGACAACGTGCGCACCCTGATGCCGCCAATCGTGGCCGAGTATCAGCGACGTCGCGATGCGCTGTACGACGCGCTGCAGCAGGGGGGCTGGGATGTCACGGCACCGCAGGCAGCGATGTACGGCTGGCTGCCATTGCCAGACGGCATGGAGGCGTGGGAGGCCGTGGACCGCGTGCTGATGGAAGGCCGGGTGATGATCACACCCGGGCTCGCGTTCGGCGAAGCGGGAGCGCGCTGGTTCCGGTTGTCGTTCGTGGCACCGGCGGACGAACTGCGTGCCGCCGCCGCGCGCGTGGTACAGGTGCTTGGCAGTGTGACCGCCGGCGTGCGCTAGCGGAAGCGCTGAACAAGTGGGATAGCTGCGCCACGCACCGCGCGGCCCATCGGACTTGTTCAGCGATTGCCTAACCTTCGATCAGGTGCGGCACGAACTGTGACAGGTTGTCGGTGATGATCCGCTTCGATTCACGAATGCCGATGCCACCGGCCTCCTGTCCGATGATCCACGATCCGATCACCGGGTGCAGGCCGTCGAAGTTCGGAATGCTCGCCATCGACTGATACACGTAACCCTCGTCACCGTAGTCACCCTGTGATTCGACCAGCGTCTGATCGAACATGGTGACCGTGACGTTGGCCCCTTCGCGCGAGAGCAACGGCTTCCGCACGTAGGCATCCCACGTCAGCGTCTCGGCAATGTCGAGTGTCGCGGGCAGCAGGTACGGACTCTCCGGAAACAGCTCCCACAACACGGCCAGCAGTCCCTTGTTGGAGAGGAGCATCTTCCACGCCGGTTCGATCCATTGCATGCGCGTGCCCTGCCGGAGTAACGCCTGCACAAAACGCTCATCCTCGGCAACGATCCATTCCCACGGATAGAGCTTGAAGATGGCTTCGATGACACGGTCGTCAGCGTCGGTGAAGAACCCGTCAGTCGTGACACCGATCTGGTCCATGGTCAGCGTGTGGCACGTGATCCCGGCCTGCTCGGCGGTATCGCGAAGATAGGCCAGCGTCATGCCATCTTCGATATCGTCCATTCCGGCAAAATGCACACGCTCGCCCTGCAGAAATGGGACGAGTCCCTTCCAGTGTTCGATGAGGCGATCGTGAATCGAGTTGAACTGGTCTTTCGTCGGGAACTGCTCCTGCAACCAGAACCACTGCACGACGCTCGCTTCGACGAGTGACGTGGGTGTATCGGCGTTGTACTCGAGCAGCTTCGGGGGGCCGAGGCCGTCATAGGCCAGGTCGAAGCGGCCATAAATCGACGGCGGCTCCTGCTCCCATGCCGCCTCGATCAGCGGAATCACGTGCGATGGAATGCCAAGCCGCAAAAAGAGGCGTTGCTCGATGATGTGTTGTGCCGCGTCGAGACACATCGCGTGCAGCTTGTTTGTCGCGTGTTCGAGCTTGAGGATCTCGTCCATCGTGAACGAGTAGTAGGCCGACTCGTTCCAGTAGGCCCCCTTGGCCGAATGCCAGGCCAGCCCGAGACTCTCGACCTTCCGTTGCCAGTCAGCGCGTACCGGATGCGGGACACGCTTCACGGCGGCGACCACTGGCACGACAGCGTGTCGCCGACGACGATCGGCCTGCTCCGCTCCGTGCTCAGCAGGCAGGTGTGCCCGTTTTGCGCGATGGCGACATGGACCGTCTCGGTAACCTCGTTGTCCGCCTCCGAACGCTGATAGCGGACCGTGACCGACTTGACGGTGTCGACGGTGATCGACGCCCCGAGCCTGATCGAGTCCTGGACGAAGTCGGCCTCAGCTACGGAGTCAGCCTGCGCCTGCGCAATCATCGCTTGCTCGCGCTCGCGCGCCTTCTCCTCCGCGCTGGTGCAGGCCGCGAGCGCCAGCACCAGCACCGCCAGATGCATCATCCGCATGGCGTCAGCCTCCCGACGAGCGGCCACCGCCGAACGAGGCACGCCCCCGTCCAATACTGCCAAAGCCGCCGCGGCCAACGGTCGACCCCGACCGCCCCCGGGCAATCGACGCCGGACGACGGAGGATGGACGACATCCGCGAGGGGTTCAGTGCCGTGCCGGCTGGCGCGACACGCGTCGCATACGACTGCGCCCGGGCGTCCAGCGACCGGTAGTTGCCGGCATACACAGATGCGGGCGCCGAGTACACCGGCCGACCGGCGCCGAGGAGACTGGTGTAACCCGCATAGTAGAACAGATACGGGCTGGGATAGACCATCGGGACCCATGCACCGTGGTAATTGTAGCCCTTATTCTGAACCGCAGTCTCGCAGGCAGGCGCGTTGAACGTGCTGTCGTTGCACGGGTCGACCGGCGGCGGCTCCGAGTCACAGCCAGAGACACCGATCACGATCGTGTTGACGAAGAACAACTGGATACTCGCCGACTTCTTCATTGCTGCTCAGGGGTGTCCGGGAAGCGCCATGGCACCGCGAACGACGTCCGGCCGGGCGCGCCGGCGGACTCTCAATAGTACGGGATTCGAGCCGTTGCCGTTTCCATGTCCGGCGTCGCCGCGGCGACTACAGCCGGGCAGTGCGCGGGTCGATCCTCATCTGGATGGATCGATCCCCGCTCGTGAGGTTCCTCAGCTCGCTGCCAGCCGCCCGTTGGAGCCCATGGACACGTTGGCTCGCGATCAGCGCCCTGAGCGGGTCGGCGCTCGCCCTCGCCACCGTGGCGGCCGACCTGTCGCGCCGGTCCGCCTCGACGGACGCGTGGATCATCGCGCTCAGCATTGCGGCTTCCGTCGTAGCGTTCATGGCAGGCTCGGCTGAGGCGATTTCGGCCGCGCGCCGGGCGTGGCGTTTGCTGGGGCTGGGCCTGGTGTGTCAATCGCTGGGTGCGACCGCCTGGGGGGTGATGGCGTTCGCGACGGAGCCGGGGCTCTTTGCCAGCTGGGCGACCGCCTCCGAGGCGCTCGCGACGCCGCTGCTGATCGCGGGCCTGCTCGCATTCCGGCACACGCTCCACCGCCCCGCAGAACGGGCGAAGCTGGTGCTCGACCTGATCGTGATGATGGTGATGGGCACCCTGATCGTGTGGTACCTCGTGCGCCGCACGGCACCGGGTAGCGCAGTCGCGGGAGTGCTCAGCTCCACCCCGGCACTCCTGCTGTCGCCGGGGCTGCGTCTGATGGCGCTGGTGTGCGTCGGCTCGCTGTACGAGCGCATGAGTGACAGGACCGACCGCACGGGGATTGCCTTGTTCGGCGGGGGGATTGGGGCGCAGCTCGCCAGTGCGCTGGTGGCCACCGGGACCGTGACCGGCAGCACAGTGGTGACGAGCATGCTCATGGGTACAGGCATGCTGTTGATGCTTCTTGGCATGCTCACCGAGCTGAACACCCCCCGGACGCTGATCACGCCGACCCGACCTCGCGTCGCTGGCACACTGCGCGCGACGGTTCTGCCGTTCGTCTCGGTGATCGTCGGAGCCATTCTGCTGCTCGACCTGGCGATGCGCACCGGCAACCACGAAATCGCGCTGTTCATCTCGGCCATGATCGTTCTCACGCTGCTGTTGATTGCGCGGCAGACGATCTCGATCCGGGATGATGCACGTCGCGGTGCCGCCCGCGCGCGGTCTGACAACCAAATGCGGTTCGGTTCGCTGGTGCAGCATTCCACCGATCTGATCACGATCCTGGATGGCGCCGACACGATCCGTTACGCCAGTGCGGCGATCGCGAACGTCTTCGGGCATGACGCCACCGAACTGGAAGGCACATCGCTCCGCGACCTGGTTCACGCCGACGACGTGGTGCCAATGCTCGGCTTTCTGGCGGACGCGGCGCGCCCTGACAGTCGAACGGCCACCAGTCACTGGCGCCTGCGAAGCGCCACGGGGCAGTGGCGCAAGGTGGAGAACGTGGCGGTGAACCTGCTGGCCGACCCCAGCGTGCGTGGCGTGGTGCTGACGACGCGCGATGTGAGCCACCGCGTGGCGCTTGAAGAGCAGCTGGTGCACCGTGCCTTCCACGATGAGCTGACCGGACTTGCCAATCGCGCCCTGTTCACCAATCGCGTCGAGCAGGCACTGCTGCGCGCATCGCGCGAGGTACACCGCACCGCAGTGCTCTTTCTCGACCTGGATGACTTCAAGGAAATCAACGACTCACTTGGTCATGCTGCAGGCGATGCGCTCCTGACGCAGGGCGCCGATCGCCTCCGCGCGTGTCTGCGCGCCGGCGACACCGCGGCCCGTCTGGGTGGCGACGAGTTCGCAGTGTTGCTGGAAGGCTGCCATGATGACGGGGAGGAGGCGATGCACGTGGCAGAGCGTATCTCGAACGCGTTTGCCCGGCCCTTTGAGCTCGAGGACCGCGAAGTCTTCGCCACCGCCAGCGTCGGGCTGGCGATCACGAGTGGCGGCGAGAGTGGCGATGAGATCTTGCGCAACGCCGATCTTGCGATGTACCTGGCGAAGAAACGCGGCAAGGCCCGCGTGGAGCGGTTCGCACCGCACATGCAGGAGGAAGTGGTCGAGCAGCTGGATCTGCTCGCCGACCTGCGGTACGCGATCGAACGCGACGAACTCACGCTCGAATACCAGCCGATCGTCGATCTCGCGACGCGAAGAGTCAGCGGGCTCGAAACGCTGGTGCGATGGGATCACCCACGCCGTGGCCGGATTGCACCGTCGGAGTTCATCCCGATCGCCGAGCAGTCAGGATTGATCCTGCCGATCGGCCGCTGGGTGATGCTGCACGCCTGTACACATGCGCGCCACTGGAGCCGGTCCCTCACTGAGCTGTTGCCAGTCACGGTCACCGTCAACCTGTCGGCGCGACAGCTTGGCGACGTGGATCTCATCGACGATGTCGCCAACGCGTTGCGGGTGGCGGGGCTACGCAAGGATCAACTGGTGCTCGAACTGACGGAGAGCACCCTCCTCGCCAACAGTCAGGAGACGGTTGGCATTCTGACTGCGCTGAAGGCGCTCGGCGTACGTCTCGCCATCGACGATTTCGGCACCGGGTACTCGTCGCTGAGCCATCTCCACCGCTTTCCGGTGGACGTGCTCAAGATCGACAGGAGCTTCGTGGATGGCATTGCCAGTGGCCCTGGGGCCGACGCACTGGCAAGCGCCGTCATCGCGCTTGGCAACTCACTCGGGCTGAAGACCGTGGCGGAGGGAATCGAGAATGAGGCGCAGTACGCTGCCCTTCTGGCACTCGGGTGCACGTTCGGCCAGGGCTATCTCTTCTCGCATCCACTGCCGCCGACAGACGTGATCCCTTTTCTGATGCGCTCCGGCCAACAGGTGATGCACAAGATTGACACGCGACCACTTACACCGCTATCGAACGATCCAATCGCCTCGTGATCGGCGGCGGCTTCCCGATGCAGTTAGCTTGATGCAATGCTCACTGACCGCCCTGCGCCGCCACCAAAAGTTCTGTTGGTGGCAGCGTTTGCGGCGCTCTACATCATCTGGGGCAGCACGTATCTGGCCATAAAGATCGGTGTCGAGACGATGCCGCCATGGCCCATGATTGCCGCCCGACATGCGCTAGCTGGCCTGTTGCTGTACACCACGCTGCGCCTCAGCGGAGTTCCGTCACCAAAGCGTGAGCATTGGCGTGGCGGAGTGACCGGGGGCCTGATGTTGCTCGTGGTTGGCAACGGACTGGTGGCGTACATCGCGCATCGGCTGCCGAGCGGACTCACGAGCATGGTGGTGGCGACGACGCCGATCTGGATGGTGGTGACGGAGAGCGTGCGCCCCAACGGCCGGTCGCCCCGCGCGAAGGAGTGGCTCGGCCTGGCACTCGGCCTGGTTGGCCTCGCCCTGCTGGCCGGCCCGAGTCTCGCGTCCGCGGTGCGGGGTGACGCGGGTGCCGTCGACGTGGGGGCGGTAGGCCTCCTGCTGGTCGGCGCGTCCTCCTGGGCGGTTGGTTCGGTGCTCGGCCGCGAGATGCCACGACCCGACAATGCGTTCATGGGCAGCGCACTCCAGATGCTCAGCGCGGGCGGTTTTCTCACCGTCGCCTGCCTGCTCACCGGCCAATGGAGCCAGGTGAATCTGCCGGAGATCTCGATGCGATCGTGGCTCGCGTTTGCGTACCTGATTGCGTTCGGCAGCCTGCTCGGCTTCACCGCCTTCGTCTGGCTGATGCGCGTCGCCAAGACCTCGCATGTGGCGACCTACGCGTACGTGAATCCGATCGTCGCGCTGATGCTCGGCGCCTCGATCGGGCATGAGGCGATTACCCCGATGATGCTGATTGCGGCCTGCGTCACGCTGGCTGGTGTCGTGCTGGTCGTGATGCCGCCGCTGGGCGCGAAGACGTAACGCCGCTCGTCACTCGCGCTTGCCGAGTGACTCCCAGAGATGCAGCGTGGCATAGGCGCGCCACGGTCGCCAGGCTTCAGCGCGCGACAGGATGTCGCGCGGGTGGATACCGGCATGCGCCATCGCCTTCAGCACACCGAGGTCCGCCGCCGGAAACGCGTCCCGATCGCCGAGCGCGCGCATACGGACGTAGTGCGCGGTCCATGGGCCAATCCCGGGCAATGCGATCAAGGTGGCTTCGGCCTCGTCAGTCGGTGCACCACGCAACGCATCGAGGTCGATCGCACCGCTTGCGACCGCCGCTGACACGCCGTGCAGTGTCGCGGCCTTGGCATTCGTGAGCCCGATGGTTTTGAGTCGGTCGGCGCCAGCATTGGCCAGCGTGGCAGGTGACGGAAAGCCGAACAGCGGCAGTTGCCCGTCGACCAGCGCCAATGACGTCCCGAACGCGCGCACCAGGCGGTCAGTCATGGTGCTCGCACCAACGACACTCACCTGCTGACCGAGCACAGCGCGAATGATGCCTTCGAAAGGGTCCAGCAGCTGCGGCAGACGAAGGAAGGGACGCGCCTTCAGCAGCGGCTTCAGCAATGCGTCACGCTTTGCCAGTTCGCGCAATGGCGACAGGTCGGTGGCCAGATCGAAGCTTCGCTCGACCAGCCCGCGAATCGCGGCGGCGCTCAGCGCCGGTCGCGTGCGGGCGCGAATCGCGTGAGCCGGTGCATCGTACTGGAGGTCGAGCAGCAGGTGCGCGCCCGTGGCATGCTCGCGCACGCTGCGGAGATAATGCAAACCGTCGACGCGCTCGAGGGCGTCGACGGTGCGAACCACCAGGTAGCGCAGTGTCCATCGAACGTCCACATCGATCGGCAGTGGGATCGTCGTGCGGCGCGACCACGCCGGCGGATCGGTCACGAGGCCTGTCGGCGACGAACGGCGGCGGGCGATGCCCCCTCGCCGCGTGGAGCGACGGCGCCCTCCACCTGCAGCAGCGCTTTCTTGATCGCGTTTCCCCATCGATACCCACTCATCGAGCCGTCGGCGTGAATCACGCGGTGGCAGGGAATGACGACTGCCACACGATTCGTGGCGCAGACATTCGCCACCGCACGCGCCGCACCGGGCTTACCAATCGCCGCCGCGATCTGCGCATAGCTGCGCGTTTCACCGAATGGAATCGCGATCAGCGCGTCGAGCACCCGCTGCTGGAACGCGGTCACCTGCATGTCGATGTCGACGTCGGGCACGGTCTGGTCGCCGCGCAGTCTGGCCAGCACGGCATCGAGCATCCCGCCCATTGACTCATCCGTGGCCGCAGTGACATCCGCGCGGGGGAACTCGGCCCGGAGTTCACTCACGAGTGTCTCGTCGCTGGCGGCGAGTGATACCCAACACAGTCCAAGGTCAGTGGCACCGATCACGAGCCGACCGAGTGGTGTGTCAGTGGCGGCCCAGCGAATGCGTACGCCGTCGCCACCACGTCGATAGGCGGATGGCGTCATGCCGAGGTGTCGCGCGGCATCGGCATAGGCCCGGCTCGAGGCGGCGTATCCCGCGTCAAAGGTTGCCGCACTGACGCTGCGGGCACCGCGGAGTGCACGGCGGAACGAATCGGCTCGACGGCTGCGCAGGTACGCTGACGGCGACGCGCCGACGATGGCGGTGAAGAGGCGCTGCAGATGCGCCGCACTCATGCCAACCTGCGCTGCCAGCTCGAGCAGCGGAATGCGGCCCTCCCTTCCCGACGCCACCGCGTCATCGAGCAGCGCTCTGGCGCGCAACACGGCGGACTCGGCGCGGGTCTGTTCGATCGGGACAGTCTGGACGACGGGCATATACATCAAGCTGGCAGCAGTCATTGGGATCTCCAAGAAGGTGGTCCCTGATGATCACTTCCAGCCGGCAAACGCGCCTCCCGAATCGTGCGATGCCCCGTCAGGGCAGCCGCACCAGTCCGAGCGACAGAATGAAGGCGCGCGGGAAGCCCGGTTCGAACGCAACCGGCTGTCCGCCAACGACATCCGGGTTCAGGAACCCCGAGGTCAGGTAGCGGCGGTCGAGCAGGTTCTCGATGCGCACGAAACCCGTCAATGCCAGCTGGCGATACAGACGCGCCGGGCGTCGCAGGGAGACCGTGGCATTGAACACCGTCGCCGACGGCAGACCGACACGGTTGGCGTCGTCGAGGACGTAGTCGCCCGTGTACTGCAGCTCACCCTCGAGCCGCACCGGCGAGGTCCCCGGATCGTATCGGACGCCGCCGAAGGCCATCGCCCGCGGAACACCGACCATCGAGTTCCCCGAGTAGTTGGCAAACCGACCGGGCCTGCCGTAGTGCACGGAGTCCACCGAGTAGTCGAGGTACGTCGCGCGCATCAGGGTCGTGGTGCCACGCAGCGCGAATCCCTCCTCGAGCTCGAGCTCTCCGCCCAGCTCCACTCCCTGACGACGGGCCTTCGATGCGTTGAAGTAGAAGCGGCCACCACGATACGGCACCAGCTCGTTCCGGACTTCGGTATTGAACACGGAGAGTTCATAGCGCAACGTCTTCGTGCCAGGCGCTGTCAGTGCGAGAACATTCCGCGTCCCGACTTCGTAGGTGAGTGACCGGATCGGCTTGAGTAACGGATTGATGCCGACCACCGTGTCCTGCCCGAACGTCGACGCGGGATCGGTCTCATTGCCGGCAGGCACCTCAATTCCACCGCCGACATTTGCATAAAGGATACTCGCACCGGCCGCGCGGAAAATGGCGCCAAGCTTCGGCGAGAACTGCGTGAACGTCTTGGCTCCACTCAGCGTCGGCCGTATGCGATCGGTCAGTCCATATCGCAACGCGTCATATCGGCCGCCGACGTTCAGCATCACCCGTGAAGTGACGGCCCACTCGTCCTGCACGAAAAGGCCCCCGGTCGTCGCCTGTTCGTTCTTGTCCTGCTGCAACGTGGTGCCCTTCTCGCCGCCCGGCGTGAGCGACCAGAACCTGGCCGGACCGTCCTGATGCTGAAGATCAGTTCCAAACAGCATGTTGTGCGTGCCGTATTGCTCCCGGAAGTTGATGCTGCCTCCGCCATGCACGCGATTGAACTCGCGAAACGTATTCCGCTCGGAGCGGACCAGCTTCTTTGGCGTGACGTACGACATGATGGTCAACACACCATCGTCACCATCGGCCACTTCGAGCGTCGTGCCGAAACGCACCACCTGATTCTCCCGGCGTTCGCGGCGCGAGTTGTAGGTGGCATTGGCGTTACGCGGTGTGGCCTGGGCCTGCGCCGCGGTCAGCGGACCAGGGACACCAAAGTCGTTCTGTGCACCCGTCAGCCGCAGCGACAGGCGTGTCTGCTTGCCGAGGGGTGTCACGAGGCCCGACGAGAGCAGTGTACGCTCGCCGACGGAGTTCTGGCGCCACCCATTCGACTCGGTGCGTGCGACACTGGCATACATGCGCGAATCGCCGGTGCCTGTGCTCGTCTGTGCGATCGCTCGGCGCAGGCCGAAGCTGCCGGCCATCGTCCTGATGTCGAACAGAGTGCCGGCCGGCGGCGTCGTCGTGAGGGCGATGATGCCTCCAGCCGCATTTCCGAAAAGCGCCGAGGAGTTGGATCGGACCACATCGACGCCGGTCATCGTGCCGAGGTCAATCAGGTCCAGGCTCGTACGCCCGTCCGGCTCCGTCTCGGGCACGCCATCGATCATCACGCGAATGCCACGCATCGTGGCAGCATTCGATCGATCGCCGGCGCCACGTGCCCCAAACCCACGAATCGTGATGCGGGTGTCAACGCCGCCGGCCCGCGACATCGCCATCACCCCCGGAATGCCCTGCAACGCATCGGCGAGACCGACGCCAGCTGTGGCACGCAAACGGTCGATTCCGACGGACGTGACGGCGTATGGCGTGAGCGTCAGCGGCGTCGACGTGCGCGTGGCCGTGATCGTCACGATCGGCAGTGTGCCACGGCGACGCGTGGCGTCAACGGCGGACGTGTCGGCTTTCTGCTGCGCGGTCAGCGGGCTGGCCGAGAGCACCGCAAGTGCAATGAGGCGTCGAGTCCGCATGACGGGGTCGAGGATGATCACGAGAGAGCGTACCGGGAACGATACGCAGTGACGGCCCGGTTCGTTTTCCCGCCGTCGGCCAGCACCACGGGTGGCGTCCTCGTCTGCCTCGCGCGGCACCGACCTGTCCGTTTGGCTGATGTTGCCGACGAGTCCCAGCGGCGAGGCTTGTCTTCGACGCGACCTGCCTCACGGGACGCGGGAACGATCGACACGCCACCCCAGCCTCCACCGACCCATGTCGACCCTCACCGATTTCTCAGACCAGCTTGCCGACGCCGTCAGCGCCGCAGCGGCCAGTGTCGTGGCCGTTCACGCCCGCCCCCGTCTCGCGAGCACCGGAGTGCACTGGCGCGACGGTGTGATCGTGACGACCGATGCCACCGTGCGGCGGACCGACGACATCTCGGTGACCCTCCCGAACGGGCAGCGCGTCACGGCCACTCTGGCGGGTCGCGACCCAGGCACCGACCTGGCGGCGCTCCGCATTCCGACCGGATTGCTGCCGGTCGCCACCCACGCGGCGGCGGCCGACCTCCGCCCAGGGAACCTCGTGCTCGCCCTCGCGCGCACCGGTAACGACGGTCCGCACGCCACATTCGGCGTCGTGAGCAATGTTGGCGAGGCCTGGCGGACCTGGCGCGGCGGGACTCTCGATCGCCGCGTGCAGAGCGATGTGGAGCTGCCTCCCGGGTTCGGCGGCGGGCCGCTGGTCACCGCGCACGGCGCGATTGCCGGTATCAACTCAGGCGGCATGAGCAAGCCACTCTGCATGACAATCCCAGACACCACCATCGACCGCATTCTCGATGCCGTCCTGAACCGCGGCTACGTCGCGCGCGGCTGGCTGGGCGCGAGCATGCAGCTGGTGAAGTTCTCTGACAGCGCCAGCGCCAAGCTCGGCTTTGACGGCCGTGGTGGCCTCGTCATTCTCGACGTCGAACATGACAGCCCGGCGGCCCACGGCGGCGTGATGATCGGTGACGTACTCGTCCGGATCGACGATAGCCGGATCACCCAGCACGACGACGTACTGCCCTTCCTTGCCAGCGATCGAGTCGGCACCACGGTGCACCTGCATGTGGTCCGCGGTGGCGCGGTGGTGCTGGTGCCGGTGACCATTGGTGAGCGTCCTCGCCACACCCGATAGACTGCCTGCGTGGACGATGACCGTATTCACCTCACGCTCGGTGCGATGCCCGCGATTGTGCGGGCTCGCCTGAGCGCAGGCGTCAGTGCGCGCGACGGCATGACGCTCGATGACGGGCGAGTGCACCGTGCGTCGCGCTCGCACGCGTCACATGCTGTGTTCGTCACGGAATGGCCTGCCGCTGACGACAGCGGCGATGCGCGCAGTGCCACGGTGTACCTAGTCGACCCCGGCGTACACCCGCCAGCGGCGCAACTTGGCCGCGGCAGCGCCGCGTGGCTGCCGCTGGATGCAGACGCCGAGGACGTCGTGGCTGCGGCCCACGGGGTGGTGCGCGGGCTGACCGTCATCTCACCTGCCGTGCTCCCGGCGGCGAAGAGCGCCCGTGATCGGGCAACGCGGCGCGAACATCACGCCGCCGCCGTTGCGGTCGACGACGGCGAACCGCACCTCACCGACCGCGAGCTGGAAGTGCTGCGCGCGCTGGCGGAAGGGATGGGGAACAAGCAGATCGGCGGGCGACTTGGCATCAGCCCGAGCACGGTGAAGTACCACCTGCAGGCGATCTTCGCGAAGCTCGGGGTCCGGACCCGGAGTGAGGCCGTGTCGTACGGACTGCGACGGGGCGTCGTGCCACTCTGAACCATGGCTGTCAGCGACTGCCGGATCGCGCCGGAGCGTTCCTGCAGACACCTTTCCGGGAATGATCGGCGCGGACCGCGCTGAGCCCTGTCTTCACCCGGATTCCGATGCCGACCCAGACCACGCGAGTCTCGATCATTGCGCTGGGCTGCCTCTTCGCGGGCACCGCGACAGCGCAGCTGCCACGCGGCGCCGCCGCCACGGCCCCGATGCTCACCACGCTGGACGCCGGCGCGGCGCACTACGCCGACGTCGCCAAGCAGATCTGGGGCTTCGCCGAAGTCGGCTACATGGAAGCGAAGAGTTCCGCGCTGCTGCAGTCGGAGCTGCGCGCGGCCGGCTTCACGGTGACGGCGGGTGTCGCCGGTGAACCGACAGCGTTCGTCGCGGAGTTCGGCAGCGGCAAGCCGGTCATCGCGATTCTTGGAGAGTACGATGCACTGCCGGGGTTGTCGCAGGCCGCCACACCTGAGCGCAGCCCGTTGGTGACGGGCGGTCCGGGGCATGGCTGCGGGCACCACCTCTTCGGCACGGCGAGCACCGCGGCTGCGATTGCACTCAAGCAATGGATGATGGCCAACAACGTGAAAGGCACGTTGCGCATGATCGGCACACCCGCTGAGGAAGGCGGCGCCGGCAAGGTGTACATGGTGCGCGATGGTGTGTTCAACGATGTGGACGCCGTCATCGCCTGGCACCCCGGCGACGAGAACGCCGTCAGTGGCGGTCGCTCGATGGCGAACATCTCGGGCAAGTTCCGGTTTCATGGCCTGAGTGCACATGCCGCTGCGTCACCGGAGCGAGGCCGCTCCGCGCTGGACGGTGTCGAAGTGATGAGCGTGATGACGAACTACCTGCGCGAACACATTCCCGATGGCAGTCGTATTCACTACGTGATCACCAACGGCGGCAAGGCGCCCAATGTCGTGCCCGATGAAGCCGAGGTGTACTACGTCGCGCGTCATGTCGAAATGCCGATCGTGAAGGACATCTGGGAGCGCATCACGAATGCGGCGCGGGGTGCGGCACTCGGCACCGGCACCACCTTCGATCTGCAGCTGGTCGGCTCGGTATACGCGTTGCAGCCCAACGAGACACTGGCGCGTGTGCAGCAGCGGGCGCTCGAACGCGTCGGTGGATTCACCTACACGCCGGAGGAGCGAGCATTTGCTGAACGGCTCCAGAACTCCACCGCCTTCACACCGGTTTCGCTCGACAACACGTCGCGGATCAAGCCGCTAGTGCTCGATCAGGCCGAGTCCGGGTCGACGGATGTTGGTGACGTGAGCTGGGTGGTACCAACGGTGCAACTGTCGACCGCCACCTGGGTCCCCGGCACGGCGGCGCACTCGTGGCAGGCTGTCGCGGCCGGCGGAATGAGCATCGGAGCCAAGGGGATGATGGTGGCTGCCAAGGTGATGGCCCTCACCGGTGCCGATCTCTTCTCGTCGCCGGCAACGATCGACGCGGCGAAAGCCGAGCTGGTGCGACGCCGCGGTGCAAACTTCGCGTACACGACCGCACTCGGAACACAGAAGCCACAGCTGGACTATCGGAAGGGCAGCGTACCCTGACTGGCGCGTGATCGCGCGGAGCATGCACGATGCTGACGGAACTGCGGCACCTGCAGGAGCACATGGCGTGGGCGGACGACTCCATGTTGGGTGTGCTGGCGAGTGCACCGAGCCTGCCCGGCGAGGCGGCACGTGAACTGGCGCACGTTCTTGGCGCGGAAGAAAACTGGCTGGCGCGCCTCGAGTCGCGTGCGCCGCGCACCGCGATCTGGCCGGACGTGGGCGCAGCGAATCTGCGGCAGCTCGCCGACGACGTGCACACGGGTTTTGCGCACTATCTCGACGCGCTGACCGAAGCCGACCTGCATCGCATGGTTTCGTACACGAACTCCGCCGGGATTCTGTTCGAAACGTCGGTGCGTGACATCCTGCATCAGGTCTTCCTGCACGCCCAGTACCACCGGGGCAAGGTGAATCTGCTGCTGCGGCAGGCGGGGCTCGCGCCAGCACCGGTGGACTACATCGCCTACGTCCGCGGGTTTCCGACCGCGGTCACGCGTGTCGGGGGCTAGCAGAGCCGCGGGCGGGGCGCTCTGGACTCGTGCTCTCATGCCGTCATTCCTCTCAGCGACCCTCCCCCTTCCGCGACGCCGCATGCACATCCTTGCTCTCACCGGCAGCCTCCGCGAACGCTCGATCAATACGGAGCTGCTGCGAGCCTTCGAACGCCTCGCGCCGCAGGGCACGCGTGTGACGCATTTCGACGGCCTCGGCTCGCTGCCGCACTTCAACCCGGAACTCCGTCAGCTGACGTTCGCCGTACGCAATTCTTCTTCCGCTCAAACCTGAAAGGAGCATGGTCATGTCGAGCGTCTTCAGCGGCCTTGCGCCACTGCTCCAGGTCTACGACATGCCGACGTCGCTGGCGTTCTATTGCGACACACTTGGCTTCGAACTCGTCGGCTCGAATTGCACCGAGCCACCGTTCGACTGGGTCCTGCTTCGCCGGAACGACATCGAGATCATGCTCAACACGATGTACGAATCCGACACACGCCCTCCGGCACCTGATCAGGCCCGAAATGCGACGCACACCGATGTCACGCTCTACATCGGTTGCGCTGACGTTGATGGACTGTATGCCGAGCTGCGGGAGCATGGCACTGCCCTCTCGACGCCGACGACCGCGCCATATGGCATGCGGCAACTCAGCCTCACCGATCCTGATGGATATGCACTCTGCTTCCAGTGGCCAGCCCGGTGACTCCGCCTCGGTCCGGGGTTTTCGCGGTGCTCGCCGGATGTTCAGTGCTGGCGGCGGCGTACCATGTTGTGGGTGCGGCACGCGGCCTGCCTGAGGACCTGACTCCGGTATCGCGGCACCTGCTTTTCGTCGTGATCGACTGTGTCGTCGCATGGTACCTGCTGCGACGCCCACTGTGGCGCTTGCCGTGCTTCGGCGTTCTGGTGGCACAACAGTTCATGTCGCACGGGGAGCAGGCCGCGCGCTGGTGGCGCGATAGTCGCCACCTCGACGTGCTTTCGATCCTCACCCTGCCGACCCTCACGGCCACATTGATCCTGTTGACCCTCGACGCGCGGGACCGATCCCACGTGGTCCGCCGGCTCGTCTGTCCCTTCGGGCGACCAGCGTCACCCACGTGAGCTGTCGCGCGATACGGCCGCCGCGCGGTACACGCCATACACTTCCTGTGCCCGGCCCCGAACCTCTCTGGCATGATCGAAATCAGGATGCTGCAGCCGCATGAAGCGGAACGTCTTACCGATCTCGATGACGATGTCTTCGACGACGTCATCGAGATAGTCTGGCGCGACGAATTCTTCGCCGATCCGCGACATCATCTCGCGGTGGCGTTCGATGGCTCCCGGATCATCGGGATGGCCAGCGGCGTGCACTACCTGCACCCCGACAAGCCGCCGGAGCTTTACATCAATGAGGCGGGGGTCGCAGAAGGTTATCGCAATCGGGGCATTGGCCGCAGACTGCTGGCAGAGCTTCTGGCACATGCAGCGACACTCGGCTGCGAGACAGCCTGGGTGCTCACCAACGCCGACAACGAAGCGGCGCGCCGGATGTACGCTGCCGCCGGTGGCATTGAGCAGCAGGACCGCCCGGTGATGATCGAGTTCCGCCCCTGAGCGGGTGACCGCCGCAGGCGGGTTGCGCCCCCGCGCACCATCGGACAGCGTTGACGCCTGCAGCGCGACTTCCCGTCCGCGCCATAGCCAAGACTCCCCCTCCGCCGGGTCGTATCATGGAACGTCGTCTATTTCTGCTACAGGCCGCCGCCGCTGCTGCATCGCTGCCGATCATGCGTCGCCAACCGACTGCCGTGCCATTCCGGATCTCACTCGCCCAGTGGTCGTTTCACAAGGCGCTGTTTGCGAAGCAGATGGACCATCTCGACTTTGCGCGGCTCGCGCGACGCGACTACGGGATCGACGCGATCGAGTATGTGAACATCTTCTTCAAGGACAAGGCGACCGACGCCGCCTATCTCGCCGAGATGAACCGCCGGGCGAAGGACGAGGGCGTCTACCAGCACCTGATCATGTGCGACGGCGAAGGGGCGCTCGGCGATCCGGACGCAGCCAAGCGCACGCTCGCCGTTGACAATCATCGCAAG
>JANNVN010000353.1:0-15224 GCA_031414435.1 Gemmatimonadaceae bacterium
CGAGATCGCGTCATTCGACCGCGGTCCGGTGGATTCCACCCGCATGGCCATGGGTGGCTCCTGGTCGGTCTACTGGTACAATGGTCAGATCGTGAGCTCGGAAATCGCACGCGGCCTCGACGTCGCCGAGATGGTGCCGAGTCAGTTCGTGTCGCAGAACGAAATCGACGCGGCCAAGACAGTACAGTGGGCGTATCTGAACACGCAGGGCCAGCCGAAGATCGAGTGGCCGCCCAGCTTCGCTCTGGCGCGCGCCTTCACCGATCAGCTCGAGCGAAAGGGGTGCGTCAACGGCGCCCGTATCGCCGCGATCAGGTCCTCGCTGGCCACTGCCGAGCGTGCATCGGCGGCGGAGCGCACCACCGCGTTGTCGCAGCTGGCGGGCTCGCTCGAGGCAGACACACGCAGCGGATGCGACGACAACAAGGCGAAGATGCTGCGGAAGTCAGTGCAGGATCTGCAGGCGCTGGTGCTCTGAGGGCGCGTTAGCCGGATGACGGATATGTGACTGAAGGGCTGCAGGTGGACGTCGATCGTTCGACGCCTCACCTGCAGCCCTTCGCTGTTTCCGACTGAGTCTGCGTCTCGCACACGCTGCGGCCGACGTCAGCGGCCGGCAGCCTCTGCGTCGAGAGCGGCACCAAGCGATGTGATGAGGTTGCGCTGCTGTTGATCGGAGTCAGCTGCCGTCGGCGACAGCCACGACCCCAGAATCACCACCACGAGGCGGCGCGCCGGATCGACGTGGATGAGCTGCCCGTAGACGCCACGTGCCTCGAACGGTCCGGCATCAGTGGTCCACCACTGATACCCATAGCCGCGACCCGGCACTCCGATATCCCACTGTTTGCGCGTCGACGTCTCGATCCAGCCAACCGGCACAATCGACTGGCCGTTGACCCGCGCGCCATCCAGCACGAACTGGCCGATCCGCCCGAAGTCGCGCAACGTGGCCTGCAGGCAACAGCCGCCCTGGGCGTGCCCAACGTGATCCTGCAGCCAGGTTGCATCCCGGTCCATGCCGTAGGGCGCCCAGATCTTCTCGGACAGGTATGTACCGAGCGGCTTGCGGGTCGCAGCAATCAGCAGCGTGCCAAGCAGGTTCGTCTCGGGCGTCTTGTACTTCCACCTGGTTCCCGGCGGCGCCTCGCGCGGTAGCGTCCGCACGAACCCGACATTCGCATCCAGCCCCGGCACCGGCTTGTACTGAATGAATCGCCGGATGTCAGAATTCGGGTCCGAATAGTCTTCATTCCAGGCAACGCCCGAAGTCATGGTGATCAAATGCCGCACGGTCACGCCCTCGTATGCCGACCCCCGCAGTTCCGTGATGTAGTTGGTGATCGGCGCGTCGAGACTGGTGATAGAGCCGTCCCGGAGTGCTGCGCCAACCAGTATCGACGTCAGACTCTTCGCCACTGAGAACGATGTCCAGCGGGACGACGCCGTCTGCCCGAGTGCATACCGCTCCAGCCGGATGCGACCGTCCTGCAGCACCAGCAATCCGGAGACGCCCTGCGTCGCAATGAAGTCGCGCAGTGCACGCTCGCCATCAGCGCCAAAGGGCAGCGGCGTGCCGGCAGGCAGGTCGCGAACTGCGCCGCCACGCCGCACAACCTGTGACGGAAAGATCGAATCGAATTTTGGGAACCGCGCGACCCGCTCCGCCTGCGTCCAGGTATTGATGTCCAGTGAATTCGGCAGCGGGGCGTCGTCAGGGTCAGGCGGGGTATCCGGACCGGTCGACTTGGCGCAGCCGACACTGGACGCGAGTGTCACAAGCAGGAGTGTCACCAGCGGACGAGGAGCAAGCATCGACTGACCTGACGAAGGTGCAAGAGTGGCGTGCCGCCGAAGTGCTGGCGCTTGAGGCACGACCGGCGCCGCGCGGGATCGACCCATGTGGATACACCGTTCATGCCGCTTGAGTATGACGACGCCTCCGCCGCGACGCCACCGGCAGCCGTCGCGGATGACTCCCTGCTGCAGCGAGCCACCCGGCGCCGTTGCCGCGTGGTCCGCGCGCGGCTGTTTCGCCTGACTCATCCGGCCGCTACACTCAATGGCGTCCCTCTCCCCTGCCGCCAAGACCATGCACTCACGCGACTTCATCCGCTCCCTCGGCGCGACAACGATCGCTGCCCTCATCGGTCCGCGGCTCTGGGCGCAGTACGAGGCCATGCCCGCACCCGCGCTGGCCGAAGACGAGGGGTTCTGGACCGCCCTGCGCGCGAAGTACCGCCTCAAGCCCGATTACATCAACCTCGAGCACGGGTACTACTCGATGCAGTCGGAGGAGGTGCTCGAGAAGTTCATCGCCGGGGTGCGCGAGGTGAACTATCACGCGTCGTACTACATGCGGACCATGCAGACGCCGAACAAGGATGCGGCACGTGCGAAACTGGCGGCAGTGGCCGGCTGCCCGGTGGACGAGTTGATCATCACACGCAACACCACCGAATCACTCGACACCGTCATCGCCGGGTACGACTGGAAGCCCGGTGACGAAGCCGTGATGGCGATGCAGGATTACGGCGCGATGCTCGATCAGTTCACGCTGCAGGCACGGCGGTTCGGCATGGTGAACCGCATGGTGTCGCTGCCGAACGATCCACAGTCAGACGACGAGATTGTGCAGCTCTACGCGAACGCGATCACGCCAAAGACCCGCATACTGCTGATGAGCCACCTGGTGAACATCTCGGGCCAGATCCTGCCAGTGAAGAAGGTCGTCGAGATGGCACACGCCAAGGGTGTCGCGGTGGCGGTGGACGGCGCACACGCATTTGCGCACCTCGACTTCCGGATCCCGGATCTCGGTGCTGACTACTACGCCGCCAGCCTCCACAAGTGGTTGGGCGTTCCACTCGGTGCCGGCATCCTGTATGTGAAGAAGGAAAAAATCGCGGGCCTCTGGCCGCTGTTCGGCGATCAGGGATTTGCCGATACCGACATCCGCAAGCTGAACCACACCGGCACGCATCCCGTCCACACAGATCTCGCCATCGCGCACGCAATTGCGTTTCACGAAAGCATTGGCGTGCAGCGAAAGGAAGCACGCCTGCGTCACCTCCAGCAGTACTGGACAGCGAAAGTGCGCGGGGTGAAGAACATCGTCGTCAATACGCCCGCACAGCCACAGCGCGCCAGCGCGATTGCCAACGTTGGCATCAGCACGATGCCGCCGAGCGTCCTCGCCAAGACGCTGCTCGACAAGTATCGCATCTGGACCGTGGCCATCGATCGCCCCAATGTGCAGGGCGCGCGGATCACGCCGCACCTTTACACGACGACGGCAGAGCTCGACGCACTGGTGAAAGCGTTGAAGGAACTGGCTGCGGCATAGCGCGCCACGCGGGTCAGTACTGACAGACGAGGGCACGGTAGAGCGCGGCGTGCGCTCGTTCCGTGACTGACTGCGTTTGCAAGCAAGCGCGTCGTCGCGGCGCGACAGACGAAGCGGCCTCGTCACGCCGTGCTGCGTACGTCGCTATTGCGTAAGCCGGATACGGCCTGCATTGTGGTGGCCTGCCAGAGCGCGGGTTACGTCGGATTCCACGCGCGCTGACACGTGACCACCACGAGAGTCCGACGAAACGGAGTCACCATGTCAGATGTACGCATCATGCGCCAAACCGATGGTGAGCGGACCCTGCCCGTCTTCGATGAGATCGAGAAGCGGCTGGACGCAGTGCGGGCGCGGGCGTATGAGCTGTTCGAAAGCCGCGGCGCGTCGGAGGGCAGTGACCTCGACGACTGGCTTCAGGCCGAACGGGAGGTGCTCGGCTGGTCAGCGGTCGGCATGACGGATCACGACGGCGAGTACCAAGTGGATTTTGCCTTGCCTGGCTTTCGCGCCGATGATGTCGAACTGACGGCGACCCCGACCGAGCTGATCGTCCACGCGGAAAGCCGGAAAGACAGGAAAGGCGCGGCCGACGATGTCACATGGAACGAGTCCGGGTCGAGCGACATCTACGGTCGCATCGCCTTGCCAACGCCGGTGTATGCAGAGCGGGTCTCGGCCAGACTCCGGAACGGCGTCCTGACGGTGCATGCACCGAAGTTCGCGATGAATGAGCTCGCCGGTCCGCTGTCACGGGTCAACGTCGAAGCCACTGAGCTCCGCGTGTGATCTGGCGGGCTCCGCGAAGCCGGAGTCTGCAGCAGCGATCAGGGCGGTGTTGTCTGCGCCGCGTGTCAGCGAGGCCGTACGAGAAGGCCGAGCGGCACGCGGCGCCAGCCGGGCCACTTCTGCATCGCACCTGACGCAGCACGCAGCTGCATCTGCGCGCTGATACCACCATCCAGCATCACGGCCCGTTGCGCGCCAAGGGCACCCATCAGTGCCGCCATCTCCGGCGTCGTGAGGCCGAATGGTACGGCACCGAGAATCGGGCCAAGCGCATCGAATCGTGTCATCACCAGGAGCACGGTACCGTCGCGCTGCACGCCGATGGCGAGCCGTGCATCGCGATGCGTGAGGTCTACGCCGCTGCTCGTATCACGCAATGCGGCGGGCACGGCGCCGTCGGCTTCGAGCAGCGTTGGAAAACTCTGAAACGCAAACGCTACTGACGCACTGCGATCGGGAGCGCCGAGTGCCGCGGGCGCGAGCAGTCGAACAGTGCCAGCGGAGTCGATCACGACCGCCGTCGAGAGCGGGCCCACTCCCGGTGCGCGCCACTCGCGCCCTTGCAGCACAACCCATCCCCACGGCTCGGTGCCGAACAGCGTGGCGCTGAACTGCCCGGCGTTGACCGCGAGGATTGCGCTCGCCGGAACATTCTCGATTCTCCAGCGTGGCACGCGCAGCACCGCGCCGCTCGCCTCGCGCCGCTGAAGGAATGCGGTGTCGAGCGCAAAACGCACGCGTGCCGGATCAATACGGACGATGATGCCGCGTGTGCGCCACGCTTCGCCATCGCCGCGCAGCGGAATCTCGCTGAAGCTGATGCCGTTGCGTCCCGCTTTCCAGCGGAGGGCGCTGAGCAGCGCGCTGTCGGGCGCGGACCATCGCGACGGCGCCATCGCGTCCGGGCGCCAGAGGCCACGCCATCCCGCAGCATTGCCCACCGCCAGCGGCGCGGGCTGCGCGAGAGAGGTGGCGCAGCACACCGCCGCTGCCGCGACACAGGTCGCAACGCGGCGCCCGCAGAGAATCATCCGCCCGAGAATGCCGCGCGCAGCTCCCGGCGACGGGCGACGAGCAGGTCGTACTCGGCCTTCGTGAACGTCCGTGTGAGCAGGGCGTCCTGCCGCATGCCGTTGATCCAGGACATGATCCGCTCCCAGAACATCTTGGCCTGCAGATTGGTCATGCCGACTTCATCGCCTTTGACGCCGCCCGACGAAGACAGCAGTGCGTTAGCCGCGACGCGGGTGCTGTCCGAGCGTGCCTCGAGCGCCTCCTTGCGTACCATACTGACGGGCTTCAGCGGTCGGGCGCCACACTTCGTCGCGGCTGCGCGATCGAGCGACGCGCTGTCAGTCACGGCGCCCGTCACGCGCATCAGGTTGTCCTGCGCCCGCTTGATCGCGGCAGGATCGCCGCTCTGCTGGGCCGTGCCCATCGCCTGTATCACCGCCATCAATTCCTTCACCTTTGGATCATTCTGCGCACCGATCGGATCACGCTGCATGCGCGCGACCATCTCTTCCTGCTTCCGCTCGACAGTGGCATCGGCTGCCTGCTGCACGCTGGAGCGGCACTCGCTGTATGTAATGGAGTTCCGTTCAAACGTGTTCCTTTCACGTTCGTTATCCAATGCGCGAGCTGAGTCGTTCAGCGCGTTGATCTGTGTCTGCATCTGATCATAGCGCTGCTGCCGGGCGGCGCGCTGTGCCTTCAGCGCCTGCATCGCGGCAGTGTACCGATCAAGACGTTCGGGGGTGATTTCGATCGTCGTGGCATCGAACGTCGGCTCGATCAGCATCGCCACCTGCGAACGATCTTCGACCTTCTGCTCGACCGCCTTGCCGGCGGCGCGGCGCAGGGCGCCGAGTTGTGCCTGCACCGGCACTGCGAGCAGGAGGAGGACTGAAATCCCGGATATCCGGCGAGTGAGGGTCAACGCGTCCATGGGAGGGGCTCCATCGCTGATGGTCTGCAAACGGGTTCAGACGGTACGTCCGGGACTTCGTGTCGAGAGCCAATCAATCGACGGTTCGACTCACTATGTCAACGATGCCTTCCACCGGACACTCTCACCCCCGGTGACACGGCGCGGCAGAGTCCGCTGACGAAGGCGTCGCGGCGACAGCCGCGTGTGGGCGATGGGACATCCCTACGCACGCCTTCGGCTGTCTCTTCCGCTTGCGCCTCGGACGAGCCACTACGCCCCGGCTGCCGCCAGTCCCTTGACCGTTGCAGCGAGCGCCTTGACCCTGGTTCGATCGGTTGCCAAGGCGGCCGCCCGATCGAGCCGTGTCGCGAGCGCACGGAGGGTGGCCGCTCTCGCGTCGCCGGACTGCTGCTCCGCCATCCCGAGGCTCGCCATGATGCTCGTGATCTGAGCCGCCGGAAGCCCATTGCCCCGATCCAGCTGGTCCACATAGGCACGCGCGACCACAAAGCTCGGTGCCCAGACCAGCTGCTGCTGCAACTGCGGGTTCGATCCGGCGAATTGCACCGACTTCGCGGCGTCGATCTCGTTCTGCGTCAGCATCGGGCTTGGCTTCAACTCGAGCACGTCGAGGCCACGGCCGATCTCCGAGCCGTAGATGTAGCCGTTGTACCAGTAGGCTGACCAGAACCCGGCCAGCGTCAACTCGGCAGGATTGATCGGGCCCCGATCGAAGTACGCGATCTCGACCGGCTTGCGCGGGTTGGTGAAATCGAACACCGACAGACCACCCTGATACCACGCCTGCACCATGATGTCGCGACCCGGCACCGGAATCAGCGAACCGTTGTGCGCAACGCAGTTCTCGGACTCCTTCTGCGCCGAGGGCAATTTGTAGTGCCCCTGCGGAATGAGCTTGCGATTCCGGAGCGCGAAGATGGCATTCGCTCCCCACGTCATCTTGTCCGTCGCGCGGCACTTCGCGCCGACGCCGCCGCCCCATTCGTCGCTGAACAGCAGCTTCGAACCGTCGTTGCTGAAGGTGGCCGAGTGCCAGTACGCAAAGTTCGGATCAATCACCTCATCAACACGCCGGGGGTTCGCCGGATCGCGGATGTCGAGCAGAATCCCGTTGCCGGAGCAGGCACCCGCGGCCAGACCGATGGCCGGATACACCGTGATATCATGGCACTGGTCCGTCTCTGCAGTCTCCTGCGTACCGGCGCCGTGTGTGCCACCGCGCCAGAGCCCGCGGATGGCGTTCGTGCGACGATCCGCAAAGACGCGCGGGCGGCTGACGACGCGCGCATCCTGTGGCGCAGCCACGGGCACCCTGATGACATCGATGCGGAAGCGCGCCGTGGCGGAGTCCGATTTCGGGTCGCCATCGGAGCATCCCGCCAGATCACCCACGTTGCGCACATCATTCGTGCCGGAGACGTACACGTACACCGTGCCTGGGTCCTTCGGATCCGGCAGCAGCGTGTGTGTGTGCGATCCGCGACAGGTCTGCACCGCACCGACCTGTCGCGGGTGATCGATGTCGCTGATGTCGAAGATCCGCACGCCCATGAAGCGTTCTGCGTTGACGGCGCCGCTGACGCCCTGAGCGCCGCAGTCCACACGGCCCTTGTTCTCCTCGACCGACATGAACAGCAGGTTCCGGTAGACCGACAGGTCGCCTTGCCCGCCCGGGCAGGGGAACGCCAGCCGCAACGTGGGGCTGGCTGGCGTGGACACATCCCAGATCTGAAAACCGTGATACCCACCGATGAACGCGTACTTGCCGTCAAAGGCGAGATCGGAGTTCACGAACGCAAAGTCGCCGGCGTCAGCGGGGTTGAAGAACCCATCGGGCCTGTTCCGATGCGCCACCAGCGTCAGGTTACTGATCGCCTCCTGCGCATCGTTCCATCCGCCGCGCAGCGAGAACCGTGGATCGGTGATACTCGGCTTGCTCTGCGCCTGCGCGTGGACTGCGGCGCTGGCAACGAAGAGCAGAAGGCACGCGCGAGCAGCACTGCTCGTACGCCGCAATGATCGTGTCATGACTGGAGAAATGAGAGAAGTGGATACACTACCGTCGATCGCAGACTCACGTACGTGGGATCAGCCGGCGCATTCGGGCGATCTCTGCCCGCTGGTCCGCACTGACGTCGTTCACAAACCGGTTCAGCGCGGACTCCTGCGCGGCACCGGGCGTTTCCATCAACGCCTTGACCATTGCCAGCGCGCCCTCATGATGCTGGATCATTCCCTGCAGGAACAGCCGCTCGAAGGTGCGACCGCGGGCCTTCCTCAGCGCCATCATCTGGGTGGCCGTCAGCATCCCTGGCATCCCATGCCTGCCTGACATTTCTGGCGTAACTGGCCCCGCCGAAACCGCTGGTTCCCCATGCCCTGCCATCGCGTGAGCAGATGCAGAATCGGCGGCGGCGCCGTGCCGTGCAAGCCAGCGGCGCATGACCCCGATTTCATCGGTTTGCGAGATGGAGATGCGTGCGCCAAGCGTCACCAGGTCAGTGCGTCGGGTCCGCGTGGGCAGGAGTACCGTCATTTCAATCGCCTGGTTGTGGTGCGCGATCATCTCCTGCATGAACTGGATATCAGCAGCCGTCACCTGGCGACGACCGGACGCAGCAGGCTGCGCGGCGAGCACAGGAGCTGCCAGCGACAGGACGACCGTTGCCGCCAGCCGAAGAGACCGTGTCGGGTACATGGCTGAAAAATGGCGGAAGGTCAACTCACCCGCGACAGCAGGCGCTCTGGATGCTCTGGCGACGGGCGCAGCATTGTCCCGGCCAGTTCCTTCACCAGCTTGGCGGCCACCATCGCAGTCATCCCCGACTGGTCACGCCGCGGGTTGAACTCGACGATGTCGGCACCGACGATGAACGATCGGATCCCGTGAATCATCCCGAGTACATCGCGCACGGACAGCCCGCCGGGTTCCCAATGGCTGACGCCTGGCGCGAACGCTGGATCGATGCCATCCAGATCGATCGAGATGTAGACGGGCCCCTCGACAACAGGACGCATGCCCCCAGCGAACGCGCGCATGTCGATGATCTCGACACCAAACCGGTCGGCCTGGTCGCGCTGATGCGAGGACAATGTCCGGATGCCGACCTGCACCAGCCGGCACGCGAGCCCCTCCTCCATGATCCGCGCGAACGGACAGGCGTGCGAGTACCGATCACCCTCGAACGCATCGTACAGATCGGCATGCGCGTCGATGTGAAGAATCGTGGGCTGGCGATACTGCTTGTTTACCGCCTGCAGAATCGGGTACGTGATCGAATGATCACCGCCCAGCGCAATGACGCGACCCGTCTCCTGCACATGCTGCACCCCGGCCGCAATGCGCGTCCGCGCCGCCAGCGCATCGTCCGGCAGCGTCAGATCACCCGCGTCGCGGAGCCCCCCATCTGTCGAGAGGCAGCGCAATTCCTCCGTCCAGTTGTTGCCTGCCGGTGAGTGCAACGCGCCACGGATGAGCGGCGGTGCCTCGGCGGCACCGCGCAGGAACGACGAACTGGCATCGTAGGGGATGCCGAGGAGTGTTGGGGACAGGGCCTGCATTGCAACTCGCGCTCGGGTGAGGGCACAGCAACCGGGAACCAGGAACGCGCCGGGTGAGTCTGAAGGTATTGGATGGCGCGCAGGGCGGAGAGGAGGTGCGCACGGCGCCGGCCGATGCCAATGGCGCGTGCCGCGACTTGATGTCGGAAACGGCGCATCACGACCAGTGGCCGGCGCGCCGGACGCCGCGGGCGTACCGGGTCGGACCCGAAATGTCTCGACGTCGCGGCCCGGGGTTCGCCGGCACCCGACTGCACGTCCGATGTCGATTACAGTTCACCGGTCTCTCGCAATGCAGCCCCCTCCATACCAATGCCGAACGCCTCGCCGACCGCCCCGCCCGGACCGAAGAGCCGCTTCCCCGGAGACATGATCCTGCGGATGACGCGGGAGCGCATCGAGCTGCTGCGCAAGATGGCTTCGACGTACGGTGATGTCTCGCAGCTGATGCTCGGCAAACAGCGGATCGTCTTGCTCACGCACCCGGAGGACATCCGGGATCTGCTGGTGACCAATCAGCGGATGTTCCGGAAGGGTCAGGCGCTCGAGCGGGCAAAGGTCCTCGTTGGCGAGGGGCTGCTCACGTCGGAAGGTGAACACCACCTCCGGCAGCGTCGTCTGGTGCAGCCGGCCTTCCACCGCGCCAGGATCGGCGCCTACGCCAGCGCCATGACCGGTGCCGCAATGTCGCGACAGTCACGGTGGCAGGATGGTGAGGCCCTCGATGCGAATCGGGCCATGATGCATATCACCCTCGATATCGTTGCGGCGACGCTGTTCGGTGCTGACGTCGGTGCCGAAAGCAGCGAGATCGGCAAGGCGCTCGACGATGTCTTTGAAGCGTTCACGATCGGCTACGGACCGTTGACGCCCCTGCTCGACATCCTTCCCACACCGCGCCGCCGTCGCTTTGCCGCGGGCAAGCAACGCGTTGATGCCACGATCGACCGCATCATTGCTGCACGCCGCGCGAGCGGTGAGGACACGGGTGATCTGCTGTCGATGCTGCTGCATGCCACCGACACCGAGGGCGATGGCATGGGCATGTCTGACCAGCAGCTGCGCGACGAAGCCATCACGATCTTCATCGCGGGCCATGAGACGACCGCCAACGCGCTGACGTGGACCTGGCTGCTGCTGGCGCGGTCACCCGACGCGGAACGTGCACTGCACGCTGAAGTGGATCAGGTCCTCGGCGATCGATTGCCAACGATGGACGATCTTGCTGCGCTGCCCATGACGCGCGCCATTGTCGCCGAATCGATGCGACTCTATCCGCCGGCGTACATCGTCGGCCGTCGCGCGATGGAGCCGTACTCAGTCGGCGGCTTCGACTTCCCTGCCCGCACGCTCTTTCTGGCGCCGCAGATGATCGTGCATCGTGATCCACGATGGTGGCCCGACGCCAACCAGTTCAGGCCATCGCGCTGGCTCGACGCAGAGGCCACCGCGTCGCGGCCGAAGATGGCCTATTTCCCCTTCGGAGCCGGCACCAGGATCTGCGTCGGCGAACAATTCGCGTGGATGGAAGCCATGCTGGTGCTGGCGACACTCGCGCGGCGCTGGCGTGTGCTGGTGGACGGCCCTGACCCGGAGCTCGAGCCGATCATCACACTCCGGCCGAAGGGTGGACTGCCCGCGCGACTCGAGAAGCGTCAGCGCGACTGAACGCGCGCGGTCATTGAATCCAGACGTTCGCCTGACCGAGCAGGCGGGCGCGCACGATGAATGCACTCTCGCTCGTTCCGACGCTTTCGACCTGAAAGCTGGTGATACTCCCGCCGAGAATGACGCCAGGCGTAACCGTCCGATTGAGCAGCTGCAGCATCTGCGTGCGCACCGAGTCGAGCTGCGCTCCGAGCGGCACCCGGCCGCCCATCGTGGCCTTCCGGATCGCGCGGCCAATCAGCGGCGCACCCAGTGTCGCCTTCATGCGCGACATCATGCCACGACTCTCGAGATTCCAGTCGAGATCATCGAGCCGCAGTTCACGCGCGACAGGGTCCCAGCGCAGTCGTGACATCAATGTCAGTCGCCCGCGCAGCGAACCGCTCACATTGAGCACGATGCGCACGCTGTCGCCGCTCGCCTGCACATGCACACTGTCTACCCGCTCACTTGTGCCGGCCGTTTCCAGTGCCAGCAACTCCGTTGCCCTGCGATTCACTTCAGCAAACGGCAGTTCGACCGAGACCGGCACCACGAAGCCGCCGGGGCTGGTGCCCAGGCTGAGCACCGGCAACGGACGGTCGATCGTGGGAGGCTTGGCACCGGCGATCACGCGCGGGCGCGCGTAGACGACGATTGCGGTCCGGAAACTCGGACCCACTCCCGACAGCGGCACGACTCGAATCGCTTCCGGATCGAGCACCATCCACAGCGTGTTCAGCGTGTCGAGCGGCGTCGGCTCGAGAAAGCTGCGCCAGATCGAATCGGCCAGCGGTCGCAGATCCGCCGCCTTCGGCAACAGCGTGTCGACCTGCGCGGAGAAGTCCTTCAGCTGCCGGTCGATCATCGTCTGAAGCGCTGGCGTCGCGTCGACCAGCAGGGCAGTCACCCGACAGGGGTCCAGCAGCGTGGCAGACAGCGCCGTCTCGCGCGAACCGATCTTCCAGTCGCGCCGCCAGTACAGATCCGTCGCCAGCGAGAGCGTCGCGCGGCGGGGCGTCTCGCCGCCGTAGCCGCAGCTGGCCAGTCCGGTGCGCGGCACGCCGACCCGTGCGCGGTAGCGAAGTGTCGTCGCGATGCTGAATCGTTCACCGGCAGCCGAAAGCGCGAGCGGATCCCGCTGATAGACGTACTGATGACACACGAGTCGACCCATGGTCGCACAGGCGGCGTCGGCAAGCGAGTCACGAACTGGGAACACCGAGTCGAGTGACGGGATCAGTGCGCGCAGGACGTAGGTCACCTGGACGGGAATGACGGCCAGCTCGGCCTGTGGCTGCGGCGGTCGCGCGACGGCGAGGGCACCACCGGAGGATGGCGTGCCAGGCGCGACGGGAATGGCTGTTGCGACAGGCGTGGGAGCCGGTGCGGGCCGTGCGGGCGTACTCCCGGCACAGGCCAATAATCCCAGTGCGGCCGGCACCACCAACACGGCTCTGGCCAGTGCGGCCGACGAGGCCAGCGGGGATGACGCGAACACCGATGGAGATGCGGCCAACGCGACCGAGGAGACGGATGACAACAGCGAGGGTGACCTGACCGACGCGTCCGACGCGACTGAGTCGATCGGCGAGACCGACACTGACACCGCGTTCAGGGTAACGGACCTGACCGACCGGCTCACGCGGAGGCTGGTGAGGCTGGTCATGTGCCGGCTGCGACATTCATCAGCGCAGTTTCGCCGATGCTGGCACGTGAGCACCGTTCATCTGTATTGCCGCGACACGCCGTGGACATACCGGATTCCTTGGGTTCTGAGCGAGAGCTGGCGCGTCCGGCGAAACGGACAACCACCTTCAGAATACCCACCTCAGCTATGTTCCGGAATGAGTCACCACCGGACGGAGCACGCATGAGAATCGTAGGCGGCAAGTACAAGGGCCGCGACCTGACCTCACCCAACGATTTTCGCGTCCGCCCGACGGCGGAGAAGGTGCGCGGTATCCTACTGGACCAGCTGCGGGCCGATCTCGACGGCGCCCGCATCCTCGATCTCTTTGCCGGGACCGGCGCGCTGGGCCTGGAGGCGATCTCGCGCGGCGCCAAGTACGCCGATTTCGTCGAAACGCGCCCGAGCAGCCTGCACGCCCTTCGCGCCAACATCGGGTTGCTGCGGCTGTCGACGAAGTGCCGTGTCTACAAGAAAGACGCCGTGCAGTTCGCCGAGGCGCAGCAGGAGCAGCGCTGGGATATCGCCTTCGTGGACCCGCCGTACGACTCGAAGATGCTCGATCGCGTGCTGGCGGCGTGGCAAGCGACGAAATTCTCGCGCATCCTCGCCTGCGAGCACTCCCGCGAGCATGCGATCCCGCTCGGTGACTACCGCACGGCGATCGAAGACACGGCCATCACGATCTATCGCGCGTAGCCGGGACCGTCGAACGGCAACTGCAACTGTAACTGCATTTAACGCAAAGGAAACAGAAAGACGCAAAGGCGCAAAGGACTGCCGCAGTCTTGCGCCATCAGCGAACTGTCTTGAGTGTTGAAAGACAAAAAGGCTTTGGGAACTGCGTACACCACCGCTGTTCCCAAAGCCCTTTGCAGTTCTTTGCGCCTTTGCGCCTTGCCCTGCCCCTTTGCGTTAACGCAGTTGCACTTGCGGTTGCCGTTCTTTGCGCCTTTGCGCCTTGCTCTGCACCTTTGCGTTAACGCAGTTGCAGTTGCGGCCGCACGCGCTCCGTCAGCCTCAAGCCATTCTGGCCTGAAGCCGGCGGTCGATCGCGTCGAGGAAATCTTCGGTCGACAGATACGGCGAGTTCTTGCTGATCAGGATCGCGAGATCCTTCGTCATTTCGCCCGACTCCACCGCTTCGATGCAGACCGCTTCGAGCGCACTGGCAAAGTCGACCAAGGCCGGCGTGCCATCCAGCTTGCCACGGTGCGCCAGCCCACGGGTCCAGGCGAAGATCGACGCGATCGGATTCGTCGAGGTCTTGTTGCCTTTCTGGTGTTCGCGGTAGTGACGCGTCACCGTGCCGTGCGCCGCTTCCGCTTCCATCGTCTTGCCATCAGGCGTCAGCAGCACGCTCGTCATCAAGCCCAGGGAACCGAAGCCCTGCGCCACGATGTCCGACTGCACGTCACCGTCGTAGTTCTTGCACGCCCAGACGTAGCCGCCTTCCCACTTGAGGGCGGCCGCCACCATGTCGTCGATCAGGCGGTGCTCGTAGGTCAGGCCCTTGGCGTCGAAGTCGGACTTGAACTCATCGCGGAACACCTGCTCGAAGATGTCCTTGAACGCGCCGTCGTAGGCCTTCAGGATCGTGTTCTTCGTGCTGAGGTACACCGGATAGCTACGCTGCAGGCCATAGGTGAGGCTGGCGCGCGCAAAATCGCGGATGGAATCGTTGAAGTTGTACATGCCCATTCCCACACCACCGTCGGCGCCGAACTTCACCACTTCCCACTCCATCGGCTTGCTGCCATCAGCCGGCGTGTACGTCATGGTGAGTGTGCCCGGGCCGTTCACCTTGAAGTCCGTCGCCTTGTACTGGTCGCCATGCGCGTGGCGCCCCACGACGATCGGCTTCGTCCATCCCGGCACCAGGCGCGGGATGTTCTTCATGATGATCGGTTCGCGGAAGATCACGCCGCCGAGGATGTTGCGGATCGTGCCGTTCGGGCTCTTCCACATCTTTTTCAGGCCGAACTCCTTCACCCGCTCTTCGTCCGGGGTGATTGTCGCACACTTCACCGCCACACCGTGCTTCTTCGTCGCCTCGGCTGAGTCGATCGTCACCTGGTCGTTGGTCGCATCACGATGCTCGATGCCGAGGTCGTAATAATCGAGCTGGATGTCCAGATATGGCAGGATCAGCTTGTCCTTGATGAACTGCCAGATGATGCGGGTCATCTCGTCGCCGTCCATCTCGACGACCGGGTGTACCACCTTGATCTTGGCCATGA
>JANNVN010000354.1:0-5165 GCA_031414435.1 Gemmatimonadaceae bacterium
AGGACCGCACTCAGGACCGCACTCAGGACCGCACTCAGGACCGCACTCAGAACCGCACTCAGAACAGCACTCGAAGCGCGGTCGGGAACGCGGCGACCAGTCCGAAGCGGAGCAGTCGCATCGCAAATGAGGTGAGGACGAACGTGGGCACCGGAATCCGGCCGATCCCGGATGCGACCACCATCAGGTGAAATGGGGGCACACTGGTCAGCGCAGAGGAGGCAAGTAGCCCCGTTCCCAGTTGCGGGTACTGGCGCCTCAGTGCCTGCGCCTGCTCGAACCATGCTCGCAAGCGCGGATGCGTGGCGCGAGTTTCGAGCGTGCCGATCCAGTACCAGACGAGTTTACCCGCGACATGTCCGGCGGTCAGCGCCACCACCAGCGGAACGATCAGTGCGCGGGGGCGGACGGCGCCTGCGCCCACCGCGAGTATCTCGGAAGCGCCGAGGGGCATGGCGCCAAACAGGAACCCCAGTGCGGCCGCGGCGCTGATCGCGCGGCCTGGGGTTGCCATCTGCTCCAGCTGGACGCCGTGCTGCAGCAGTTCGAGGATATCCCGCAGGTCACTCACGTGCCGTGCCCGCCTGACACCACACACGGCACAGATCGAGTGACCGACGGCGTGCGACCGCGCAGTACTGTGCGCGATGGTACGGGTGAGCGTTCGTCATGGGTCATCGCACGCACTCCAATCGCTGCCTGATTCGTGTGACGCGCGTGACTCTGTTGCGGGCGGGCTCCATGCAGGAGAGTAATCCGCTGGTATCGGTACTCCCAGCGTTCTCAGTCCTCCGAGTCCTCCGGGATCCGAGTATTCCGACTCCTGACTGCTTCGGAAGCCGAGTCTTCCGACCTGCGAGTCTGCCCGCGTCCCACCGCTCCGGGAGCCGAGTCTTCCGACTCCCGACTGCTTCGGAAGCCGAGTCTTCCGACTCCCGACTGCTTCGGAAGCCGAGTCTTCCGACCTGCGGCTGCTTGCAGGACTCCCGGTTCTCCTGCTGCGCCGAGTGCCACCGTACTCGCGCTGCTCTCTCAATCGCGACCCACGTCCCTTCGCGCACGCCACATCGCGACTGGTGCGATCCAGGCGCGAATCATTCAGATTGCGGGATGCAATCGGGTACCACGACGTTCAGTACAGGACACTACCCGCGGCGCCGCGCCATCTACGGCCGCGTCCTGCTCCTGACAATCGCCTTGGGACTCGGCTCGCGACGATTCGGTGCGGCGCTGCCGGTGCTCGTCGCGCAGTATGCCGGCGATGTGCTCTGGGCCACGATGGTGTTCTGGCTCTGCGCCATCACGGCACCGCGCGCTGCGCGCTACCGGCTGGCAACCGCAGCGCTTTTCATCGCGTGGACAGTGGAGTGCAGCCAACTCTACCGTGCACCATGGCTCGATGCACTGCGTGCCACGCCACTCGGCGCCCTGGCCCTTGGCCAGGGCTTTCTGTGGAGTGATCTCTTCTGCTATGCGGCAGGTGTGCTGCTCGGTGTGTTCCTTGATCCGGTGCTCTCCCGTCAGGCCCCCGCGCGGACGGTTGGCTGACAACATGTGCGCACATTCGTAGAATGTGTTGCCCGGCGGTGAACGCAGCGGCTCGTGGGTCTTCCTCCACCAAAAACAGCATGATGAACATCGGAGCACTGACCGCAGCGATCGCCGGCGCCTCTGCCGCACGCGCGCGGACCGAAGTGCTGGATGCCTTCCGGGTGCACGAGGCTACATCGGTTGCGCGCGCGTGCTTACTGGCAGATCTGGACTTGGCCGGCGGTGCTGCACGCCTCGACGGCCTGCTCCGGGCTGGCGTCATTCGCGCCGTTGACAGGCAGGGGCGAACGATCGAAGCACACGGCGAGCGTTCGAGTACTGACCGATTCTACCTCGATGAAGGTGCACTCATTACGCAGCGCACGTCGTCGCCAAAGCGACAGGCGCTGCAGGTTGCACTTGTGCTTTTGCTCGTAGTCGCCTTGATACTGGCAGGGGGAGTGGTCTTCAGACTCAGGTAATGCGGACGCCACCGCCGGTGCATCCGACCATGACAGTCAAGGTCAGAAGGCAGCGTCACTCGATCATTTCTTATGAGGAATCGTCTGCGATGACCATCGCTGATGTTTTGAGGCAATACGACTACGGCTATTGGGCGAACCGGCGCCTGTTCGTGATCATCCGACAACTGACGGTCGATGAATTCACTCGACCGGTCGCCGGCAGCCTCGGCTCGATTCGCAACACACTGGTGCACATGATGAGCACCGAATGGGGCTGGCTCGAGCGCTGCGGTGGTCCGGTGCGTGGTGCCGCGCTCGTTGCCGAGCAGTATCCGACACTCGAGGCAGTGGTCGAGGCGTGGGCGGCGATCGAGGCGATGGTGCGTGCATTTTTGGCGTCGTACAGCGAGGACGATCTCGCGCGAGAAGTGGCGTATCCAAACAGCGCGGGAGAAGTACGAATGATGATCCTCGGCCAGCTGCTGCAGCATGCGGCGAATCACGGCGTCCATCACCGTGGGCAGGTTGCACTCCTCATCCGTGCGCTTGGCCACACGCCGGGTAACGTCGACCTGCTGTTCTACGATGCAGAACAGCGCGGTGTCTCGGCCTGGTAGGCTGATGACACCGCGCTGCAAACGACCACCGCGCAGCGAATGGGTATTACGGAATGCTCGGTGGCATCCGCCCAGCGTCCATCTCGGCCGTTTCGATCGGTGCCACCTTTCCGATCTGCTTGTTGAACAGCAGCAGCAGCGCCAGTGCAATGCCCCATTGCATGAGGATCGTGCCGATGTTCTCAATGCCGAACGGGTTCATCGCAGTTGGGCCACGCACCTGCCAGAGCCACCAGCCCATGAGTGCGATTGCTTCAAACGGCACGAGGATGCGGATGAACCAGTCCCACCACGCACCGATGTGGATGTTGGAGTACTGGTGATTGAGCTGTTCAGCGCGGAACTTCGCCGGCCCCATCTTCATGACGGCGATGGCGAAGAACAGGCCTGAGAGCATCAGCGCCACGCCCCACACCCAGTCCTGATTGTGGAGGATGTCGAGTGAGAAGGCGGAGGGCAATCCGAGGATGAGCCCGAACGCGCCGACCACCCACACGGCACGGGCGCGAGTCCATCCCATGTCGAGCAGAACACGGGTGCCAAGTTCCACCATCGAGATCAGTGAGGTGAACGCGGCAAAGAAGAGGGCGAGAAAGAAGAGCGACATGAACAATCCGCCCGCTGGCAGCGTGGAGAAGAGCTTCGGAATCCAGATGAAAGTGACGCCTTCATTGCCGGCACCGAAGATCGTCTTCTGCACCAGTTCCGCGTCGAGCGTGGCACCAGCGGCGATCGCCTTCTGCAGATCGGGGAAGTCCGCCAGCGCGGCCGGATTGGTGGCAATGGACGACACCAGCTGCGGCACAACGGTGAACACGGTGCAGAACACCATCATGCCTGCGCACAGCGAGACGGTGTTGTTGGCGGCCGGCAAGATGAAGGCGTTCAGTGCCGTGTCTTCATTGCTGCGCATGTAGGCAGCATAGGTGAGAATGAGGCCCCATCCGGCGCCGGTATCCCACGCATTCTGGGTCAGTGCCTGCAGCCAGATGTTCGCGTCGCCCAGCCGGGCCCAGTCCACACCGTAGAAGTACGCCAAGCCCGCCTCGCGACCGGGGAGCATCAGCGCACGGCCGGTGAGGAGCAGGATGATGCCGATCAGAATGGGCATCAGGATGGTGGTGGTTCGTTCGATGCCCTTGACGCCCTTGGCAACAATGAACGTGGCTCCGAGAATCGAGACGACATGCGGCAATACGGGCGATGAGCTGGTGGAGAAGTCGCGCCAGAAGCTGACGGAGTTGGTTCCGTTCAACTCGCCGAATGCCGAGGCGATGAAGTAGCGCAGCGTCCACCCGGTGACGACCGAGTAGTAGGCCATGATCGCCACGGCAGTGAAGGCGATGAAGCCGCCCATCCAGGCGTACTTTTGACCGATGGTGCGGACGAAAGCGCCCACCGGGCCGAGGCGGGTCTTCCGGCCCATGCCGAACTCGATCAGGATGAGCGGGATCGACCAGGTGAAGAGGCAGATCACCCAGGCAACGAGAAATTCACCACCGCCGTTGCTCGCCACGATACGCGGGAAGCGCCAGATGTTGCCGGTACCGACGGCCATGCTCAGCATGGCGAGCATCATCGCCGTGCGCGACGAGAAGCCTTTGGACTCGCTCACGAACTCACCGGAGGGGGAAAACTGGACGAATGGAGGACGGATTATGGCCGCTTGGCACGCCGGGCGCTACGTGTCGGGCGTGACAAAACAGTGGTTCAGCTGCTCTCCGTCGAGCCACACCCTGACGGGCCGGATGATCACCCCGGCCGTGACACCTTCGGGCGTACGAGTTTCTCGGCGGTGTGCGTGTCGGAGAAGCGGGCGACCTTGGTGTAGGTGAGTCCGACCGCTTTCGCGGTGGCGAAGACGTCGGTGTCCTTCACGCCGGCGACACCCTTCGGGTGCACCACCCAGAGTGCGCCGTCGGCTGCCAGTGACTTTGCGGCAGTCCCGATCTTCGTCAGGTCCCGTGGGGTGGTGACACCGAGCAGAATCAGTCGTTCGCCGGAGCCCGCGCGTGCGGATACCGTGACGCCCATCGCGGCAAGTTCGGCACCGAGTGCATCATCGTCGATTCCGATGACGATGACACGCGTGTCTGCGACCACGCCGAGCTTCTCGAGGCGCGATTTCGGCGGTTCGAGCAACTTCTTCACGAACTTCGGTGCGTCCGCGCCAAGAGCGAGGGTGAGCGTTCCGCCGGTAAAGCGTACCGTGGTGACTCCCGCTTTCGTGCTGGCGTCACGCACGTCGACACGCCGGATTCGTGCGCGCACCGGACCGCGGAGTATCAGTTCATCGCTCTCCAGCAGGACCTTGGCGTCGCCGGTCTGGGGCATGGCGTCCGTCGGCGTGAGCGTGACGCGTGCGGTGAGTTCGAGTCCCATCTCAGCCCCCGGTGACCGTCGTGATCTGCGCGCGCTCCCTGAGTTGATTCGCCAGCGACTGGTGATACGCGACCATGCTCTTCGTCGGACTGAAGACAGTGCGTGCAAGCAGCCGCATGATGGCCGGTTTCATGAAGCCACGTTCCGTGATCAGCAGTTCGGTGCCAGTGCC
>JANNVN010000355.1:0-10823 GCA_031414435.1 Gemmatimonadaceae bacterium
CCCTCCCATGCTGCAGCGACCCACTCTTGAAACGCCGGCCATCGACCCGAACGTCACCACGGTCGATCTGCTGCGCGCCAAGGCCGATGGCCTCTTTCGCATCGCACAGGAATGCATTCGTCAGCAGGATCGCTGCGCGCACCTCGGCGCATTGAGCTGCAGTCAGACCGAAAAGCGTGTCTCGCAGAGCGCCGCGCGGCATTCGATCGAGGCGCTGGCGACGATGCTCGAGAGCTATGAGAAGTCGTCGTCGACGCTGAAGGTGGATGCGGCGGAAGAAGCGTGGTGGCGCAAGGCAAACGCGATCTGGATGGCCTCGCGTGAATTCGCACGTCGGCACAGCGGCACCGATGCCGCGTCGAAGAATCTCGAAGCCCCTGATGCCGGTCGCTTTGGCGAGCTGGCAGTGGATTTCGAACTCGAAGCGTCGGCATTGCTGGCGCTTCGTCAGGCGACCGATGCGTACCGTCAGGTACGTCCAGAAGCGGTGTGACTGAGGTCGTGAGTCACCGTGTGCCGGCAGCGTCTGCAGCGCTGCGCACACTGGTGGCTGGGGTGGTGGACTACGCCGGCCTTTTTCCGCCGGCCTCGCTGGGCATGCGCGATGCGGTGGCGAACTATGCCGACTACCGCGCCAGCGACGACGCCTGGATGCTGGGGCGTTTCGTGGTGCCGGTGGCTCGGCTGGCCGAGTGGGAGTCGGCGGTGGGCTCGCTGGCCCTGTCGCAGAACGCGGCCTGGCGTGGCGCGAGACTGAGCGCGCTGCTCTCTGGGGAGTTCGGGAGCGAGGCTGATCAGATCAGCACCTTCAATGCTGCCGCGCCATTTGGCGTGCAGATCGATGTGGCCGAAGGCCGCACGTCGATGCCGGATACCGTGCTGGCGACGGCCGCGGCGATGACAGATGATGTGCTGCTCTACTGCGAACTGCCGCATCGCAACGATCCCGTCGAGCTGCTGCACGCAGTACGCGCAGCGGGCGTTCGCGCCAAGATCCGGACGGGTGGCGTGACGCCGGACGCGTTTCCGACATCGGCGGAGATCGTGCGGTTCCTGCGTCGCTGTTCAGAGCTGGGCGTGACGGCGAAGGCCACCGCCGGGCTGCATCATCCGCTGCGTGGTGAGTACCGTCTGACGTACGCGCCGGATGCAATTCGCGGGATGATGTATGGCTACCTGAACGTCTTTCTGGCGGCGGCTGCCATTCGTGCTGGTGCGACGGATGCGTTTGTCGCTTCGGTGTTGGAGTGTACGGATCCGGCAGCGGTTGTGATCACGGATGGTGCGGTGTCGGTGCTGGGGCTCGAGTTGTCGGCGCTGCTCCTGGCGGAGATGCGTGCGGACGGGGTGGTGGCGTTTGGGTCGTGTTCGTTTCGGGAGCCGGTGGAGGAGCTGGCGGTGATCGAGGGCATGCGGCGGGGGCGTGAGTTCCGCGATGGCAGCCGGAGGGACTCCGTCCCCATGAGCGGAGGAACTCCGTCCCCATGAGCGGAGGAACTCCGTCCCCATGAGCGGAGGAACTCCGTCCCCATGGGTTCCCATGAGAGAAACTCCGTTCACGCGGAGCCCGCGGGGGGCGCGGAGAGAACTTGGCTGTATGGAAAAGCAACCGCGATGTGCTGCAGGAGTTGCCAGTGCGGATCGCCAACACACGCCGCAGCGGCAAGGGCACGCGTAGCAATTCCACTCGGCCACACCGCCAAGGGGCTGCGAGCTCGGTGTGGGAAGCGCAGTTTACCAAGCGTTCGCAGTTGCCCTTCCCCGCGCCCTCCGCGAGCCCCGCGAGAACAGAGTTGGCGATTTCCCGAGCCCCGCGAGAACAGAGTTGACGATTGCCCGAGCCCCGCGAGAACAGAGTTGACGATTGCCCGAGCCCCGCGAGAACAGAGTTGACGATTGCCCGACCACCGCGAGAACAGAGTTTGCGATTCCGCGAGCCCCGCAGACCGGTGTGATTCGCACCCAGTGACGATTCAAGGAAAACAACGACGTGGACGATACGCACCACCCTGATCGCATCAGCTGGGTCGAGAGCGCCAACGCGCCCGACACCGACTTTCCCATCCAGAACCTGCCATTCGGCGTCTTCCGCCGGCGTGGAACGGTGGAGCGCGGAACCGTTGGTGTGGCGATCGGCGATATGGTGCTCGATGTCTCGGCCGCCGCAGTGCTGGCGCCGGCGAGTTTCGTTGGATCCGAGGCGGCGGTTTCGGCGTGCGGCGACGGGTCGCTGAATGCGCTGATGGCGCTGGGCCGATCACCGTTGCGAGTGCTGCGAGGCGCGATCAGCGCTGCACTCGACGTCACCAACCGACCAGTCGCGTTTGCCCTTGGCCCGGCGCTGGTGCCGATGGCGGATGTCGAGATGCTGCTGCCGGCGCAGATCGGCGACTACACGGACTTCTATGCGTCGGTGTACCACGCGACCAACGTTGGCAGCATGTTCCGGCCGGACAATGCGTTACTGCCGAACTACAAGTACGTGCCGATCGGCTATCACGGTCGGGCGAGTTCGATCGTGCCCTCCGAGACAGCGGTGCAGCGTCCGGTGGGTCAGCGGAAGGGCCCGAACGATGCTGAGCCGAGTGTGGGGCCGTCGCGCTCGCTGGACTACGAATGCGAAGTTGGGGTGTTCGTGGGCACCGGCAACCGCCTTGGCTCGACGATTCCGCTGGCGGAGTCGGAGGAGCACATGTTCGGGCTCTGCCTGGTGAATGACTGGTCGGCGCGCGATGTGCAGAGCTGGGAGTACCAGCCGCTGGGCCCATTTCTGGCCAAGAACTTCGCGACCACCCTCAGCCCGTGGGTGGTGACGATGGACGCGCTCGAGCCGTTCCGGGCGCCGGCGTTCGCTCGGCCGGCTGGTGATCCGGCCCCGCTGCCGTACCTCAGCACGCCGGAGAACGAGGCCGCGGGCGGCGTGTCGATCACGCTCGAAGTGCGTCTTCAGACGTCGTCGATGCGAGCGCAGGGTGAGGCGCCGGTGTCGGTGAGTCGCACCAGCTTTACGCACATGTACTGGACGCTGGCGCAGCTGCTCACGCACCACGCGATGGGCGGCTGCAACCTGCGTCCGGGCGACCTACTGGCGAGCGGTACGGTGAGCGGTCCGACGAAGGGGGAACGGGGCTGTCTGCTCGAACTGACGTGGCGTGGCGCCGAGCCGCTGACGTTGCCGTCCGGCGAGACGCGGGCGTTTCTGGAGGACGGCGATCTGGTGGAGCTGGCGGGCTGGTGCGAAGCGGCCGGTCAGCGACGGATCGGGTTCGGTACGGCTCGTGGCGTTGTCTTTTCTGCTTGAATCGAACTGGAACTGCCCCGAGCGGAACTGCAACTGCTTGACGCAAAGGCGCAAAGAGGTCAGGGCGCGAGTGAGCGAATTTGGACGGCGGTGGTGTGGTCTGTTCATGGTGGTGGGTTCGTGCGGTGGGTGCCCGGCGCTGGCTGTTCCCAAAAAATGCGATGGTCCGCGGTTCTTGACGCTCCGAATCGCGGTTCAAAGCTCCTTGGCGGATTGAGTAGTTCTCGCAGCGAACTCTTTGCGCCTTCGCGCCTTCGCGCCTTCGCGCCTTGGCGTCTTTGCGTCTTTGCGTCAAGCCGTTGCTGTTGATCGATCTCCAGAACCAGCAGTAGAAGCGGACCGAAGAACCGGGTCCGCGCACGACGTGGCATATTTGTGGTTCACTGATGTGTACTCCTGACTGCGACGCGGGCTGCCGAAGGGTGGTCCTGGCGCGAGGCTGACATGACTGCTCCGGTTGCAACGCCCACTGGCACCCACGTCGAACGGCATCGTCGTCCGTACGCTTCGGTGCTCGAGACCATCGGCTGGACGCCGCTGATCCGACTCTCGCGTGTGGGACGCGGTGTCCGCACGCCGCTCTACGGCAAGGCTGACTATTTCAATCCGGGCGGCAGCGTCAAGGATCGGATCGGGTTGCCGATCATCGAAGCGGCAGAGGCCAGCGGACAGCTCAAGCCGGGTGGCGTGATCGTCGAAGGAACGAGCGGCAACACCGGCATCGGTCTCGCGATTGCAGCGGCGCACAAAGGGTATCGCTGCATCTTCACCATGCCTGACAAGATGAGTCAGGAGAAGGTGCGCTTGCTGAAGGCCTTCGGCGCGGAAGTGATCATCACGCCGACGGCAGTGGCGCACGATCATCCCGACAACTACGTGATGATGGCCAAGCGCATTGCGCACGAAACACCGAATGCAGTGCTGGCCAACCAGTTCTACAATCAGGCTAACCCTGGCGCGCACTATGCCACGACAGGCCCTGAGCTGTGGGAGCAGACGGAAGGTCGCATCACACATTTCGTGGCGGCGGCCGGCACTGGTGGCACGATCAGTGGTGTGGGTCGCTTCCTAAAGGAGAAGAATCCGAACATCAAGATCATCGGTGCCGATCCGAATGGTTCAATCCTGGCGGAATACTGGCGCAGCAAGGGGCAGAGCGAAGCACACGGCGCACCGTACAAGGTGGAAGGGATCGGGCAGGACAAGGTGCCCGGCACGCTCGACATGAGTGTGATCGACGACTACGTCACGGTGGGCGATCGCGAAGCCTTCGCCATGTCGCGCCGATTGACGCGTGAAGAGGGCATCTTCGTCGGCGGATCGGCTGGACTGATCGCACACGCGGCGCTGAACCTGGCGCGCCACCTCGATGACCCGGAGGCTCTGGTCGTCACCTTCCTGTGCGATACGGGCGAGCGCTACCTGTCGAAGCAGTTCAACGACGAGTGGATGCGCGAGAATCAGATGCTGGAGTCGGATCGCGCGACACTCGGCACCTTGATCTCGCACAAGGATGTGAGTGCACCGACGCTGATCAGCGCAGCACCAGGACAGAGTGTTCGCCAGGCGTTGCGCCTGATGACGATGCACGACATCTCGCAGCTGCCGGTGATGGACGGGCAGAACTGCGTCGGCAGCATCAGTGAGTGGTCACTGACAGGTCGCAGCCTGGAGAACCCAAAGATGCTGGATGCAACGGTGAGTGAAGTGATGGACTCGCCGTACCCGATCGTCGATGGCACGCAGGTGGTGGATGCAGTGGTGACGCTGCTGTCAAAGACCAATCCGGCGGTGCTGGTGCGCGAACATGGCAACATTGCCGGCATCGTGACGCGATCCGATGTGCTGGCCTACCTCATGGCCCGCTGAGCGATGCGATTGACCGTACTGTTGGGCGGCACGTCGAGTGAACGGAACGTGTCACTGGCGAGCGGACTGCGGATGGCGGCGGCGCTGCGGGAGGCGGGGCATGAGGTGCGCCTGCTCGATCCGGCGACCGGACCGATCGCGGCCGATCTCGAAGCAGTGCTCCGCGAGCGATCGGTCGGTACGGCGCCGCCGTCGGTCGGCGAGCTGGCGGCGCTGAAGCTGAATGATCAGACGCCCACGCTACCGACCCACCCCTTGGTCAGGGATGCGGAGTGCGTGGTGCTGGCGCTGCACGGTGGCCAGGGGGAAGACGGCACGGTGCAGGCGTTGCTTGATGTGGCCGGCGTGCGTTACACCGGGAGCGGGGCGATGGCGACCGCGATTGCGATGGACAAGGACATGACGAAGCGGATCCTGGTGCACGCGGGTGTACCGACCGCTCACTGGCGGATGACGCCAGTGGATGTCGATGCAGCGATCGGCTACCTCGGCCTGCCGTTGATCGTGAAGCCGAATCGCGAAGGCAGCACCGTAGGCCTGACGATCGTGAAGGCGCGCGAGCAGTTCGAAGGCGCGGTGGCCGAGGCGCACCGGTTCGACCGGGAAGTGATGTGCGAGACGTTCGTGCCTGGTCGGGAGCTGACGGTGCCCGTGCTGGCCGGGGTCGCGCTGCCGGTGGGGGAGATCATCCCGGTGAAGGAGATCTACGATTACGAGTGCAAGTACACGCCCGGGATGGCGCGGGAAGTGTTCCCGGCCGATCTGCCGCCGGAGATGACGGCCACGGTGCAGCGGTACGCCGAGCGGGCGTATGTGGCGCTCAAGTTGCGCGGGTGTGCGCGGATTGATTTCCGGCTGACGGATGATGGGACGCTGGCCTGTCTGGAGGCGAACACGCTGCCCGGGATGACGGCGCTGAGTCTGGTGCCGCAGAGCGCGGCGGCGGCGGGAGTGTCGTTCGTTGAGTTCTGTGACAGGCTGGTGCAGGACGCGGTGCGTTGAGCTGAGGCTCGGTTCTGTATCGGGTTGGAATCTTTCGGGCGTTCGGTGCGCGCGGGCGATGTTCTGCGGCAGTGAAACGTTCTAACTCTGTACGAGCGCGGCCGTGGTTCGATTCGGGTGCCTGAGCCTCTGCGGGTTGGCCGGGATCCAACTCTGTTCACGCGGGGGCCGCGGAGGATGCGGGGGAAGAGCGGAACGGCAACTTTGGGAACAGCGGCTGCGGGTGAAGTGCTGTTCCAAAGAAGGGCAGTTGCACTTCCCCGCGTCCCCCGCGATCCCCGCGTGAACAGAGTCTCGAACTTGCACGCGATTCGAAGCCAGTCGCAGCGTATGGGTCTCCGGCAGGACGTCGGGCTTGCCCGAACCGACTTCCCGGCCGACCTTCAGGGAGACGTCACCCTCGACATGCCGGATCGTCGAGGGACGGATGCAGGGTTGTCGAGGACGGCGAGGCGGGGCGGAGGTAAAGCCGGAACCGCGTTGTCCGCCGTGTGTTTTATCGTATGAATGCCGTTGTTAACGCCCTATTGCCGCGGTCCCGTAGCATGTCGAGTTACACCGAGACGGAAGAAGGTCCTGCCGGTTTGACGCCGGCGGTGCAGTGGTTGCTGGTCGCGAACATCGCGATCTACTTCCTGCAGCAGACCGTGGTCCGTCCGGAAGACATGGCGTCGATCTTCGCGTTCACCAGCACCAACGTGTTGCAGCGCTGGTGGTCGCCGATCACGTATGCCTTCGTGCATGGTGACATCTGGCACATTTTGTTCAACATGATCGCGCTGTGGCAGTTCGGCCCGCGCGTTGAGCGGTTGTTCGGCACGTCCCGGTTCGTACGGTTCTATGTGCTCTGTGCACTGGGTGGTGCGGCGTTGCACTGGGCGTGGCCGGCAAACCGCGGCGGCATGATGGTGGGTGCCAGTGCGGCGGTGATCGGCGTGATGTACGCCTTTGCGCACGCGTGGCCTCGGACGATCCTGCTGTTCTTCGGCGTGATCCCGATGCAGATCCGGTGGTATGTCTTCGGCTTTACGCTGATCAGCCTGTTCCTTGGCGTCTCTGGCTCCAGCGGCGGTGTGGCGCACTTCGCGCACCTGGGCGGATTGTTCACCGCATGGCTGCTGGTTCGGCTGCCGAATGCGACCAAGATCGGGACGTGGCAGGATCGCTTCAATCAGGCGCCGGAGTTGCCGGAAGACGACACGCTGCGTGCCATTCCGCCGCGCTCGACGATGCGTCCGCCCCGCAGTGGTGAGGCGATGGACGCCGCCGACGATGTGGTGGCTCGCAGCAACGCGCTGGTGCAGCGTCGGCCGCCGGTCGTGGCACCGCAGCGTCCGGCGTTGACGGCGACGGTGGCGCCTGCACTGAGCGCGACGGAGGAGCTGAACGAGCTGCTGGACAAGATGTCGAGCGGCGGTGGCAAGGCGGGCCTCAGTGTGCGAGATCAGGAGCGACTGCACGAGCTGTCCGAGATCCTGCGGCAGGGGCGTTGAGTTTGTGAGTGCTCGGGATTGCTGACTTCGTTCTTGCTGGGTCGTGATGTCGGCGTGGGTGGGACTTGGTCGGTGCGTCGCGTCAACTGAAAACACTGTTCACGCGGGGCCCGCGGAGGACGCGGGGGCGGTCTGTGCTGGACGCAGAGTTCTGTGAACGTCGATGGTTGTGAACGGCTGTGGTAACTGCGTGAACGAGAGCGCAGTTCCTGCAGCTTTTGTTGTTTCTCAGGGGGCGTTTGGCAATGCCTGGCGCAGACCGCCCCGCGTTCTCCGCGGTCCCCGCGTGCACAGAGTTCACGATGGTTCGATACGCACCGGCGCCGGCACCGGCACCGGCACCGGCTCAGTGCTTGGCGCAGGCCGTCTCGCATTCACCGCTGATCCCGCGTGAACATCTTTCAGATGCGTCGATGCGGGCTGGCCGTGGCGTGAGGCGCACGGCGCGCGCGGGAGTTGGCACAAAAAGAGAGCCCCCCGGACTTGCCGGGGGGCTATACCGCTGGGTTGGACCCCGCGGAGATGGTCAACGGCATGCACCGTCGAACCGATGAGTGTACGGTAGGGTCAGGTACACGGGTGTGCAAGTGTGGCTTGCTTCGGACACTCGGCCGGGGTGGTTGGGTGGGGTGCTAAATTCCTGTCAGACCCTTCCACGAACCAGCGATGCCCAAGCCTGAACTGCTCGAGACGTTTCCGAACCCGTATGCGGACCGGAAGTATGAGATCCACATGATCTGCCCCGAGTTCACGAGCCTGTGTCCGCTGGGCGGGGTGGAGACGGATGCGGCGGAGCTCAGTCTGTTGCAGGGCGGGGCGCCCGACTTTGCGACGATGTACCTGACGTATGTTCCCGCGGAGTTCTGTGTTGAGCTCAAGAGCTTGAAGATGTATCTGTGGAGCTTCCGGAACGACGGGATTTTCTACGAGCGGGCGGTGAATCACATTCTGGATGATCTGGTGAAGCTGACGCAGCCGACGTTCTTCGAGGTGAAGGGGGATTTCGCGGTGCGTGGCGGGATCAAGAGTGTGATCACAGCGCGGTATGGGGTGCGGCCGGCAGGGGTGTAGGTCGGTTGGTAGATGGGGCGTGTGCGTGAGTCTGAGCGCGCGTTGAACGGCTGCGATTGCGCTCAGGAATCATCGTGGCGTGGCGAGGCTGGCTCGGAAACGCGAGTGGTGTTGCGAGGACGGCGGGTTGATGGTCGTAGGCGGCGTGGGTAGGTTGTTGTTCTAGGCCAGGTAGCTCAGTTGGTAGAGCAGCGGACTGAAAATCCGCGTGTCGGGGGTTCAATTCCCTCCCTGGCCACTCGAGACAAACCGACGAAGCGCCCGGTGATGAGCCGGGCGCTTTTCGTTGGCGCATTCTGGGCGCACGGAGCAGCCGCGCACTGCCACAGCTCACTCGATCGCCACAGTCGTCCACGTCGTATCAATCACCCGCCCGCAGATCTGGCCAGTCTGTCGCCCCCGCTCCGTGAACGGCGGGGTCAATCGCAGCTCGACCCGGACGCGAGTGTCGATCCTGCAGGTGCCGCGCACGCCGAGGGACTCGACGCGGAGGGCGCCGATGATGCTGCCGTCAGCGGTGAGCGTGGAGTCTGTCACTGTGGGCGTGACCACGAGCGCGAGCGCTGGCAGCGACGTGAAGGTCCAGACCTGGCCGCTGGCGTCGGCGACGCCACAGCCACGAAAGGCCACCGAGCCGCGCGCCGTAGGACCCGACTCATCCACCGTCGTCCGGAACGAACCGCCCCGCGGACAGGTGACCGGTGCGGTGGGATCGTTCGGGGAGGGAGAAGATGACACGAAGCCGTCCGGGCCCTGACTGAACGCGGCGAACACATTCGCGGCACGCAGCGCAGTGTCGCCGCTGAGCGCCGGGGCCTCGGGTTCCGTCGTCGAGGAGCAGGCGGCACAGACAAGCAGGGCGAGACCGGTGGCGAGGCGCGTTAGGCGGAGCATGTGGCACCAGAACGGGGAAGCGGAGGACAACAGGTTGGTCCGTATTGCTACTATGAACCGGGTTCGCGTGTTTCGCCAGTGCGGTGGCAGAGGCGCAGCACATGGCCGAGATATGGACGGCGTGAGCACCCAAAAGAACCGCCCTGCCCCCGACAAGTACGTATTGACCGCAGAACGTCACGATATTCGCTCGCGCCACGATAACGGTTGCCGTAACGCGACACCGACGTGAAGTTCCGGGTCATCTGAGCTCGATCAGGTAGTGCAGGCGCGAATGGAGGTCACGTGGATCAGGTGATGACGACGATGACGACGCAAGTGGCAATGCGATCGGCTATCTCACAACGATGGCTCCGCGCGCTGGTGGCATGTTGTGGAGCCGCTGCTCTACTGACGGGATGTACTGGCGGTGACACGCCGACCACGGTGCCGCCAACGCCGCCGTCACTCAGCCAATCGGTCGTGAGCGTCACAGCGGGCGCAGCGAGCGTCTTCACCACACTCCGCGTCACTGCGCCGGTCGCCGTCACACTTTCGGCGCGCAGCGCTGAAGGCATTCTCGTCAACTTCTCACCGGCTGTGATTCCCGCCGGGTCGGAAACGAGCACGGTTTCCGTTGCGGTCGGTGGCACCGTCGCTGCGGGGTCGTACCCCGTCACGATCTTTGCGACGCGGGCTGCCGGAGTGACGGACACCGTCACCCTCACGCTCACCGTGGCGGCACAGCCGCTGACCGGGACGGACGTGACACTCCGGTATTGCGCTGAGGATGCGCCGATCTGGCTGGCGGTGCGCGAAAACAACGGGTTCTGGACGCGTGTCACGCCAAACAGCGGCACCAATACCTATCAGTTCCGCGTGTCTGAGTCACTCAACTCAGTCGGTATCGCATCCGTCGACACGATCGGGACGGGATACCAGCTTCGTGTCATCTATGCGCGCCACTTCGAGATGGCCGGGATCAATGACGCGCTCAACCTGGGTGAGTGTGGCGGCAGCGTTGCCAATGGGACCGTGATCAATGCCGGCACTCCCGTGAGCGCGACTGTCGCCCTGGCGAACAGCTGGGTGAACGTCGACGAGCGATCCACTGGCCAGTTCACGCTCAGCGGCATTGCGGCGGCACCGCAGGACCTGATCGCCAGCCGACTCGATCCGCTGACCGCGGTGCCGAACAGACTGATTCTCCGTCG
>JANNVN010000356.1:0-5580 GCA_031414435.1 Gemmatimonadaceae bacterium
GGCAGCGTTGACGATTGTGTGCTGAAGTAGGCACCGTATGGGCAGCCGAGCCAGCAGGCATCACGCGACTGGCAGGCGCCGCGGCCCGGCAGCGGTCGGGTGAGATTTGCCGTGCGGCTGGAGATCATGCGGCGCTTGCCGTCATAGAGGCCCGCCAGCTTGCCGGCGAACATTTCCTCGACACAATTGAGCGGCATCACCGGCTGGAACTCACCATCGGGCAGTTGCGGCAAGCGCTCGATGGAGCCGGCGATGCCCGCAAACTTTTCGACGTAGCTGTACCACGGTGCGATGTCCGCGTAGCGGATCGGCCAGTCGATGGCGATGCCATCCTTCGCATTGGCCTCATAGTCGATGTCGCTGAAGCGAAAACTGCAGCGACCCCACATCAGCGAGCGTCCGCCAACCTGATAGCCACGATACCAGTCGAAGCGCTTCACTTCCGTGTAGGGCGACTCCTGTTCATTGACCCAGAAGTCGGGGTTCTTTTCGTTGAGCGCAAATCGACTGCGTTCGAGTACCGGGCGCGCGGCGCGCATGGCGCGCGTGTTGCTGCCTCGATGCGGATACTCCCAGGGACCCTTGGTGGCATTCGGATAGTCCTTCACATGCTCCACGTTGCGGCCGCGCTCCAGAAGGAGCACGCGGAGCCCTTTTTCCGTCAGCTCCTTGGCGGCCCAGCCTCCGGCGATGCCGGAGCCGACGACGATTGCATCCCAGGTATCGGGCACGGACGCCTCCGAAGTGGTGGTGCGCGGTTGGGCCGCGCGGAATGACATGCTGAACTTGGCGCGCAGCGCGCTCCGGCGCCATCTTCCACGCGGTGTGTCAGTTCCGCCTCCTTTCCGTGACTTCCGATGCGCCTTGCTGCGGTCATTTCGAGCTCCGCCGTGCTGCTGCTCACGCTATCCGGCTGCGAGCCGCAGGTGCCTCCGCCGGCTGCGGAGACGACCATCAGTCGCGATTCCGCCCTCGCTCGCCAGCGGGCATCTGATTCAGTGTTCCGGAATGATTTTGCGAACTTCGCCCGCTACCGGGATGCCAATCGCGCACTCGCCGCCCCGGCGGCAACCGAGCGCCGCGTGGTCTTCATGGGCAACTCGATCACCGAGGGGTGGGTGCCGTATTTCCCCGCGATGTTCCCGGGCAAGCCGTACATCGGTCGCGGCATCGGCGGACAGACGACGCCCCAGATGGTGATCCGCTTTCATGCGGATGTGGTGTCGCTCAAGCCCGCGGTGGTCGTGATTCTCGCAGGGACGAATGACATCGCAGGCAACACCGGGCCATCCACGAACGAGATGATTCAGGACAACATGGCCGCGATGACCAACATCGCGAAGGCGAACGGCATTCGTGTGGTGCTGTCGTCGATTCTGCCGGTGTTCGACTACCCGTGGCGGCCGGGGCTGACGCCGGCGCCGCGGATCGTGGCCATCAATGCCTGGATGAAAGCCTATGCGGCCAAGGTCGGAGCCGTCTATCTGGACTACCACACGGCGATGAAGGATGACCGCGCTGGATTGCGCGCTGGTCTCGGCGACGATGGTGTGCATCCGAACGAAGCAGGCTATCGCATCATGGCCGATCTGGCAGAATCGGCCATCACTGCGGCGCTGGCTCGTCGGTGATGTCGTGATGCACCTCCCGAGAGCCACCACTGTCCCCCTCTGCCTTCCAAGCATGCGCCATCGCAGCCTGCGTCTCCTGCTCACGCTCGTCACCGCCGTCGCGCTCACCAGCTGTGTGACGGTGGCTTACAGCGGCCCGCGGCCCAGCACTGCCGTGATCAACGCGCGTATCTGGACTGGCGTCAGTGCCCGGCCATGGGCGCAGGCGCTTGCGGTTGACAGCGCCGGACGGATCTCGGCGCTGGGCACCACCGAGCAGATCGCCCGTCTCGGCGCGATCGCTGTCATCGACGCCCGCGGCCAGATGGTGGTCCCCGGCTTCATCGATTCACATGTGCACTTTCTCGACGGCGGCTTCGGGTTGGCGTCCGTGCAGCTGCGCGATGCGCGGACGAAAGGTGAGTTCATCAGCCGTATTCGTGACCACGCGCGAACGCTTCCGAAAGGGGCGTGGATCACGAACGGTGACTGGGATCACATGAACTGGGGCGGGGAATTGCCCCGTCGCGACTGGATCGACTCGGTGACGCCGGACAATCCTGTCTGGATCAATCGGCTCGACGGGCACATGAATCTCGCCAATACGCTGGCGCTGACTGCAGCCGGAGTCATGCGGAACGTGAAGGACGTGGCCGGCGGTGAGATCGTCCGCGATGCCTCGGGTGAACTGACCGGTGTGCTGAAGGACAATGCGCAGGACCTCGTCATGCTCAAGGTGCCAATACCACCGCCAGCGGTCGAGGATCGCGCCTTCGACGCCGCGATGGATTACGTCGCATCGTACGGTGTGACCAGTGTGCACAGCATGGGGTCATGGAATGATCTTGCTGTCTTCGAACGGGCGCACAACACGCCGCGCCTGAAGACGCGGATCTATGCCAACACGCCACTGGCCGAATGGATGCGCCTGCGTGATACGGTGGCGACGCGCGGGCGAGGAGACGACTGGCTGCGCATCGGTGGGGTGAAGGGCTTCGTGGACGGATCGCTGGGCTCGCACACAGCGGCCATGTTCGACGGCTTCACCGACAAGCCGACGGACAAGGGTTTCTTTGTCACGCCTCCGGAGATCCTGTATGCGCTGACCCTCGGCGCTGACAAGGCGGGGCTGCAGGTGATGGTGCACGCCATCGGTGATCGTGCCATCGCGACGCAGCTGGATATCTTCGCACGAGTGGCGAGGGAGAATGGGCCGCGGGATCGTCGGTTTCGTATTGAACATGCGCAGCACATCGGACCGGCCGACATGGCGCGCTTCGGGAAGCTCGGGGTGATTCCGTCAATGCAGCCGTATCACGCGATTGACGATGGCCGTTTTGCGGACAACCTGATCGGCCCCGAACGCGCCTCGCGCACCTATGCCTTCCGCGCCTTGCTGGATGCAAAAGCGGCGCTGGCGTTCGGCTCTGATTGGTTCGTTGCCCCGCCGCGCCCGTTGGAGGGGATCTACGCCGCGGTGACGCGGCGGACGCTCGATGACAAACACCCGAACGGTTGGGTGCCGGCGCAGAAGATCTCTGTCGGTGAGGCACTGCGTGCGTACACGTATGGCGGCGCGTATGCCGGCTTCGATGAAGGGAACCGGGGGACGCTCGATATTGGCGCGCTCGCCGACTTCGCGATTCTGGAGCGCGACATCACGACCATCCCGCCTGAGCTGATCCGCGATGTGAAGGTGGTGCGTACCGTGGTGGGTGGGCGCACGGTGTTTGAACGGAAGTAGTCCCACGCAGCTGTGGTCGACCAGCTCGTGACTCTGTTTGTCCTGACGTCGCGTTGCTGTTCGCTCGACGCACACGGTGCAAGCGCAGCTATCGCGTCACACCGTGCCATATGCAGTAGACGACTGCTACTTGATCAACACGGCTGGCGGCACGGTGATCCGGCCGATCGTCCCCTGATCGGTGCCAAACCAGATCAGCCGAGTCTGCGGATCGAAGGTCATGTGCCGAATGGTGTTGGGTCCCGGCTGACCGACGGGGATCTCCGTGCCAAACGTCTTCGTGCGCGGATCGAAGGCGACCAACGTTGCCGGTGCGTTGCTGCGGCCGTTCTGCGCGAGCCAGATGACGTCGCGGTCATCGGTGGTCATCGCATACGGCAGTGCAACGCCGCCAGCAGGCATGGGCCACTCTGCGGTGGCTCCTGTACGCGGGTTCAGGTGGCCGACGTATCCGCGAGAGTAGTCGCCCCAGTAGATCTGATCATCCGACGTGATGGCGATGCGACGGGGACGCGTTCGCTCGGTGCCGACGTCGAACGTCTTCATTTGCGTGCTGCCGGGCTCGATGGTCGCGAGCTTGTTGGTGCCGAACAGATCGAACCATGGCTGGCCGCGGGAATCGATCACGATGCCATAGGGGCGTGTGGCCGCTCCGGTTCGCCAGAGCTGGAAGCGTCCGGTTGATGGCTCAAATCGCCCGACGACGCCTGCGTTCTGGGCGGTGAACCACGCCACGCCGCTGCGCTTGTCGAAGACCATCGTGTGCGGATCACGCACGGTGCTGTCCGGGATCATGTACGTCGTCAGCTTGCCGCTTGCCGGATCGAGTTTCACCAGGCGGTTGTTGCGGTTGCCGGTGAACCAGACCATACCCTTCTCGATCACGAGGTTGTGGGGGTTTGTGCCGGCTTCGATCTCGTAGCGGCGGAACTGATTCGTCCGCGAGTCGAGGTAGGCGATGTAGTTGCCGTTCTGGCCGACGAACCACACCCGACCTTCCGAATCGGCGTAGGGGTCTCGCGGGCGCGATTCGGCTCCGTACGGGACGGGCCATTCCCTGAGCTCGCCGGCCGCAGACGGTTGTGCCGTGAGTCGGGGAGACGACGCCAGCGCCAGCGCCGCCATAGAAATGATTACCACGCGCATTCGGGGCCTCCACAAAGAGTCGTTGAAGCTACGCGCCGTGGCGGGGGAAACGCTGCAGCCCGGGGGAGGCCGCCAGCGCGCGCGCCGGGAGCAATCGCCCCCCGGCGCACGCACCGCCCGTATTGAGCAGAGATCAGAATGACCCGGCGACGATCGTTGCACCGGCGCTCGTGCGCACGACAACGCTCTTGCCTGCCACGGACATGGGGACGGTCGCACCAAGGTCGGAATTCAGATTGAGACGGACTTCGCGGAGTGCCGTTGCCGTGCCGCTCCCGATCACGCTGCCGTCGAGCACGAATGACACGGCGGTGCCGGCCGGGATGTTTTCGGCTTCGATTTCCAGCTCGCGCTCGCCACCCCGGTTGGAATACTTCGCCTTGCCTTTGGCCGACGCGACGGGTGCGCTCGACGGGCGCACGAGGGCGATCTCGACGCGGCCTGCAGCGGTGGTCGTCCCGCCGGTTCCGGACCCTGCCGCGGCATTGTCGGCGCCACGACGCAGTGAGGCGTCAGACGGCGCCGTCGTTGCGCCGTCGGCGCAGGCGGCGAGTGACAGCAGTGCGATGGCGGCGGCGCAGCGGCTGGCGTTGCGAATCGTTGTGGTGGTCAACATTGGCTACCTCGTGGAGTCTGGAGCGTGGAGTGAAGTCCCTCGGTGTGCCGTGACAGGGTGCACGGCCGATGCCCGGTGACCGGACTGGCTCCCGCTACTCGTAACTCCCTGCAGTACCGCAGGTTGTGGCATACTGACGGTCGCCCGCGGATGAGCGCTGCTGTATCGCAGCGTCGCAGCGCCGAAAGCGGCTGCATTCCAGCATTACAATCGCGCCTCGACCACGCGGCGTGCAGCACGGGCGCACGCGCGATGAATGCGCGCTGCGCCGCCAGCCGAAACTTTCGATTGCCGTCACTGTCCGCGGGGATGACTCTCGCCACACGCGGAGACTGTTGCGATCTCACCAGGCATTTCGCGTGTGACACCTGGCGGAGTACGCTGCGGGCTTCGACTCCGCGACCCTAGAATCGATCGAGGTCCTTGGCCGACACGACGCGCCCACGAAAGCGGGTGCGCACCTC
>JANNVN010000357.1:0-3941 GCA_031414435.1 Gemmatimonadaceae bacterium
AGCGCGCCGGCGACGCGGATGCCGGTAAAGCTGCCGGGGCCACCGCCGACAATCACGTCCGTGAGCTCCGATGCCGATTTCCCCGCAGCGTGAAGCACGTCAGCGACGGTTGGCGCGAGCAGTTCGGCGGATCCCTGCCGATCAATCCGGCGCGATTGCACGAGCAGGTCACCGACGAAGAGCGCGACCGACGCGGGCCCGGCGCTGGCATCAATCGCGAGGCGAAGGCGTAAACTCATGACGCCCAGTCCAGCGAACACCGGCGCTGGTCAGGCGCGTCAGGTTCGTGCGCCAGCGTGATCGCGAGCGTCGGCGACGGGAGCAGCGCGCCGGCGCGTTCAGGCCACTCGATCAGCACAATCGCCGTCGGGTCCGAGAGCAGATCATCGAGGCCAAGGGAGGCCACCTCCGTCGCGGTGTCGAGCCGATAGAGATCGCAATGCACCACGCGGCCCGTCGTCAACGCGTATTCGTTGATCAATGCGAAGGTCGGACTCGTGACCGGCGCGGTGACACCAAGCCCGCGACAGATCGCCTGCGTCATCGTCGTCTTGCCTGCACCGAGTTCACCCGAAAGCGTGACGAGCGCGGGCGCGACCAGTGCGCGCGCAACCATCGCGCCGAGTTCCTCGATCTGCGGGAGCGAGACCAGCGCAATCGACGGGAGACGCTCAGCGTCCACGCTGCTTCCGTCCCCCTCGAGCGCCCTTTCCGGCACGAGCACCGCTCTTGCCGTCGGCGGCAAGGGAGGAGACTCCGCTCCGGGCGCCAGCCGTATCGCCGCTTCGCACGCGCAGCTCGAACAGCTGGTCGCGCAGACGCGCCGCGGCCTCGAAATCGAGCTCCTTCGCCGCCACCTGCATCTCTTTCTCGAGCTGTGCAATCAACGCTGGCAAGTCGGCGGCGCTGTAGCCGCCAGCCGGCTCGGCCACCTTCCGCTGACCATATGCCGCCAACGGTGCACCATCCGTCTCCTCGGCTTCGTCCATCCGTGCATCGGCCACGCGGGTACTGAACCGGACCTGCTCGATACTCTTGCGCACCCCCTTCGGCGTGATACCGTTGGCGGTGTTGTGCGCCACCTGAATGGTGCGCCGGCGATCCGTCTCGTCGATACATCGCTTCATGGAATCGGTGATCCGATCGGCGTAGAGAATCGCCCGCCCTTCGAGGTGGCGCGCGGCACGTCCCACCGTCTGAATCAGCGATCGATCGCTGCGCAGGAATCCTTCGGTGTCGGCGTCGAGGATGGCGACGAGCGAGACCTCCGGCATGTCGAGTCCTTCGCGCAGCAGGTTGATGCCGATCAGGACATCGAACTCGCCCAGCCGCAGCCCGCGCACAATCTCCATGCGTTCGATCGCATCGATATCGGCGTGCATGTACCGCACCCGGACCCCGACCTGCTGCAGGTAGTCGGTGAGATCCTCCGCCATGCGTTTCGTCAGCACCGTCACCAGCACACGTTCGTCCTTGCGCGCGCGCAGACGAATCTCGTGCAGGAGGTCATCGACCTGCCCGCGAACCGGGCGAATCTCGATGATGGGATCCACCAGTCCCGTCGGGCGAATCACCTGCTCGACGACGACCCCTTCGCTCAGTTCGAGCTCGATCAATCCCGGCGTCGCCGAGACATTGATGAGCGTGGGCGTGAGCGCCAGGAATTCATCGAAGACCAAGGGACGATTGTCGAGGGCACTCGGCAGGCGGAATCCATAGTCGACGAGTGTCAGTTTGCGCGCACGATCGCCGTTGTACATGCCGCGAATCTGCGGCAGCGTCACATGCGACTCATCCACGACGACGACGAAGTCCTCCGGGAAATAGTCGAAGAGGCAGGCCGGTCGATCACCACTGGTCCGTCCCGAGAGATGGCGCGAATAGTTCTCGATGCCGGCGCAGGTCCCGATCTCGGCCATCATCTCGAGATCGAAGTTAGTGCGGCCCTCCAGTCGCTGTGCTTCCAGCAGCTTGCCCTCGTTGCGCAGCACCAGCAATCGGTCCGCCAACTCCTCCTTGATCGCCTTGGCGGCCTTCTCCAGCGACGGCCGACTGGTGATGAAGTGCTTCGCCGGGTAGACGGCCGCACGCTTGAGCGATGCGATCAGGTCACCGGTGATCGGATCGATTTTCGTGATGCGTTCCACTTCGTCGCCCCAGAACTCGACGCGAACCGCCTGCTCTTCGTATGCGGGAAAGATCTCGACGGTATCACCGCGCACGCGAAAGGTCCCACGATCAAAGGCCACGTCATTGCGCTGGTACTGAATACCGACCAGCAGGCGCAGCAGGTCATCGCGTGCGATCTTCTGCCCCTGATCCACACTGATCATCCGCTCACGATACGAGACCGGATCGCCAAGGCCGTAGATCGCCGACACCGTCGAGACGATGACCACGTCCTCGCGCTCCATGAGGCTCGAGGTCGCGCGCAGCCGCAGTCGATCAATGTCCTCATTGATCGATGCATCCTTCTCGATGTACGTGTCGCTCGATGGGACGTACGCTTCGGGCTGGTAGTAGTCGTAATAGGAGATGAAATACTCGACCGCGTTCTTCGGGAAGAATCCCTTCAGCTCTCCGTAGAGCTGCGCCGCGAGCGTCTTGTTGTGCGAGAGGACCAGCGTGGGACGGCCCCAGTCGGCGATCACGCTGGCCACGGTCATCGTCTTGCCGGAGCCGGTCACGCCCAGCAGCGTCTGATACCGGTCGCCGCGCTCGAGGCCCGCCGACAGCTCGCGGATCGCGCGGGGCTGGTCGCCGGCCGGCAGATACGGCGCCTGGAGGTCGAACAGCGAGTTTCTCATCCCGTGAAGATAGACTATCGGCGTTTCTTCGGGGAGCCCCACGACAAGCAGCTCGTGCCTGGGCGGCCGGGACAGGGGCTGGCGCCCGTGCCGGGCGAGGTCGGCCCTACTCCTCCGTCGAGATACGCTCCCGACGGGCGATCTCGCTGATGCCCTTCACCCGACGTACAGCCTTCAGGATCTGCTGCAGATGTTGCAGGTTCTCGACCTCGACCATCACCGCGCCGACCGCGCGGCCGTCGACGGCCTTGAGGTCCATCTGGCGGATATCGGTCCCGGTGGAACTGACGGCGCTCGCGACATCGGCATACAGCCCGCGACGGTCGGTTCCTTCGAGCGCGAGCCGCACGATGAAACGCTCCCCGAACTTCTCCTGCCAGTCGATTTCGAGGCGCCGCTCCGGCTCGTGCGCCAGTGGCAGCAGGTTTGGACAGTCCGCCCGATGGATGCTGACACCGCGCCCGCGGGTGACGTAGCCGACCACCTCGTCGCCGGGGACGGGCTGGCAGCATTGGGCGTAGCGGACCATGACACCATCAACACCGTGAATCTTGACGCCGCGATCGTTCTGCGTGCCACGCACGCGATCCACGAGCCGTTCGATGACACTGGGCTTTGCGGGCTCGACCGACTCGTCCGCCGTCGGGAAGAGCTGCTTGACGACCGCGAGGATCTGGATCTCGCCCTGGCCGATCGCCGCCAGGACGTGAACGGCATCAGTGAGGCTGAGCGCCTTCGCGGCGGTGTTCAGCATCTCGTCGGTGACCTTCCCCAGCCGCCGACGTCGGAGCTCCCGATCCAGAATCTCGCGGCCGAGTTTCTCGCTCGTGACCTGCTCGTCGTGGCGCAGTTGCTGCCGGATCTTGGAGCGCGCACGACTGGTCCGGACGTGCGCCAACCAGTCGCGACTTGGTTTCGCCGACGGTGACGTCAGGATCTCGATCGTCTCCGAATTCTTGAGCGGGCGCGACAGCGGCGTGATGCGCCCGTTGACCTTGGCCCCCTGGCAGCGCAGCCCGACGGCCGTATGCACCGCAAACGCGAAGTCGATCGGGGTCGCACCCTTCGGCAACTGCACCACATCGCCGGTCGGCGTGAACACGAAGATCTCGTCCTGATACAGATCGAGCTTGA
>JANNVN010000358.1:0-19793 GCA_031414435.1 Gemmatimonadaceae bacterium
TATCGAACTCACGCCGGAGCAGGCGGCAGGTTTTGTAGTGGCGTAAGGAGTGTCGACGTGCCGTCGATGCCTGTTCGCTGCCGATCCCCGGATACAGCGATGGCATGTCCATCATCGCCCCTTCGTGCAGCGCCGGCATGAACTCGCGACCAAGCCGGTTCCATGGTAGGATCGACACGAGCAGTACCACCAATGCGACGCCGATCGTCGTCCAGCGGAATCGCAGCACGAGTGCGATCAGCGGGCGATACGCGCGCACCAGCAGCCGGTTCACCGGGTTCGCCGACTCGGGCCTGACGCCGGTGCGGATGAACGTGCCCATCATCACCGGGACCAACGTCACGGACAGCAACGCGGCGGATGCCATCGCAAGGGTCTTCGTCCAGGCAAGCGGCTTGAAGAGGCGCCCTTCCTGATCTTCCAGCGCGAAGACGGGGAGAAACGAGGCCGTGATGATCAGCAGCGACACGAACAGCGCCGGCCCGACCTCCTGTGCCGCCTGCACCACCAGCTGCCAGTGCTCCTTGCCCTCACGTCCGGCCGCGCGATCCGTCCCATCGCGCTCCATGTGCTTGTGCATGTTCTCGACCATCACGATCGCCGCGTCGATCATCGCGCCGATCGCAATGGCGATCCCGCCGAGCGACATGATGTTCGCCGACAGGCCGAGCGCCCGCATCGCGAGGAACGCGATACAGAGCCCGACCGGTAGCGTGATGATGGCGACGAGTGCGCTCGAGGCATGCAGCAGGAACACCACCGCAACCAGCGCCACGATGATCGACTCCTCGATCAGCTTCGAGCGCAACGTCTCGATCGCCCGGTCGATGAGGGATGATCGGTCGTAGCCCTCCGCGAACGTGACACCGGACGGGAGGGCACCACGCAACTCCCGCATGCGCGCCTTCACTCCAGTGATCACGTCGCGCGGATTGGCACCGTATCGCATCACGACCCAGCCGGTCACGACCTCCCCGTTGCCGTTCAAGTCGCTGATCCCGCGACGCAGTGCGGGGCCTTCGTTCACCGTCGCCACATCGCCAAGCTCCACCGGCACGCCGCCCGACTGCATCAGCGCGACATGCCGCAGCTGATCGAGCGACTGAAAGCGCCCGCGGCCGCGCACCGTGTACTCGGTGCCGCCCATCTCCAGCACTCGACCGCCAACATCCTGATTCGACGCGCGGACGGCCTCGCCGACAGCCGCCATGGAGATACCGAACGAGAGCAGCTTGTCCGGATCGACCTGCACGTGATACTCGCGCTCGAATCCACCGAGTGACGCGATCTCCGCGACACCGGGCACAGATGTGAGCGCGGGCTTGACGACGAAGTCCTGCAGCGACCGAAGCTCGCTCAGGTTCCGCGTCCCGGTCGTGTCGGCGAGGATGTACTGCATCACCCACCCGACGCCGGTGGCATCAGGGCCAAGGGTCGGTCGCGCCGCATCAGGCAATCGATTGCGCACGCCGTTGAGATATTCGACCACGCGACTGCGCGCCCAGTACAGATCGGTGCCGTCCTCGAACACGACGTACACCGCCGACAATCCGAACTGACTCATGCCGCGCACCACCTTGGTGTGTGGCACCTTGAGCAGTTCCGTCTCGAGCGGATACGTGATCTGGTCCTCCACCAGCTGTGGCGCCTGACCGGGCCATTCGGTCATCACGATCACCTGCACATCCGAGAGATCGGGAATGGCATCCACCGGTGTGCGCATCACCGCGATCACTCCTGCAATGGTGAGGACGGTGGTGACCAGTGCGACAGCCAGGCGATGCGTGACGGACCACGCGATGAGACGCGAGAGCATCGTCAGGGCCTCGCCGGCGGGAGCGACTTCGCCGGTGTCGAGCCAGCTCCGCGCATGTCCATGCCCTTCATGTCCATGCCCTTCATGTCCGTGTCGGATGATCCCTTCGCGGTGCCCATCCCGATCATGCTGCGCATCACTTCTGCCATGTTCGACTCCGATTCGAGCAGGAACTGCGCCGACGTCACGATCCGCTGCCCGGAGGTCAGGCCTGCCAGGATCTCGACCAGATCCGTCGTCGCCGCGCCGACTTCGACGTCGTGCGGCATCAGCTGTCCGCCACCCATGTCCACGAAGACGACCGACCGATCGCCGGTCTCGATGACGGCGGCGCGTGGCACCGTGAGCACGCGGCGCCCGGGGGAAGCGATGGCTACGGTCGCGAACATCCCCGGTTTGAGCACGCCGTCATCGTTCCGAACCAGCACGCGTGCACTGAGCGTTCGGGATTGATCGCCCACGGTGGGATAGATGTACGAGACACGGCCGGTGTACGTGCGACCCGGGGCGCCGGAAACGGTGTAGGACGCCGACATGCCGTCGCGGACGCTGGCACCAGTCGCGGCCGGGATCCGCACATCGATCCACAGCTTCGACAGGTCGGAGATCGTGAACAGCGGCATGCCCACCTGCACGGCCTGCCCTTGTGACACCGCACGCTCCGTCAGCACCCCACTCACGGGCGCGATGATCGGCGTCGTCCGCTGGACCCGGTTCGCGCGCAGAATCTCGTCGATCAGCGCATCGCTCACATCGAGCAACCGGAGTCGCCGACGCGCTGCGCTGAGCAGACTCCCGTCGTCCGGAGTCGTGGCGTTCTCCGCCTGCAGACGGAGTCGCTGCGCGACGAGCAGTTCCTCCTCGGCAACCAGCACCTCGGGCGAGTAGATCGCAGCCAGCACCTGTCCACGCGTGACGCGCTGCCCGGTCACCTTCGCATCGAGCCGTTCGATGAAGCCGGCGACCTTCGTCGTCACGGCCACAATACCTGACTCATCGACCGACACCGTGCCCACGCTCCGGAATGAACCACGCAGCTCGCGCACCACCGCCGAGTCGAATGTGATGCCGAATTGCCTGATAGCCGCGGCCGACAGCATCGCCGAACCGTCGGCGCTCATCTGCATGCCGGGCATGGCGGCGTCGGACGCCGTCGCACGGGCCGAGTCCGCGCCCGCGCGCGGCGGTGAAGCGGCATTGCTCTGTTGATTACATCCGACCAGCAGCACAGTCATCGTGCCCGCGAGCGCAATGAGCGCTCGCGTGACGCCGAGCGCAGTTGGTGTCTGGCAATTCATGGCAGGACCTCTGATCCAACGATGAGTTCGAGGGCAGCGACGCTCTTTGCAAACTCGGAGAGAGCGCGCGCGGCGGTCATGGTGTCATTCAGCAACGCGGCTTCCGCGCTCAGCACTTGCGCCAGCGAACCGCTGTTGCCGCGGTAGCTGGCGAGTGCGGCATCGACCGCGGCCCGGCGCTGCGGCATCACCGAGGCCTGATAGAGCGCGAGTCGCGCTCGCGCGCGCTCCGCAGACGTGAGCAGCGAGGCGATGGTGCCGTACACCTCATTGCGCTGCGTGTCGTGCTCTGCTTCGAGCGCCGCCGCCTCGGCCCGCGCTGATGCGATCACTTCGCCCTGGTTCGTGCGCTGCTGCAACCGCAGCGGAATTGCCACCTGCAGCGTGAGCATGTCGGGCAGCCGGTTGCGCTGACCGTACTGCACGACGACGTCGAAATCGGGCCGTGCCTCCATGCGGGCGAGGGCGATACGGTGCGTCTGCGCATCGATCTCGCGCTGATGGCCCACCAGGATCGGGGCCGCCTGCATCGCGCGCATCTGCAGATCGCTGAGTGCCGGGAACGGGGACCGCTGTGCGTCGAGCGTGTCCGGCATCGCGGCGCGCCGAAGCCGAGCGGAGATCGTGACCGTGCTGACCGGTGTGTCGCTGGCGCGGTCGAGCTGGGCGTTCAGCGTGGCGACCGACGACGTGCGCTCCGCCTGCAGGCCGAGCTCATCGTCGCGAAGCTTGGCGGCATCGATCCGCGCGGTGAGCACATCCGCCTGCGATCCAGCACCTGCGTCATACCGTGCCATCGCGACGGCGGCGACGCCGTCGAGCACCGTACGCTGCTGCCGTGTGAGTTCGAGTGCCGCATCCAGGTACGCGATTTCGTACCAGGCCGCCTTCACCGTTGCCACCAACTCGGCGCGTGCGACTCGATCCAGCGCGACGACCGCATCGGCATCGCGCTCAGCCACCTCGCGGCGGAGACGTTGCTTGCCGGGAAAGAGGACGGTCTGTGAGATGCCGACCATCTTCATCGTCATCTCGTCCGTGAAGCCGGGCCTGAAGAGCGGAAAGTTCTGCAGCCCGCTCATCAGCATCGGATCCGGCCGACTGCCGGCGGGACCGATGCGCGCACGCGCGGCCTGGGTGCGCGCCGCCGTCGCGCGCAGTCGCGGGTTCGCGCTCGTCGCGCGCGCAATCAGCGCGGTCAGCGCCGGATCGTCGTCCGCCGTCGAGCGGGCGCCCGGCGTCGGCTGCGCCGCGAGCGCGAGCGGTACAAGCACAAGGAAAACGGCAGCGACCGCGCCGTGGCGTCGCGCGCCGCGGCAGTCGTGAGGGACTCGTTCGGTTGTCACGTTCCAGCTCACCATGTCGGCGTACACCCGCGGCACCCGCCCATGTGGGATGCGTGGTGTACGGCACCAGCGCGGTGACCGGAATGGCCACACGCGTCAGGTCAGCAGCTGCCTCGTGACGCGCGTATGCGCCGAGGCAGTGCCGCGCTCAGACTTTCGGCGGCGGGAGCTCGGGCGCGACGCCGAGCGAGGGAGGCGTGCGGAGACTCTGGCCATCAACGCGGGCCGACGGCGTCGACGACGCCACGGTCAGTGTCACGCCGACCGGCGAGTCCACGGCGAAGGCGCAGACGAGCATGGTGGCGCAGTGCTGATCACTCGGCCCCGGTTCGCGCGGTCCCTGCTGTGGCGTGTCGCAATGGTGCTCGACCGCGCCGACGGTCGCGTCAGTCATGTTCTCCATCGCGATCGCGGTCCCGGGGACTGCGACTCGGGCTGGCGCCGCCGCCTGCGCGCACGCACTCGCGCTGCCGAGCAGGGTCCCCTGCAGGGCAACGAAGCTGAGCAGTGCGGTGAGGAGGCGAAGAGGGCGTGGCATCATTGAAGAGTACTACCGGTGTGTGCCCCTCGCAGCCGGAAACACGGCGCGGGATCGGCTGCGCGACCGGAATCACGCTCGCTCGATCCCGCCAGGTTCGAGAACCGCCATCGTGAAACGCACCGCTCCACCATCCCCACAGGCGTATGAATGCACCTGATCCGCGACCAGTCGCGCCGCTTCGCCGGCGCGCAGGATGACAACACGGCTGGGGTGCACGGCTGGGGTGACAGTGCACTCATTGCACGAAGTCGAGACTTCCGGTGACAGTCGCGGCATCGCACTGCCGATCCACAGGCGGCTGCCGCTTCGGCCCGGGATGCCGCGGCCGCAGTCGGCGGCCTGTCGCTTGTTCGAGGCGGCGCAGAAAGTCCGGCTCCGCCGCGGGGCGACCGATCGTCTCCGCCACCCGCAACCGCTCCACGCGAACGGCGTCGGGCCGCGCGGCGAGATACGTCCGCATGTCGCCGATCAATCCGAGCATCCGCCAGGGATTCGTGAGCCCATCGCGCTCCCCGGCCAGGTAGACCCGGGCGCTCGACCAACGCCACGCCTCTGCCGTGAGCGCCAGCTGCGCACGGACCGGATTGAGCAGGACATACCGCAGGGCTTCGTACAGGTGCGACTCATCCATCGGCACGGAGGCGTAGCGCCCCTGCCAGAAGTGCCCGCTCCGCCCTCGCCGGGCGTTCAGCGCACCGGCATACGCGCGATGCACCACGCACAGACATCGACGCAAACCGTCCTCGGTGGCTGGGACGAGGATCAGGTGCACGTGATTCGGCATCAGGCAGTACGCCAGGCACGACACACGCGTCGCGGCGCAGGATTCGGTCAGCAGCTGCAGATACCGGGCGTGGTCGGTGTCGCTGAAGAACACCTGCTGGCGGCCGTTCCCGCGCTGCGTGACGTGATGCGCGAGTCCAGGAATGACGACGCGTGCGAGACGGGACATACTGAGATCAGGACGGTGGGAGCGATGCAGGCGTCCCGGGACGGTACGCATTTCTGACCGTCCGACTGTCACCGAATCACGCGGCAATCATCCTCAGGACGCAATGAGTGCACTGTCACCGGAACTACGCCCGCTCCACCACCACCTCGAGGTACCGGCTCGGCAACACCAGCGTCCCGTCCGTCGCCCGGTTCCCCTCGGCCATCAGCGCCAGCACCTCCTCCGTGAACGCCGCCTGCCGCGTCGCGTCGAGCGCCGCGAACGTCCGGTGCATCGGGCCATAGAACGTCCGGAACACTTCCAGCCAGTGCACATCCGAGCGATAGCGGAACACGAACTCACGCACTTCGCTCCGCACGGCAGTCGCGCCTGCGCCGAACAGCTCGGCGATCCGCGCGGGCGTGCCCCACAGGCTCGGACTCAGTACACCTGCCGCTGGCGGCACGTAGCGACCGATGATGCGGAACAGCTGGCCGATGAAGCTGTCCGGCGTCCAGTTGGCGAGCCCGATCCTGCCACCAGACCGGCAGGTGCGCAGCATCTCCTGTGCGGCGCGCGGCTGGTCGGGCGTGAACATCACGCCGAATGTCGAGACGACGACATCGAATGATCCGTCCGCGAACGGCAGCGCCTCCGCATCAGCTTCCTGGAAGCTGATCGAAAGTCCCTCTGCCTCCGCTCGCGCACGTCCTGAGTCGAGCAATGCCGGCACGTAGTCGGTGGACGTGACCTCACACCAGCGCCGCGCTGCCGCCAGTGACACGTTGCCGTTGCCGGCGGCAACATCAAGGACCCTCGAGCCTGACCGCAGGTCGAGCGATTCGCACAATTGCTCGCCGACAATCTGCAGCGTCGTGCCGACGATGGCGTAGTTCCCAGTGGACCATGCAGCCTGCTGACGGACCTTGACGGCCGCGAGGTCCGGCGCGGCGACGGGTGGCGTGGCGGTGGACATGACACGACTCCTTACGTGGGTGTTGCGGCGCATCCGGCGACTCCGGGGCGCTCACACCATCACGTTAGGGCGCGCCGTGCCGCGCCGCGTCGCCCCTTCCGGTCATCTTTGCGCGCTGCCCGCCATGGCCCGGACGGGCCATGGCTGCCCTCAGAGCAGGCCGAGTCGGGCCGCCGTCGCAACCGCCGCCGCACGCGACGGCACACCGAGCTTGACGAGCATGTTCGCGACGTGCCGGTGCACCGTGTGCTCGCTGATGCCGAGCCGTATGGCGATGGCCGGGTTGCCGAGGCCGTCCGCAACGAGGCGCAGCACATCGCGTTCGCGTGGGGTGAGAATTCGCGCCGGTTCATCGCGCGTCGTCCTGTCGGAAGCTTGAGTCAGCAACTGGCGGATAGACCGGGCTCTCTCGAGCTCGCGCGCTGCTTCCATCGGTGCCAGCAGCGCGATCGCCGCGTCGAGCTACGCGGGTCGGCGAGCCGCGTGCTCGGCGCCGCGCTATTTCGGCCGTCGAACATCGTCCGTGGACAGCCGATACGCCTCGACGTCGCCCCGGCGGAGGATGAGCGCCGCGCCGGAATCCTTGACACCCTGCGCCGCAACGGCGGGCGACAGGCCGAGGAAGATCGACCGGCGACTGGCCCCGCGGACGGAGAGCCCGGCCGGGCCGTCGTCATGCACCGACAACACCACCGCCTCCTCGCCGTCCTTCCCGTCCAGACCAAGGACGACCCGGTCCTTCCCGGCAACGGTGAGCATGCCGTATCCGGTGCGCTCGAAGCCCTGCGCATCATTCACGATGATGCCCGTGCTCGCCCCGATGCGCTTGCCGATGTTCGGGTCTGGCGTCGAATCGCCGATGGCCAGGCGGTCCTGTCCCTGCTCGTCCAGCACCAGCATGCCGTGCATGGTGTGGCGATAGCCCGCGTACCAGCGCATGTACTGCTTGGGATCGGGGAAGCGGGACGCCCACGTCCGCTCGGCACGTGCCATGTCCGTCCGGAGCCGATTGCCGGACACAGGGATGGGCGCGCCGATCAGAATACGTTCTCGGCCCTGATCGTCGACGATCACGATGCCGCGTGTGCGGATCACGTCACGCGTCGGCGCTGCGAATCCACCGAGCAACGCGACGGCCCCGAAGGTCGCCACCACGCCGAAGATCCGTCGCTGATGGCGCACCTGCCGTTCCAGCGTCGCGATCCGATCCCCTTCGGTCTGTCCGTTCATGATGCACAAGCTCCGCACAGAATGTTGACCTGCTCGTTGAACGGCCCCTGAGATTCATCGTGGTGCGACCGTGGTGCTGGACGTCCACGCCGCTGTGACCATGGAACGAACGGTGCGCACTTCGTAGGGGTACCACGCCGGTGCGATCACCAGGAGCACCGCGCGGTCGCCCCATGACAGGAGATCACGTGCACGCTCGGCATCCTCGCGATAGGCTTCAAGCTGCATGCGACGCGAGATGATCGTCAGTCCCGGCAGCGTGTTCGTATCCCATTGCAGCCCAGCGTTGCCCCATTGATCGACCGGGGCATCAGTCCGATCAGTGCGGTCATAAACCGTGATCCTGAAGGTGGAATTGCTCTCTTCAGCGGACAACCTGATGACGCGCGCCTGACGAGGATCGGCCAGCGCAAAGTCGAGCTCCCCGAGCGCGGCACCGCTTCGATCCGCAGCGCTGGTCAGCGTCGACAGCTGCATCCTGATCGCGACCGTCGAATCCGTCACATCCGCTGATGCGATGCGTGCGCGATGGCCCGGCACCGTCACCGGCGACGAGGACGTAAGGGGAATACGCAGCACCTCACGCGGAATGGCGACATGCGTCTGCATCCTGAGGGCAACATTCGCGACTCGCCCGCACACCCGCGTGCTCACACCACGCGGCAGTTCGAACCAGATCTCGGTTCTGAACACGCGGGTCGCGGCACTGTCGCCGACAACAGGCGCGTCTGCTGGGGGGAGCATTGGCCCATGAAGACCAGCAGCTTGCATCCAGCGCTCTGCCGCGAGCTCGACATGCGATCCGTCGTCCAGCGACACATCCAGGCGCGGTCGCATCAGCTCGACCCGCCACGTGGACGGCGACGTGACCTCCAGCGGCAGCGTCAGTCGATTCTGCGCACATTCAGGCTGCCCCGGCAACGGCACACGAAGCACGACGGCGGATGATGTGCCAGGCGCCGTTGAAGCCGGTAGCTCCGGCCGACGCGCATCGAGCGTGAGCGTCGGAAACAGGACGACCGCAACGCCCGTGGCGATGGTCACGCCGCGAGTGAGCCGCGACGACGTCCGCACACGGTACCGGCGTGCCAACAGCACGACCGCGCCGACACTCAGCGGCATCGCGATGGCCCACCACGCCCGAGCGGTGATCTCCCATCCAATGCCGTCGCTGGAGAACACGACGATCACGCTCAGCGCGACCGCGGTACCGAGCACCACGCCGACGCTGGCGAGGCTCGAACAGCCGGCGGTCACGACCGCCGTGCCGAGCAGGAGCAGCACGAGCGCGGCGAAGTAATCGGGGAATCCGATTTCGGCGACCGCGACAGCGGAGCGCACGTGCCACTCGGACATCACGACGCCGACGGCCACGGCCCAGAGTCCGACCAGCAGCACGATGTACAGCAGCTTGGACGCGACCATGACGGAGGCGCGGATCGGCAGCACCGCCCAGAACGCATCAACGCGCAGCGCCGAGTCCGCATGGACCGTCATCGCCACGAGCAGCGGCATGCACAGCAGCACCACCTGTCCAACCGGTGCCACCCTGCCGGACAGCGCGCCCGTCACCTGCGTGGCTCTGGCCACCGCCAGCGCCAGCATGACGAGATAGACGAGGAGCAGCCAGCGGCTGCGCCACACGTCACGCCGCACCTGATGCCAGAATTCGGCGGCCCAGCTCACGCGGCCTCCGTCGCAGGTACCGCAAGGCGGCCGGCGCGTACCACACTCGAGAACACATCGCGCAGCGACATATCCTCAACGGTCACGGAATCCGCAGCGTCATAGCGGCGGCGAAGCATGGCCGGGTCCATTGGCGTGCGCTCCGTATCCGCGACGACGCTGAGCATGCGCCCCGCACGGGAAACCTCGAGCCACGCTTGCTCTCCGGCGAGCGCGCTGAGCATGTCGTCGCCGCCCAATACTGTGATGCGGCGAAACCGGGCGTGTAGCTGGTCCAGCGAACCCGCGACCTGCACACGACCCGACATCAGGATCACGACGTCACTGAGGACCGACTCGATCTCGGCGATGTCATGCGAGGCAATCAGGATCGTGGTCCCCGCCATCGCGGCGTTCGCGAGCAGGCCCCGGGCGATCTCGTCGCGCGACACGGAATCGATCCCCGTGAGCGGCTCGTCCATCAGCAGGACGCGCGGCTGCGCGGCGAGCGCGCAGAGCAGCGCCGCCTTCATCGTCTCGCCGCGGGAGAAGCTCGTGACGCGCCGCGTGGCATCCAGCGCAAAGCGCTCGCGCAACTCCGTGGCCAGCGCCGGATCCCAGCGCCGATGCAGCGGCGCAATCCAGCGTTCGAGCGCCTGCAGGGTCATGTCTTTCGGCAACTCGACGCCGGCAGCCACATACCCGACCACGCCGCGCACGATGAGCGCGCGCCGTGCGGAGAGCTCGCCGCCGATCCGGACCTGGCCGGACTCGGGTTCGCGCAGCCCGGCGCAGCATTGCAGCAGCGTGGTTTTCCCCGCCCCATTCGCACCGAGGAGTCCAAGGATCGCGCCCGGTGGTGCGTCGAACGTGACGTCATGCAGGGCATCGACGCCACGACGGTATCGATACGACACCCCTTCGACGGAGATCGCGGTCATCGCTTACCACGCCGCGTCGGCTGCGCGCCACCCGACGCATCGTGCGTTCCCGTCCTGCGCTCAGCGCCGAAAACCGCGACCCAACTCTCGGCGACCGTCTCGACCAGTTCGTCGCGGCCGAGCCCAAGTCGGCGCGCCTCGACGACCACCTGCTCGATGTTGTCCAGCAGTAGGCGTCGACGGTCCGGATCCGGCGCACGCGGCGAGCCGGTCACGACCGTGCCGACGCCGGGGTATACCTCGAGAAAGCCATCGCGCACCAATTCGGCCACGACCTTCTGGCCGGTGTTGGGATGGAGTTTCAGCGACTCGCTGAGTTCACGGACGGAGGGGAACGGGTCCCCCTTGGCGAGCACGCCGGCCAGGATCGCTTTGGTGGCCGCGAAGACGACCTGCTTGACGGGCGACTCGCCGGGTTGGATGACAACGGGGAAAGGGAGCATACGTGTACCATGCTACCTGTTACACCTGTTGTCAAGGCGCCGCTGTCGACGCCCTGGGTACGGTGACAAGTTTCGGTGACAGTGCACTCATCGCAGCGATTTGCCACGTCGGTGACAGTCACCGCACGGAGGCTCCTCGCGCCTGCGGCGCCAAAATGCTGAACTCGACCGACGTGTCTCGGCGCTGTCCTCGGGTCGCGGTTGCAGACACTGGGCCGCGTCGGCGTCGCGAGTCGCGCCGGACACACATCAGAGCGTCACCGCATAACGCCGAAATCATCGTTTGGCCGCAATGAGTGCACTGTCACCGACGCTCGTGTCACCGACGCTCGCACTGTCACCGACGCTCTGTCCACCGACGCTGTCACCGACGCTCCTGTCACCGACGATCCAGAAACGTCGCCTACCACGACGGCATTGTGCGCAACAGCGTCGGCAGCCGTTGATCGAACGCGAGACGCGTGGCGTCGCTGCGAATGACGGCGCGAACGTCCTCCAGTCTACGCCGCTGCAGCGCCCGCAAGCCGTTCACGTCCTCCGGGGCACGGACGAAGAGCGCCAGCTCGTTCCGGATCGATTGTTCGATCACGGTCGCAGCGGCCTTTCGCTCCGCAGCGGAGACAGGCAGATCCACGAAGTAGAAGACCACCTCGCTATCGACCTCGTCGCGCAGCGTCACGGGATGTGCCCACTCAGGTCGGCGCCACTCCGCCTCCGCGTTCCTTTCGATCTGCGCCCGCAGCACGGGATCGGCGATCAGCGCGCGGATCGCCGCGTCGCGTCGACGATGGACATCATGGACCCACTTCGCCTGCGCTTGCGCAGGGCCACGCGCTCGCCGCCGCAGCGCCTCGTGCTCGACGACGACGTGACGCACGGCCGCCGTTTCGGCGGGAGACAACGTGATTCCCGACACCAGGCGCGGGACGATTTCTGCGGCGCGCGCCGTGGCCGACACCGCCATCACGATGGTCTCCGCGACATCGCGGTCGGGCAGCGGCCTTCCACCGGCGTCGAGATACGGCTGAGTCCAGACGACCGTCGCGCCAAGTGCACCATCGGCGCCATACAACTGCACGGCCTTCGCGGAGTCGACGATCTGCTGCAGCGCCGGAAGCCGCGTCGAATCAGCCGCCATCGCCCTGACCTCGGCGAACACGGCGAAGTTCGACGCCATCAAATCGCGACGCGGAACTCCGTCAACGACGATGAGCTTCTGCCACCCAAACGCGCGGTTCTCTGGCATTGACTGGGTGGCCTGCGCAACCTGCACCCGCGGCATGCTCAGCGCCGCCGCGACCAGCACTACAGTCATTACACTCCCCGACACGCGCATCATGACTGCCCTCCGCGGCACGGGCCGCAACAAATGAGTGATCCGCTTTCCCAACTGCGACCGCTGCTCCGCGAACGCGGTCGACATCGACAGGCGGCGCGCGGCACCGGCGTGCTGCAAGGCGCCGAGAAGCTGATCGGCGTATACGGCCGTGCGGACGCCGCGCGCCACGACACGGGCGTCGCAATCGAACTCCACCGCGCGCAGCAGACGGCGCGACATCCACCACAGCAGCGGATGCCACGGCATCGCGATCAGGCAGAGCCAGCCTGCCGCGATCAGGCGTGAGTCACCGGCCTGCCGATGCTCTGCTTCGTGCACGAGGATCGTTCGCGCGGCGGCCTCCTCGAGCTGCAGCACCCACGGCGGCACCACGATCTGCGGACAGACCAGCCCGACAAGCGCCGGCCCGAGATCCTCCGACAGCAGGACCTGAACACCGTGGAGCGTCGCTTTTTGCCATCGCGCGACGTCGCGCCGCATGCGAACCGCACTCCACGCCAGCACGCACGCGAGCAGAAGCGACATGACGCGCCATGTCCACGCAACGACGCGGAGCAGGCGCGATGAGATGTCGGGCATCCGAACAGATGTCGGGAAAGCGGTCTGGGCCCGCTCGACCGTCGACGCCGCGATGTCGCGCATCGTTGGCGGTACCACGGCAGGACTCGTCGTTGCCGCCGAAGCCGGTGGTGATGCTGCCGAGGAAGTGCCCCGCACATCGACCTGACCAAAACGCGAACCGGCTTCTTTCGTGCGGAACTCACGCACGACGGGGATCGTCAGCGTCAGGAGCATGGCGGCCAACCACACCCAGCGCACCGGTACGCCGCGCCACGACGAGAGCGTCCACTCCGCGACGATGGCCGCGAGGGTACAGCAGGTGCCGACGGCCAACGACGCAACTATCAGCGTGGCGATCATGCGTCGTCCCCCCTCGCCTGCGCCAACCGCGCATCAACAAGAGCGCGCAATCGTTGCAGCTCGTCGGCGTCAATGTCTTCGGCGTCGAGCAGCCCGGCGATCAGATGCTCGCGCGAGCCGCGATAGACCTTGTCGAGCACCCGCGCCAGCGCGCTGCTGCCGGCGTCGGCGCTCTTGGTGCGCGCGAAGTACCGGAAGGCCTTCCCTTCCGTCACGTGGCGCACGTGCCCCTTCGACTCGAGAGTGCGAAGGATAGTGAGGACCGTCGGGTACGCGAGCTCGTCGGCCAATGCGTCGCGGACGTCGGCGACAGTCGCCGACCCTTTGGCCCAGATGACCGACATGATGTCGAGTTCGCGACGTGTGAGCGTGGGGCGCAAGGCATTCTCCTACTATGTGTGTAGTAGATAGTAGGAGCCCGGCATCGCGTCCGCAATACCCCCGGCTTGGCAGGACTTTCCGCGGATTCCTGAAATTCTTGATTTTTTCTGACCACCGCGCGATACTGAGACATACGTCCAATGCATGGAGTGTCAAATGGCGGTCCAGAAGTCGCTCTCTCTGACCCTGCCCCCCGAAGAGGCAGTCGCGATCCAGCGCGAGGCCGCGATTGAGGCCGGCGGCTCAGTCAGCGCGTTTCTTGCCGTCGCAGTGAAGGTGTTTCGCATGCTCTCACCGGCCGACCGGCTCCTGGCCCGCCAGCTGCTGGTGGACGGCGAGGACCGGCGCGTACAGGCGTCCCTCACGCACGCCTTCGCAGATTTACGTCTCGAGGCCAGTCTCACCGCCGCCGGGGCAGCCCTCGTCCTCGCCCCCAACGAGCTCGCCCGGCTCGCAGATGCCGGCGACGATGCCGAGGCGCTCGAAGACGCGTCCCTCGCCATCGCGCGCACCTGGACGACCGCACGGCCGCGATAGGTGGTGGATCGGGTCTGGCTGGATCTCAACGTCCTGTTGGCCCCGGTGATCGCGGCCGCCTCGGCGCGGCAGCTCGGCCGGTCGGTGCGGCCTGCTGCGACCCGAGAGCTGGTGCGCTGGGCGCTCCGCGGGACGAGCCCGAGCGGGCCCTTTCAGCTCGTGTGCTCCGAGTCGATGCTCGCCCACCTTGAGAGCATCCTGCAGGACCGGATAGTGCCCGCGACCCGCCCCCTCGGGGCGCTCCGTTACCCCGCGCTTCTGCGGGAGGCTGCACTTCGGGGGCCAGCGCCGGCGCCAATGCCCTTCGCGACGGTCGGACCGGTGCAAGCGGCGCCGTTTCAGGATGCAGAGGACGCCCGCGTGTTCGCCGATGCCGTCGCGGGTGGCGCCGACCTGCTGGTCACGGCCAACTTGTCGGACTTCGCCGGGGTTGCCACGGCGACGCCCTGGCTGAGCCGCGACGGGGTCTGGCTCGGGGGAACGGTCTCGCTCCCGGGCCGCCACCCACTCCAGATCGCGCACCCGCGGCTGGCGGCCCAGTGGCTCCGGTCTGGGACTCGACCGCACGGGAAGGGCTGAGGGCGGGTTGTGACCCGTCGGTGTCCCACGCGTCATGGGACACCGATGACTGCCACCACACTCCCCTTCTCCGTCACCTTCCGCCCCGGCGAGCCGCCCTGGCGCGAGGTCTACTTCGCCGCCACCCGCGCCATCCTCGCCGGCGACATGTTGCCGGCGGCTGCCTTCCCCAGCGTGCGTGAACTCAGTCAGGCGCTGCGCCTCAACACCAACACCGCCCACAAGGTCGTGGCCGAGCTGGTGCGCGATGGCCTGCTGCAGGTGAAGCCCGGCATCGGCACTGTGGTGACTGAAGCCCCGCGCGCGCCCGACGCTGTCCGTCAGCGCCTGTTGGACGAGGGTGTCGAACGCCTCGTGGTCGAAGCCCGCCGACTTGGCCTAAGCCAAGCCGAGGTGCTCAACGGCGTGCAGAGCAAATGGTCCACCCTCTTCGGGCCCACCCGTGCCGCGTCGTAATCCATCAATGCACGTCATCACGAACAACGCCGGCCCGGCGACGACACCTGTGCCGAGCGCCGTCGAATGTTCCGACGTGAGCTTCGGCTTCACTGCGGCTCGCGACGTGCTGCATGCCATTTCGATCACAGTGCCGGTCGGCTCCACGTTCGCCGTGCTGGGACCAAACGGCGCAGGCAAGTCCACGCTGCTCGAGCTGATCGCCGGGCTGCGCACGCCTCGACGCGGAACGCTGCGCGTCGGTGATGTGCGGGTCACAGGATCGCCATCGTCGCGGCCCGACGGCGTGATGCTGATGTCGCCACGCGCCGTCCCACCAGCCGGCTTCACCGTCGCGTCGCTGCTGCGCTTTGTCGCCGCCTGGCATGCGCGGTGGGACGCGGAAACGGCCGGTGCCTTGTTGCAGCGGTTCGCGCTCGCCGGGCAGCAGCGCATCGACACGTTGTCGTTCGGCGGACAGATGAAGGTGCAACTGATCACGGCATTGGCATCGCAGCCGCGCGTGCTCCTGCTCGATGAACCCTTCATCGGTCTCGACGTCCGCACCAAGGAGGCACTGATCGATGGCATGCTGTCGGTCGATACCACGCAGCCGCGCACGACACTCATCGCGTCGCACGACCTCGCCGAGCTGGAACTGCTGGTCGATCATGTCGTGGTCCTGAACGAGGGCCGCGTGCATCTGACGGGCAACCTCGATGATCTCCGCGCACAGTCCGGCGCCGCCGCGACGCTGCGCGACCTCTCTCGCCCCCCCATGCCGCACTCCCCGTCTCCACTGGAGCTCGCCGTATGACACTGCCGTCAGAAGCCGTTCGCATTCTGTCCAAGGACCTGCGCGTGTTGCGCTGGCCGCTGACCGCGTGGTGCGCCCTCCTCTCGCTTTCGATCTTTCGTGGGTTGGATGTGATGCCATCGCTGCACGAGGCGCTCTTCCCCATCGCGTGGACCGTGCCGATGCTGGCCGCTGCGCTGGTTGCCTACGCCGTGATGCAGGATTCCCCGGTCGAAGGTCCGACCTTCTGGGGTGTGCATCGCCAGCAGCCATTGGCGGTCGCCGGAGCGAAGGCGATGCTGACCCTCGTGCTACTGGTGGCGATGGCGGTCGGACACGCCATCGTTCTGGCGTCGCATGGACTGTCCCCGATGCAGGTGATGGTCCTGGTGGCGGACGTCGCACGGGATGCCGCGGCGTGGCTCCTCTTCTCCGCGGCGCTGGCTGCGTGTGCGCGCACCGCGGCGGGCTGGCTGATCGGAGCGGCCCTCGCGGCGACGCTCGCCATGCTGATCTCGACCGTCGCAGGCAATGAGTTCGGTGTCGCGCCAGTATGGGCGCTCACCCCGCTGTCTGCCGCACTCTCGCTGACGGCGATCAGTGTGATGGTCCTGGTGTGGACGTACCGCGCGCACCTGACCGGCCTGCGCTCAGGCGCCCGCAGTGCACTGCTCCTTGTGATGCCGGCGGGCATGGCCATGACGAGTCCGGGACCAATCGATCCCGTGACGGAAAACACGGCCCGGCCAGATGCTGCGATGATCATGCACACGGATCGCGTCGTCTCGCGCATCGACCGGCGCGCGGTTGTTGTGGAGATGCCGGTGACATATCCGGACAGCTCCGTCGTGTCGGCAGTGACTGTCGCGTGGCGCCTGCAGCTGCGCGATGGCAGCGCGATCGACTTGTTGCCACGCGGAGCTCGCGTATTCCGCGGCTCCGTCCTGCTCCAGCCGGAAGAGATCGTCGCGCTGTGGGGACGGGGGCCGGTGACGCGGATGCTCGAGTTCCGTTTCCCGCTCGACACCGCCACGCTGGCGCGTGTTGACGGCAATCTCACCGAGGTCACCATGGCGCTCGAGACCGACCGCGTGACGATGCGCCGCATCGCGTCGTTCGCGGCGGCCGAGGGCGGGACGGTCGCCTTGAACGGCGTGCGCCTGCGCATTGGCGCCGTGGGGCCCGGTGGAGGCTTCCCGATGCACGTCTCGAGCGTGTGGATGCCGCAGGGGCTGTCGACGCTGCCGTGGAGTGCGATGTACATCGCGCGCCCGATTGTGGCACTGCAGTCGGGCAACGACCGTGACCTGCGCGTGCTGAAGCCGGTCGACTGCAATTGTCGGAACGGCATGCTGAACGGCAGCTGGGTGCTTCCCGGGAACGAGATGCGCGGGGGCGTCGCTGCGCTCGTGCCGGCTGGCAGCACCGCGCCCGTGACCGGACACGTCATCGCACTGGCCGGTGTGTACGCCGGACGGATCAAACAGGCGATTCGAGCCCCGGTCGCCCGCTGACCGTAGGCGCCGAGTCGTCGTCGCCGACGTCAGCGATGTCGAGGACGGCGGGGGCATGTGCACGGCCAAAGCAGTGAGATTCAACGGGTCGATCGCCCGAGCCCAACGTCGAACACAAGACCCCACGGGGACAGTTTCGAGGACACAACGTCGCCAGAAACGTCGCCGCGAATCCGCTCACGCAACCGGTTGCGGAATAGCCTATGCGCGCCGCGCGGGGGCGACCCTCGCGGCACTCACGGGTCGCCTGCCGCGGCGGGTGGCGCCGGCGGGCCCGGCAGGCGCATGGAGAACCCGACCGTGGTGCCGCCAGGCTCGCGCACATACAGCTCGGCGGTGCCATAGAACGTCTCGTGGCGCGCCTTCACGACCGGCACGCCGGCCAGCGCGCGCTCAACCGCGTCGAGGTCGTCCACCTCGAGGAAGAGCGCCGCGGAATGCCCGGCGAGATCGAGCGTGCGCTCGGCGCGCGTGGACTCGGGCTCGACGGCGAGCACGCTCGCGCGCGACTGGTACATGACTTCGACAGCGTCGCGCTCGGCGCTCGCGAACACGAGCCGGCCGTCCTCGCCCGGGACCGCGTTCCCCTGGCTAAAGCCGAGGCGCTCGGTCCAGAACGCGAGGCACGGCTCGACGGCGTCAACGATGATCACCGGCGTGAGCTTGCCGAAGTGAACGCGGGGGCCGGTCGGAGCGGGCGAATCTGCGGTGGCGAGTGGCGGCATGAGCGGTGGGGAGAGAGGTGGCCGAGAGCGGCCGAACGCGAGGGGGACGTCGTCTCGTCGGACGTAGTATAAATGAGACTACTGGCAAGTCAACGTACCATGCCGTCTACCTTGGCGCGCGGCGCGGCAGGGCGTACTCTGACGGGCCATGCACCGCCAAGCCCCCGACCTCACGCCCGCCGACCTCGTCGTCCTGGCGCTGCTCCTCGAGCGGCCGATGCACGGCTACGAAGTGAACCAGGAGCTCGAACTGCGCGAAGTCCGCGACTGGGCCGGCGTCTCGCGGCCGCAGGTCTACTACTCGCTGCGCAAGCTGGCCGGCGCCGGACACATCGGGCCGGCCCCCGACCGCGCCGCCGACATCGAACACGCGGCTGCCGAGCGCGGGCTGATCGAGCGCGGACGTGTCGAGGGCGGGCCGGAACGCCGCATCTACCGCGTGACCGAGGCCGGACGGCTGGCGTATGCGGCCGCCCTCGCGCGGCCTGAATGGACGACGCAGCGACCGCCCCCGCCCTTCATCACCTGGCTTGTGCTCGCGACCCACGCCGACCCGTCGGTGCGGGCGGACCAGCTCGCACGGCGGCGGGCATTCCTGGAGGCCGAAGCGGCGCGCGAGCGGGTGACCCTCGCGGCGATCCGGACCAATACGGGGCCGACGTTCACGGTCGCCGCGCTCGTCGTGAGCCACACCATCCGACAGTTCGAGGCGGAACTGGCTTGGCTCGGCGAGGTCGCCGCGGCACTCCCCAGGGGGGACCAGGAACCCGACTGACGAGACACTGTGTTTACGGTGACATCTGGTTACGGTGACAGTGCACTCATTGCGGCGAATTGCCACTTCGGTGACGGTCAGCGTTCCACGGCGCCTCGCGTGTGGAGCCAATGCTATCGAGCTCGACCGAGTTGAGGCGGCGCTGACCTCGGGGCGCGGTCTTAACCGCGGGCATTACCCGTATCACGATCGGCGCAGGGCATAGACCCGAGTGTCACCGCGTCACGTCGACATCATCGTTCTTCGGCAATGAGTGCACTGTCACCGCCACCACGGTCACCGCCACCACGGTCACCGCCACCACGGAGATGCGCGGGCACGTGGCTGCGCTCGTACCGGCTGGCAGCACCGCGCCCGTGACCGGCAATGTCATCGCACTGGCCGGTGTGTACACCGGACGGATCGAACAGCCGATTCGAGTCCCGGTCGCCCGCTGACCGTCGGCGCCGAGTCGTCGTCGCCGCCGTCACCGATCTCGACGACGGCGGGGGCATGCGCACGGCCAAAGAAGCGAGATTCAGCGGGTCGTCTGCCTGAGCCAAAAGTCGAACTAGAGACCTCACGGGGACAGTTTCGGGGACACAACGTCGCCCAAAACGTTGCA
>JANNVN010000359.1:0-2073 GCA_031414435.1 Gemmatimonadaceae bacterium
GGAAGATCAACATCTCGACCAGCGGCAATCTGAACAGCCAGCGCTTCACAATTCCCGCGCGAGGCACGACGCCATCGTTCGTCGTCACCAACGATCAACGGACCTACAACGCGAACTCGCTCATCGTCCGGTCGCTCTCGTCGCATTGGTCTGCCGGCCTCAAGGTCGGCGCCGGGTACTCTGACTTCCTCAATCAGGACCTCGCTCTCCGGCTGCAGCCGGCCATCGAGTACAACGTCTTCCCGTGGACCGAACAGACGCGCCGGCAGCTCACCTTTCTGTACAATGTCGGCCCGAACTACTACAACTATCAGCGGACCACGGTCTTCAATCAGGACGCCGAGACCCGGCTCAGTCAGCAGGTGACCGCCTCGCTCGTGGCACGCCAGCAGTGGGGCTCGAGCAACGTGTCGCTCGACTGGCTCAACTACCTGCACGACTTCAACCGACACGCGCTGACACTCAGCGGCAGCGTCGACCTGCGCATCGGCCGCGGCTTCTCGCTCAACATCGGCGGATCGGCCGCCAAGATCAACGATCAGATCTACCTGCCTCGCGCGGGCAACACCGAAGAAGAAATCCTGCTGCAGCGCCAGGCGTTGCAGACCGGGTTCCGCATCACGAGCAACATCGGTGTGCGCTACACCTTCGGCTCGATCTACAACACCATCGTCAACCAGCGCTTCAGCAGCCTCGGAGCCAGCGGCGGTCGGTTCTCGTTCCTGTTCTTCTGATCGGCTGTGCTTCTGATCGGCTGTTCTTCTGATCGGCTGAACGACTGATCGACTGATCGACTGATCGACTGATCGAAAATCTCGCGGGGCTCCGGTCGCTGCCGGGGCCCCGCGTGTCCATCCCCCCTTACCGGCAGGCGCGGGTGTCTCGCGTCGTGACGCGCATTCGTCCACCCGATGTTCGGTGGCCGATGCCCGGAGCGTGTCGAAATTCCGGGGGTGAAGCCGTTGACACGCGCTCCGGCCCTACGCACTCCTCGAATGAGGCGGGATTGTCACGCCCAGCGCTCCCGCCTGATACGCCGCGACGCCATCTTGCAGGGATATGCGCGCCTCTGCTCTCCGACTGCTCTCCGCGACCCTGCTCGTCGCCCCGCCGCTGTTCGCGCAGGTCCTGGTGGTGCCCGAGCCGACGCCCGAGACGCGCAAGCACCTCGTGGCCCGGCGAGCCATTGGAAAGATCACCATCGACGGGCGCCTCGACGAAGCCGACTGGCTCGCCGCGCCGGTCGCGAAGGATTTCGTCCAGAGTCGGCCCGACTACGCCCCGACAACGAAGTATCCGTCCGAAGTTCGGGTGCTGTTTGACGCGGAGAATCTCTACATCAGCGGCTTTCATCGCGACAGCGCCGGCCTCACATCGATGCGGCTCCCCGATCTGCGCCGCGACTACACGCCGCCCGAAGCCGACGGCTTCGCCATCACCTTGGGCCCCCTCGGTGATCATCGCACCGCCTATCAGTTCCACGTGTCGCCGCTCGGCTCGCAGGGTGACGTGCAGGCCTTCGATGGGGGCGATGCATTCAACTTCAACTGGGACGCGATGTGGCGCACGCGGACGACGCGCGCCGACTCCGGTTGGATCGCCGAGCTCGCGATTCCATGGCGCTCGCTGCGGTACGAGCGTGGCCTCACAACGTGGGACATCAACCTGCTGCGGAACACCCGGCGCGCCGCACAATTCAGTTCCTGGATGCCGTATCCTCGCCAGCTGACATCGTGGCGCCTGACGTACGCCGGCTCACTCGACTCGCTGCAGCCGCCACCGCCGCGCACCAACATCCGCATCCGTCCGTATGCACTGGGCGCCGCACAGCGTGATCGTACGCCCGGCGCCAACAACGCCAGCTCCGGTGACATCGGCGGCGAAGTGATCTGGGCGCCAACCGCGAATACCCTGCTCGAGGCAACGGTCAACACCGACTTCGCGCAGGCCGACGTGGATCGCCAGGTGGTGAACCTGACGCGCTTCAGCGTCTTCTTCCCTGAGCGACGGCAGTTCTTCCTCGAGAATGCCGACCTGCTGTCGGCCGGTGGGCTCGGTGCGATGTCGCGCTAC
>JANNVN010000360.1:0-4333 GCA_031414435.1 Gemmatimonadaceae bacterium
GCGAAGAAGAAGAAGCCGGTCACACGCCGCCGCTAGTGTGGCGTAGCCGAAGTTCCTTGGCCAAAGGTGGGCGGTGGATTTCGTTGCCAGCCAAGGCGCAACCCGCAGCGATACCAGCGGTATCGCGAGGAGTTGCAACGCCGGGTGGCGCCGAAAGACACGCCCAACTGCCGAGAGACTTCGGCGACACCACACTAGTTCTCCGCGCACGACACGCGTGGTGGAGCACTGCTGGGGTCGGAGATGGCTGTCGTGCGGTCTCCCGGCCTTGAAGTAACCACGAGGTGCACTGGAGTCGAATAACGAAACGGGCGCGTCCATCATCAGGACGTACCCGTTTCGTTGTAATCATTGAGGCAGGATCGCCCTCTCGCTACGCGTCACGCCCCGATGGCGTTCCGTTCCTGATCATCTCTCTGCCCCGTGTCAGTCGTCCGAGGAGCGAGCGACGGCCGTGGCGCGTATTCTGGCCGAGCCGGTGTAGCCGCGCATGACCTTCCGATCGTATCCGTTGGAAGGGTCGAGACCGAGCGACAGTTCGTTCTGTACGGCCTGCGCGCCACGGTTGTACGTCAACAGCGCGAGCTTGACGTTGCCATGCTGTTCGTCGATCAGATCCCGCAGATACCGGAACCCGATACGCAGGTTGGTTTCGCGCGTGTAGAGCTTTTCCTTCGTGATTTTCGGGTCATAATAGCGTGCGGTCGGCAACATGACCTGCGTCAGGCCGGCTGCACCAACTCTGCTCGTCGCGCGCTCCTTGAACTGACTTTCGACATTGACCAGTCGAAATGCGAGTTCCGGATCGAGACCGGCTTCGAGCGCCGCGTCGTGAATGGCGCGCGCCAGTTCGGTGTCGACCATCCAGCGCTTGGACATCGTGTAGATCTTGTTCCAGCGTTGAAGCCGCTGGATTGCCAGACGGGCGGTGTCCGCCGCCATCAGGCGATCGGCGACCGTCGCGACGCGGGCCACGCTGGCCGGGGACATCGATCGCGTGTTCTCCGCGCGCGCATCGATCACAATCGGGCTGCGGCCAAGCGCCATCACCGCGAGCATTGCACCTGTCGCAATGATCCAGCGGCGGAACCGGCGGCGCAGCCGCTCGGCATCACCTCGATGTACATACGTTCCTTTCAAGTCGTGCATTCGTGCTACCCTCGCGTCAGGGGCGCGCCACATCGGACATCTGAAGCCATGCTTCAAGAAACTCCGACGCGTCAGCGCCAGTGGCGCGAAACACTTCGCCGGTGCCCCAGCGAAACGCATCGCAATTCAGGGGAAGCAACGACGAGCGTCATCACTCGTTCTCGCTTCCCGGCGGCGAACGGCGCCACGAACCAGCGCGCCCTCCGTCCTTCGAGTCCACCCGGATGTCGCCGAGGGTCATCTCCCGGTCGACCGCCTTCGCCATGTCGTACACAGTCAACAGCGTGACCGAGACCGCACACAGCGCTTCCATCTCCACTCCCGTCGGACCGACTGTCCGCACTTGTGCGGACACACGAACCCCAGGGAGATCTTCGTCCATTTCAAGAGCAATATCCACACCACGAAGTGCCAGCGGGTGGCAGAGGGGAATCAGGTCCGAGGTCTTCTTCGCCGCCTGAATTCCGGCAATTCTTGCCACTGTCAGCACATCCCCCTTCGGCAAAGCCTGCTGGCGGATGAGATGAAAGGTAGCCAATGCCATCCTGATCGAACCAGTCGCGACCGCCGTCCGCAGCGTGTCGGCCTTGACCGAAACGTCGACCATCCGGGCATTTCCCTCAGCGTCAATATGGCTGAGCTCGCTATCTTTCATCCGTTTATGCCAAGGGCTTTGAGCTCCCGGAGAAGCTCGGCGGTGATCAGCGCAGGGTTCACGTTGTGTCCGGTCCGCTCCCGGGCGGCGTGGACGGCGTCCTGCGCCCGTGTCAGTGCCGGCGCAGAACCGCTACCGGACTCGACCGCGGGCCGGAGCCGGTCGAAGAGGACGCCCTCGAGGGCATCGAGTGCATCGGAGAAGCCGCCCCGCGCGCCAGCCGGTTTCTCGGAGAGCACGGCGACGAACCGCTCGGCCGCGTCCCCTCGCAGCGCCTTGAGCCAGAGGGAGGCATGCCCCGCTGCCGCGTCATGGACCGTTCCGGCCAGGAGCGCTCCCGGCGCGCCTGACGCCCGGTCAAGGACTCCTTCGTCGACCGGGCCAACCTTGCTCCGGACATCATCCTGAGCCGCCCAGCGGCGTACCTCGCCCATGGTGAGGGGGGCCACCCGCACGGAGACGACGCGTGAGCGAATCGTTGGCAGCAGCGCGCCGGGTTCGCTGGTCGTCAGAATCAGCGTTGTGTCCGGGAGCGGTTCTTCGAGCAGCTTGAGGAGGGCGTTCGCCGCCTGGTCGCTGCCCTCCTGCGCAATCATGCGATCTGCATCGCCGAGGATCATGATCTTGCGTTTTGCCATCGCCGGGGAGCTTGCCGCTGCGCGAACGAGGCTCCGGATCATCTCGACGAATAGCCCCTCGCTACCACTGCTCGGTCCCCAGAGCCCGCCTGCTGCGGCGCGATCCCTCATGGCGCCACGCATGAAGGCGAGCGCTTCTTCGGGGGACGAATCGGAGATGTCCGCGCGGGGAACCGGGAAAAACCAGTACAGGTCCGGATGGGTGAGGTCAGCGGTATACCTGCAGGTCTGGCAGACGCCACAGGGGGCGGGTGTTCCGGCGCAGAGGAGGGTTTGCGCCAGCCAGAGGGCAAGCCGCTGTTTGCCGACACCCTTGCGACCGTGGAGCAAGAGCGAGCCCGGCAGGGAGCGTCGGTCAATCGCATTGCCCAGCCGGATGCGCAGTGCGTCGTGACCGACGAGCGGAGAGAGAGGCATCGGGCAAAGGTGCATGGTGGGCTGGACAGGCGACAGGGTAGCGTGTCGCAATTCGGGACGTGCGATGATATTCCACGTATCGTCGACGGCAGTGCAACGAGTCGTCGACAGCGTTTTGAGCGGATCTTCACCTGGAGCCACGCAGATGACTGGCACACTCGCATTGCTGCTGACCGTCGCGGCCGGGGTGTTCGCAGGTGTGACGGATCTCCGATCGGCCGAGGTGCAAGGGCCGGTGGCGGTGCTCTTCGCGGCGGCGTTTTTTCTGGCGGCGTGGCATCCCGACGGCGCGTGGCGGCGAGGCCTGATGCTCGGGCTTTCCGTTCCTCTGGCCCATCTGGTGGCTCACCTTTCCGGTCGCGTGCTTCCGTATTCGGTGGAGCATCCGGTCTCAACGCTGCTTGCGATCATTCCGGCGATGCTCGGCACCATGGTGGGCATGGGCGTCAGCCGGCTGCGGCAATCGGCAGCAGCTGACAAGGAGCTCAGGCCGCCGCGCTGAGGTGCGTCGTTTCGACGGGTGCATCGCGCAATGGCGCGTGAGGTATGCCTATGACGGAAGGAGACGTGCGTAGGCGTCGAGCACTGCGTCGCGAGCGGCTTCGGGCGTCGCGCCCACGGCAGAAAGGTGGCCCATCTTGCGGCCGGGTTTCGCGATTTTTTTGCCGTACAGGTGCAGCCGCACGCCGCGTACCTCGAGTGCGCGTTCCCAGACTGGCGGCTGCCCGTCAGGGCCCCAGAGATCGCCAAGCAGATTGATGATCGCGCCGGCCGACAGTAATCCAGTGCTGCCGAGCGGCAGTCCGCACACCGCGCGCACCTGTTGTTCGAACTGGCTCGTGAGACAGGCGCGTTCCGTGGTGTGAAAGGTGTTGTGCGGACGGGGCGCGAGTTCGTTGACCATCAAGCTGTCGTCGGCGGTGACGAACATCTCGACCGCGAGGAGCCCGACGAGATCGAGTGCGGTGGCGATCTGCGTGGCGAGGGCGATGGCTGCAGCGGTGGTACCGTCGCTGACCGGCGCGGGAGTCATGGCCCAGGTGAGAACTCCGTTGTCGTGGTGATTCCACGACACCGGGAACGTGCACATCTCTCCGGCGCTGCTGCGCGCGACCATCACGGACAACTCGCCCGCGAGCTCGATCCACTGCTCAACAATGACGGTGGCCCTTTGAGTCAGGGCGCTGGCGGCCTCGAGATCGTGTTGCGATCGAATGCGCGCCTGGCCCCTGCCATCGTAGCCGCCGCTGGTGGTCTTGGCGATGCTGCGACCGAGAGCCTGAAAGGCATGTGAGACTTCGGTTGGCGTATGGGCGATGCGGAAGGGTGCAACCGGAAAGCCGTTCTGCTCCAGCCACTCCTTCTGCCGTCCACGATCCTGAATGATGTGAATTGGCGCGGCGCCGGGGTGTACTGGCGCGTGCAGTGATGCCGCCGCGATACTCTCCGTCGACACCTGCTCGATGTCGAGCGT
>JANNVN010000361.1:0-2776 GCA_031414435.1 Gemmatimonadaceae bacterium
CCCGGCAGGATGTAGAAAGTGCCCTCGAGGGTGGTGAGCGTGAGGTCGAGGCCACCGAAGCAGGCCACCTTGTTCACGAAGTCGAGCAGCTGTGCCGGGGAGCCGCCGAGCGCGCGCTGCGAGTTCTTGCGCAGCGTGAACTCGATGATCGAGATCGCCTGCCCGCGTGCGCCGGCGAAGTCGCCCGACTGCACAAGGGTGTTGAGCTGTCCCAGCTTCCCTGTGACGGAACTCAGATCAGGTGAGCCGGCGCCCCACGCGGCGGACGCGAGGTTGAGCAGTCCGGCGATGTCGATGCAGGCGCCGGGGACGACCGCAAGACTTGGCCGCGATTGCGGCACCGCGGCAGCGGCAGCGGGCTCCACGGGGGTCAATTGCGAGCTTCCGTTTCCTGGGTCACTACAGGCGCTGAGGAGCGCGCAGCCGATCACGGCTAGCGCACGGGAGAACGTTGCGATACGCATGTGGTTCCTTGGGGGGTTAGCTCAAACAATTGATGGATCAACTTCCGGAATAGCCTGCTTCGGCGTCACTCACAGCGCTTCATGACACGCGACAACTCCGCGACTCAGTTGGCCCCGACGGCCTGCTTGAATCGCGGGTCGTCCTGAATCGGCTTGAACCACCATCCAGGGTCGTTGCGAATCGACTCGACTCGCTGGGGGTTGGCTGCCAGGAACTCCTTCAGCAGCCGCAGGCTCTCGTCCGCATCACCGAGCTGGGCATGCACGAAGGCCCCGAAGTACGCCAGCTCGCGCAACTGGTCGATGGCGGGATCACCGACCGAAGCCTTGACCACGCGACGCGCACTGTCGGCATAGGCCGGCGTGCCGGCCTTCGAGGCGCGTGCCATGACGGCGGCCACGAGCATGTTCTCGGTGAGCCGTTCAAGGGGCTGTGCCGACGGCGGCACCAGGCTTACCGCGGAGTCGGCGATGGCCCAGGCCTTGTTCACATCGGGGGCCGGACCAGTCGCCGTCAGCAGGTAGAGGCGACAGCGCATGGCCCGGACATCCTTCGGGAACCGGCGGCGCGCCTCGTCGCAGGTCTGCGCGGCCTTGGCGAACTGACCGAGGTCGTAGTTGGCCGTGAAAATCCGTCCCAGCACGACGTTGGCGTTGGTCAGGAACTCGTCGGTCTGGTACGCGGTCTGTGCCGCGATCAGCACATCATTGAGCGTCGTGTTCGCCGTCTGCGTGTATAGATGCGACAGCATGGCATACGCGCCGGCTTGCAGGCGATTGAGCGTGGTTGCCCGCTCGAGGTCGGCCCGGGCAGCCGTGAGGGTGACCGCCTTCGCGGCCGCGTCCGCCTCGATGCCGGAGAGCCAGCCGAAGTACTTCAGGCTGCCCCGCGCCTCGAGCGCGTCAGGGCTGTCGGGGTCGATCCCCAGCGCGCTGTCGGCCAAGGCGACACCCGTCGCGACCCACTTCCCGATCACGACCGCGTCACGCCCGGCAAGCCGAGCGCGGCGATATGCCAGCGCCGCACGCCGCGTGAAGGGCTCCGACCATTTCGTGTCTGCCATGCCGGCGAGGACGAACAGCGAATCGGCACTTCGGAACCGCGTCGCGACGCTCGGCGCATCGCCTGCGAGCAGGGCGGATTCGGACTGCTTCCACGACTGCTCGCCACGTTGCGAGAACAGCCAGGCGTCCTTGCTGGCGGTGCGGAACCGCTGCTCCTTGATCTGCAGATCCTGCCCAAGCTCCTTGCGGATCATGTCGGCGGCAACGATGGCGATCGTGTCGCGCAGGGCGAGCTGGTTTCCGGCCGCACCGGAGAACCGCTTGTTCTGCAGCGGCGCACCGGATGCATCGTCGAGCTGGACGTTGACGCTGATCACGTTCCCTTCCTGGCGCACCTGGCCCCTGACCAGATAACCGCTCCGCAACGCGCGTGCGATGCTGTCCTCCGTCACGTCGGTGCCGCGGTATTTCTCGACACCGGTCCGGGAAATCGTCGTGAAGCTGGACGTCGTCGAGAGGGTCCGGATGAGCTCTTCGGTGAGTCCGTCGGCAAGCGGGCCCAGCGAGGAGTCAGCGCTCAGGTCACTAAAGTAGAGCACGGCGAGTCGGCGCGATTCCACCCCAGCCGCAGCCTTCGGCGTGTTGTTGGTGAGCTTCCACGTCGCGAGCCCCGCACCGGCCATCATGAGTACCGTGGTGGCGAGCACCGCCGGCTTTCGCCACAGCGGAATGGCGGCGGGCTCCGGTGTCCGATAGGTGGATGTCCTGCCGCGCACTGCGCCGCGCGTGCGCATCGTCGCGGTCATGCCCATCGACTCACCGAGCAGTTCCACGAACGCCGCCGCGGTCTGCGGGCGATCGATCGGCGCCTTGGCCATGACGACGAAAATCGCCTCTTCCACTTCCTCGGGGACGGCGTTGCGCACGATGCGTACGCTCGGCACCTGCTCCATGACGTGGCGCGCCATGATCGACATTGCGCTCTTGCCGGTGAAGGGCGGCTCGCCGGCGAGCATCTCGTAGAGCATGCAGCCGAGGCTGTAGAGATCCGCCGTCGGCCCGACGACTTCCCCCGCCGCCTGTTCCGGTGACATGTACACCGGCGTCCCGACGGCCATGCCGGTCTGCGTCAGCTTCGCGGTGCCAGCGTCGCTGACCGCGCGCGCGATGCCGAAGTCTGCCACCAGCGCGTGGTCGCCATTGAGCAGGATGTTCTCCGGCTTGATGTCGCGATGCACGATTCCCAGTTCGTGCGCATGCCCGAGAGCTCCAGCCACCTCAACGGTGATGCGGAGCGCATCGTCCAC
>JANNVN010000362.1:0-14096 GCA_031414435.1 Gemmatimonadaceae bacterium
CAACGGAAACGCGTCGAACACGAGCACTGACTCGGGACGTCCACCGCTGCCCGGAATCGTCACCCGCGCTGGCGACGCATTGAGCTGTGCGTGCACGCGCCGCATGGTCGCGGCGAGATCGGGATAGGCCTGCCGGGCCGATGGGTCGCGATCGATCAGCTGCTGCACACGACCCACCAGGCTGTCGAATACCGCCGGTCGCTTCACCGTCTGGTCCAGTCCTTCGATGCCGGCGAAGACGGCGCGATGAATCTTCGCACCATGATACTTGAGCGTGGTAAGTCCGAGGTGCGACCCATAGCTGATGCCCCAGAGACTCACCTTCTCGACACCGAGGGCGGCGCGCAGGGCTTCGATGTCGTCCGCGTTTTCGCGGGTGGTGTAGCCGTCGATCGAGACTCCGTCGGCGGTCCATCGGTCAAAACAGTAGAGCAGCTCGCGCCGGAACTGTGTGATGATCGTGTCGCGAGTGGCGATGAACGCGGCGCCTGCCACGACGGGGGGCACGCAAGGCGTGATCTCATTTGAACGGCCGGTTCCACGCTGGTCGAGGGCGATCACATCCGCCACCTCACGCAGCGCCTGAAAGATCGGGAAGCGCGCACCGGCGGCGGTGCCGATGCCGGAACCACCGGGTCCACCAGCCAGATAGATGATCGGCGGCCCGGGATTGGGCGTTGTGGCGCGGAAGCGCACGAAGCGCAGTGCGATCGTGCGGCTGGCAGGATTGCTGCGCTGCTCGGGCACACGCAGCGTGCCAAGTTCGGCCGGCACTTCGACGCCGGTGCTGCTCTTGAAGAGAAACGGCTCGAAGGCGACGGTGGCAGGCGCCGGCGTGAGCGGTGTGCCTGCCCGGCACCCTGTGGCGGCGAGCGCAACGACCAGGAGTGCGCGCATGTGGTGAGTGTGTTTCATGGCCCGACGATACTACGGTCAGCGGCGTGTGCTCCAGTACCAATCGGTGAGCGGTTGGCTGTGACCGGCAAGCGGTTCTGCTTACGCCTCACACGCTGGTATTGTGAAGAATGCTGCACTCAATGCTGATCCTCGCGCTCATCGCGCAATCGTCATCCGACTCGCCGCCGGCAGCGCAGTGGGTGACGCAGGGATGGGCGTGCCCTGCGCGGCCAGCTGTCACCGACAGCGTACGTCTTTCCGCATCGGGTTGCCGGCTGACAGCACTCTCCGACCTTGACCCGCAGGGGCGCGCGGTGTGGTTCCTGGCTGATGTCGTGATTGACAGCACGGCCGATCTGACCCGTGTGCCACTGGGGTTGGCGATCGGCGCGGCGGCGTCCAGCAGCGTCTACTGGAACGGAGCACACATAGGCAGCAATGGTGTTCCGGGATTGTCAGAGGCGACGGAACAACCCGGGGTGTTTGACGCGATGCTGTACCTGCCATCGGCGTCCGTCAGGCCGGGGCACAACACACTCTTGCTCCAGATGTCCGGCTTCCACAATCAACTGCGCCTCACCACGCCGGTGCACTATGTCACGGTTGCGGAGTACGGAGCGGCTCAGCGCCGCGTCACGCCGTACTATCTGCCGTCGATCATGATGACCGGAGCGCTGCTGGTCGCGCTGGTGTACTTCGGTGGCGTCTGGCTGTTCGGCAGACGCGACACGCAGGCATTGCTGGTGATGCTGATGGCCGCCAGTGCGCTGGGGCAGCTGGCCGCGGAGCTCTGGCGAGGGCTCTTCGCATTGCCCTATCACTGGCACGCGTGGCGGTTGCTCGCAATCGAGGTGCTGGCGGCCGGATTCTCGCTCGCCCTGGTCGCGTACGTTGCCGGTCGGTTTGCGCCACGCTGGCGGGCAGCTGCGGTGGTGGGGACGCTGTTGGTGCCGTTGCTGACATCACGCGTGCCGGGTTATGACCTGTGGACGCTGCTGACGCTCGCGCTGCCGATCACTCTGGCGCTGTTCCTCGTGCTGCCGGCTGCCCGCCGCGCAGACGATGATGCGCGAGGGATGGCCGGGGCATTCGCCTTCTTTCTGCTGCTGGTTGCTGTGGATACCTGGGGATTCGTGGACCGCGGGTTCTACCTCGGCGCCGCTGTGCTCGCGCTGGTTCTGTTGCGCGACCAGTGGCGCGTTGGCCAGGCAGCACGGGCGCGCGAACTGGATGCCCGGCGGCGGGTCGAGCAGCTCGAGGTACAATTGCTTCGCCGCCGTTTCGCACCGCACTGGTTGCTGAACACCCTGAACGCACTCACCGACTGGGTCGAGTCGGACCCGCCGACGGCCGTCAGGCTGATCGAGGCGCTCGGCGAAGAGTTTCACCTGGTGGCGGGCATGTCCGGCAAGGCGTTGGTTCCGCTACGCGATGAACTCGCGCTCTGCCGGACGCACCTTGCCGTGATGTCGCTCCGCGTGGACAAGGCCTTTCATCTCGAGTGCGTTGATGTGGACGAGGAGTTGCAGACACCTCCGGGTATCGTACAGACGCTGATCGAAAACGCATTCAGTCATGGGCGGTACGCCACCGGGGCGACGTTCGTGCTGCGGCAGGTGCCACACGCCGCGGGCTCACAGCTCGAACTCACGACACCAGCGCCGGAAGACGGTGCGCGCGTGACGACAGCACAGCATACCGGCGAGGGGCTGGAGTATGTACGTGCGCAGCTGCGGCAGGCCTACGGCGACCGCGGGCGCCTGGTCGATGGCCCCGCCGCCTCTGGAGGCTGGCTCACACGGCTGGTGTTGGGGGCGAAGGCATGATGCGTGTGCTGATCGTGGAGGATGAAGCGCCGGCGCATCGGCGATTGCGTCGGTTGATCGAGGCCACGCCAGGATACGAACAGGCGCAGATCGAAGTGGCGGAATCGTTCCGGGACGCCCAGCGCCTGCTGGAGGGCGCAACGTGGGACCTCGTGCTGCTCGACCTCGATCTGTCTGGACGCGACGGCTTCGATCTGGTCGGTCGATTCCCCTCGGCAAACCCAACGCAGATCATCGTCGTGTCGGCCTATCCGCAGCGCGCGATCGAAGCGTTCGAGCACGCGGTGGTCGACTTCGTGCGCAAACCCGTCTCTGCGTCACGGCTTGCCCAGGCGCTTGGGCGTGTTCGACGTGAACCGGCTGATGAAGCCCCTGCTCCGTTAGTGGTGCGCCAACGTGGGAGGGTCGAACTGGTGCCGCTGGAGCGCGTGTTGTGCGCGTCAGGCGCGGATGACTATGTCGAGTTGCACCTGACAGACGGTCGCCGCGTGTTGTACGACGCCACACTCGATGAACTCGAGGGGCAGTGCGGCACCGACCTTGTGCGGGTTCACCGGTCGCACCTTGTGAACCTTCGGCATGTCGTACGGCTGATCAGCACCGACGCGGAGTGGCGGACCGTCGAACTGACCGGCGGTTTGACGGTTCCGGTGAGCCGACGACGGTATGGGATGGTGGAGGAGCGGGTTCGTACGTACGCGAGCGCGAGCTGAGGGGGCCCGCATGGTGGAGAGCTCTGGTATGACGTATCATCCTACCACTGGAGGATCCAATGCCGAAATCCAGGGTTGCCCTGACGCTCGATACGCGGACGCTCCGGCGCGTAGACCGGCTGGTACGCGACGCACGGTTCCCGAATCGCAGTCAGGCGATCGAGGCGGCAGTCACTGAACAACTTGATCGGCTCGAGCGGCTGCGCCTCGTTGACGAGTGCGCCAGGCTCGACCCCGCAGTTGAGCGTGCGATGGCCGAGGAGGGGATGCCTGACACCAGATCGGGAATACAGTCTCCTTCCCAAGCTCATCGCGAGCGGCAGGGCTGCCGCTCGTGCGGCGGCCGGAGCCTTTACCGCCCCGCTTCGACGTACCCTCTGAAGTTGTCCAGAATCGCCTGCCATCCGCCGCGCTGCATCTCAACCGAGTTCTCCCCCTCGGCGTCGAACGTGACACGAACCGTCACACCTGCTGCGCCGGGAAGGAACTCGACCGCCGCGGAGCGATCACCCATCGTGTACTCGAGGAGCTGATTCGGCACGACTTTCGTGTACGTCCCCGCGAAGTCAAAGCCGAAGCTGCCGTCCTTCGCCTCCATGCGCGATGAGAATTCACCGTCGACGCGCAGATCGACCGTAGCACGAGTCGTGTGCCAGTCCGGCGACGCCGTGTTCCACTGCGTGATGTCACTCGGCGTGGTGTATGCACGCCAGACGGCATCAACCGGCGCATTGACGAGGGTTTCGACGACGATCTTCGTCATACAACTCCTTCGGTGTGGCAGGGTTGGGAAGAATCGATTGCTGCCTTGCGGCGTGCCATCGGCAGGAGTTCACGCCATACCGATCGCGATGCTTCACCTCGTGCGTTGCGTCGGTGTAGCACACTCACGCCTGTGAGAGGCGTGGCACAATCGGCAAGCGACGCCATCTCATGAACGCCACGAACGAGGAGATGGCCAACAGCAACGCGGTGGTCGCCGCCGAGCTGTACTCACCGCGGACCAGATGCCAGATCGTTGCCGACACGGCCACGATCATGACACCAGCTGCCGCCGCCGGTACCAGTCCGGGCTGGACACGCGTCGCACCTGGCACCGTCAGCCCGATGCCGGCCAGTACTTCGGCCACGCCAAGAAAGAGCTGAAACCATCTCGGCAGCGACGCATTCATCAGCACCGCAATGTCCGGCGGCGGGTTGAGGAACATCACGCCGTGCGCCACGAACGCCAATGCGAGCAAGACCTGCAGGACCCAGAGCAATTTGTTCATCAGGATTCCTCGCGAGTGATCAGCCGTTGATTGCCGACGGATCCATCCAGAACACTTCCCAGTGATGACCGTCGAGATCGTAGAAGTCCTGCGCATACATGAAGCCGTGATCCTGCGGAGCGCCGGCCGGCGTTCCGCCCGCCGCCAGCGCTGCGGCGAGGAGTGCATCCACTTCCGCCCGGCACTCGGTCGAGATCGCGAACATTGCCCCGGTGGTGGTCTGCGCGTCAGCCGTCGGTCTGGAAGTGAATCCGGCAAACCGGTCGGTTGCCAAGAGCATGAAGTACGCATCCGCGCCCACCAGCATGCAGGTCGCGCTCGAATCGGTGAACTGTGTGTTGAAGACAAAGCCGAGCGATTCGAAGAACACGATGGATCGCTGCAGGTCCCACACGGGGATGTTGACGAACAGTTTTCGCGCCTGCCGTGGCGCCGTGCCCGCGTTGGTGATGATCGGGGCGGAGGGTTGCGCGGTCTCCATTGGGACGCTCCTGTTCAATGCCTGGTGGATCGGGAGAGGTGGGGAGATCGTGTCAGTCGGTGGGAGCGAACAACGCGCGCACTCTCGCGTCGCGCAGGTACAGCCCGCCCCAGACGAGAACTGCGATGTAGACGGGAAACAGCATGTGCGTGAACACCGGATTGCCGCGCTGCACATGGATCGCAACGGCACCACCGAGGTATGCGGTGAGCAGCGTCGCTCCGAGCGGCGCGGTGCGCGGAACCATGTAGAGAATGAGGCAGGCGAGCTGGATCAGGCCCAGTGGCAAGACGACGCCTGGGGAGAACCCGAGTTCCACAGTGCTCTCGACCGCTTGCTTGACGCGTGCGAGTTTCATGGTCGCGTCCATGGCCAGGAATGCGAGAGCAAGGCCCGTGATGACGCGCCCGGCGATCACCGAGCGTGGTGGGCGTGCCGAGGCATCGGACGGTGATGCAGACTGCCGCTGTGTGGCGTTCATGGGTGTCTCCGATTTACGTGATGCCTGATAGACTGGCTCTCGGAGCAAAACTCATCGGTGCCCCGGGCTCGGTGCCCGTTAAAGTCCCTGAGAGCCCACGCGGCCCTCAGGCGGGCCACTGCATCGGCAGGCCGAACCGCGGAAACAGCGTCGCCACATCGAGATAGAACGTCGTCTCCGTGATCTGCACGCCATCCAGCTCGAGCAGCACGATCGCCCACGGCGTCGCGCCGCCGTCGCGGTACTGCGCAAAGGCCGGCGTGCCACCGGAGGCGTGCACCGGGATAAGCAGTGAGCCCTTGCAGCCGATCCCGAAACCGGACAGCCATGTCGCGATACTTTCGCGCCCCCTGAGCCACATGTCGTAGGGCGGCATCGACATCGTGCCTTCCTCGTGCAGGAGTGCCACCAACGCTTGCACATCGTAGGCTTCGAAAGCAGCGACGTACCGCGCCACGAGTGCGGCCTGCTGGGCCGACAGTGCACTCGGCATCACCGCCGGATTCCTCGCATCCATCGTTGCTCGGGCGCGCTGCAGTGCACTGTTCACCGACGCTACCGACGTGTCGAGACACTCGGCCGTTTCGGCCGCCGACCAGTTCAACACCTGCGTCAGGAGCAGCACGGCCCGCTGCTTCGGCGGCAGGTACTGCAGGGCGGCGACGAACGCGAGCCGGATACTCTCGCGCAGCAGTGTGCGCTCGACCGGATCGCTGTCGCTGTCGGCCGGAAGTGCCATCAGATCGGGAATGGGCTCGACCCAATGCTCGCCCTCCCGTTGGGGCAGCGTCATGTCGCTCCGCACTTCCACCGGCGACGGGGTCGTATCCAGGGGTCGCATGCGCCGGCGCTCGGACGACGAGAGGGTGTCGAGACAGACGTTGGTCGCGATCCGGTAGAGCCACGTCTTCATTGATGACTGCTCGTTGAAGCGGTCCAGTCCCTTCCAGGCGCGCAGCATCGATTCCTGCACCGCGTCTTCCGCGTCCAGCACGGAGCCGAGCATGCGGTAGCAGTGGCCGGTGAGCGCGGGGCGGTACTGCTCGAGCAGGGCGGCGGAAGACATGACTCGAAGCTCGCGGCGGTAAGGGTCGGCGTCAGCGCGTCGCACTGCAGGCGACCTGCGAAAGGAGGCAGCGTTCCCGGCGGGGTGAGCAATGCTATCTTGGAAGTGTACTCGGATGGCTGCGAGAACAAAGGCTGCTCGCTGTCACAGTGCTATCGCGCCGCCGCAAACTCCGCCGATGCGCGCAACGGCGTGGCACGATCCCTGTCGCGGAGTGCGAGAGGCTGTTACGCTGTCCTGACGACACCCTTCTTCGACCCGCAGGAGTCCCTGATGTGGCGACTCGACACGCCGTGGTTCACCGTAGCGTTGGTGATGACGATCTTCGCCGTCGGCGGCGTGATTTTCGGCCGCTTCGAGCAGCACAAACCGCGCTCGCGCCGCGTGCTGAAGCAGGCGCTGGTGCTGGCTGCGTTCGTGATGGTCGACAGATTCGGAGGTCGGTCGTGGATGTTCGGACTGCTGGGCCTTTTTGGGGCGGCGGCAGCGGTCGTTCACGGGTGGTGGCTGCCGAAGCACGGAATCAACGGCTGGACGGCTGAGCCGTACGATCGGTATCTCGCACTGATCAAGGGTGAGCAGCGCGGGCGGGAATCGTGACTTGCTCGGCCGGCGCACCATGCTGATCCTCGGAGCAGTTCTGAGCACACTCGCGGCCCTGCTGCACGTGGGCTGCATCGTGTTCGGCGCGCCATGGTACCGGTTCTTCGGCGCCGGCGAAGAGATGGCTCGAATGGTCGAAGCGGGGAGCTGGAGGCCGACGATCATCACGTCGGGCATCACGGTGGTGCTGTTGATCTGGGCGCTCTATGCGCTCTCAGGGGCGCAGGTGATCGGGCGGCTGCCGTTGCTGCGCGTGGGCCTGTGTGTGATCACGGCGGTCTATCTGGTCCGTGGACTGGCGGTGGTGCCGGTTGTGATCTGGATGCCCGGGCAAAATACGGCGTTTCTCTGGTGGAGTTCAGCGATCTGTCTGGTGTTCGGGGTGACACACGCGCTTGGGCTGTGGAAGGCGTGGGATCGGCTCTGATCGACCGCAGTGGCCCGTCCAGCTGCGAGAGTGAGAATGCCAGTGGGCCACGCGGCGGCGCTTGTTTGCAAGATAGGAAAGCGGCTGTCGAGTGTCGCCGAGACCCCTTCGCAATTCACAGCGATCTGTGTTTGACGGCGGTCCGGAAACAGACTGCTTGACGCAGAGGCGCAGAGACTCGGAGGCGCAAAGGGGTCTGTTGCGTTCGGGGCACATCTGCTCAGGTCTTTTTTGGGCACGCTCTATCTCTGCGGCTCTGCGACTTTGCGACTCTGCGTCACGCAGTTGCTGTTCGCTCGTTGTGCGTTGGAGGCCAGAATGCTCATATCGATCGCCGCGCGAGTATCAGCTGGTGTTCAACGCTACGTCGGTGGCCCGAATAATGACGTTCCATGCACGACGATCATTGCGGCACCACCGTCCAGCCCTGACCAGTGATGTTCACAGCTCGTTCAACTCCTGTCGTAGTGTTCGGCCCGACCGCACAGGTGACCGAGCAGGTCGAAGCGAGGAGGAAACCTGTCAGTGTGGTTATGGGCGACATACCCGCCGTCACGGTGTTGCCGCTGATGGTGAGATTCTTCGTCGCGCCGCCGATCGCCATTCCGACGCGCAACACATCGCCCACGCCGATAAGAGTGCGACCGCGACCGACGTCGGTGAGTGTATTCCCGACGATGCGCGAGGCAACCGTGCCACCGACGATGGCAACGCTCAGAATGCCCGGGCCGATCGCGTCGCGAATCGTGTTGTCGGAAATGTCCAGATACTCGATCGCCAGCCGAGGTTCGACGCCGCGCAGGCTGATACCAACCGACAATCGGTCGACATCCGCCGCCCGGCCGCCGAATGTCGCAAACGTGATCTGATTACTCCGCATTTCCAGTCGGAGGAGGCGGCCGTTCGCTACGCCGGGCTCAAATCGGATGCCCGATGGCGCATCCGCAACCATCGCCGGCGACGGCCACCAGCCATCGGGGTCCAGCCGTATCTCGTTGCTGTCCAGCGCTAGTGTGATGAACGCCGGAGGAGCGTTGGCTGGCGCCATGCCTGCCAGCGGCCAGATATTGAGCCCGATGGCGGCGCCGGCAATTGTGTTGCGTGCGTAGCGCTGTCGCGCCGGTGCACCGACGATCCCGACCAAGTTCGCCCCCTGCAGAAAGCCGGCGATATCGTTGCCGCGAACCTCGTGTTCATCACCGTGCGACTCGATCGCCGTGCGCGCGCCCAGTGTGCCCACGCCATTGCGGGAGCGAAACTGGTTGTCGGCGATACGCACACGAATGCCATCAGTGTAAATCGACGAGTGATCGTGATCGATCAGCACACCACCTGCATTCAGAAACCGGTTGCGCTCGATCACGACATCAGTCACCTCGGCCCCGTTGAACGAGATCGTGTTTCCGTTGTCGAAGTCGGTGAAGGTGCAGTCCGCGACGCGTGCGCGGCTGCCGCGAAAGCTGCGGAGCGCGATACGAAGGGTTCGCGTGTCGTCGAGCAGATCGCCATTGGTCTCATCTGCATTGCGCACGGGGTTGTTCCGACCGTTGCCATCGATGGTGATGCCGACCAGTTCGAAATCGTCGAGACGGGTTGGGTAGGTGGCCGGTGCCATCACACTTTCGTAGACCATCTGCGCATCCGCGACGCGGAGCGTGGCTTGTCCTGCGGGCCGACCCGCCAGTCGCAGTCGGGGATAGATCGTGAGTGCGCGCCCGGTGGCCGGGTTGATCGAGATGTCGAAACGTCCCGCCGGTACGACGAGAGTTCCGCCACCGGCGACATTGACCGCGTCGAGCGCCGCCTGCAGCGCCGCGGTGTCATCGCGCCCATCGTTGGGTATGGCGCCGAAGCTGGTGGCGACGAACTCGCGCGCGGGAATGTTCGGCAGCGCGACGGCGCTTGGGACGAAGGCCGGCGGCAGTGGCTCGGTGCCGGGCGACGGGACGGTCGGGCCGGAAGAACCATTGCAGGCAGTCAGGAGTGCAGCCAGCAGTTCAATGAGTGGCTTCGCGCGTGTCGTGTGCATTCGCAATCTGGCTCCGTGGTTGTTCGTCACGTGGCGGGCGGAAGTGCTTCCACAATCACACATTGCTCGTACGACGCGCGATACTGACGCATGTTGCGTCGGACAGGCAACCGGAACGAAGGCGCGCCGATCACTCGTTCCGCCACCGGAAGCCTGATTCAGCGAAACATCAGTGCCGGGATTAGTCCATAACTCACGACCCAATTGAACATCTCCAAGGTCAGCAGCTCCGACAGGCCGCGGTGTGCAATACTCCTCAGGAGCGTCATGTGTGCAAATGCGGTGCCGAGCGGCGCCCAGCGAGTGCGTGACTCCATACCCACAAGCGTCGCTTACGGTGCCGTCGCCTCGCCAAACGCCCCTGCCGGCAGACTAAGGACACTCAGCGTATTCCTGCCGGAGCCCCTGCAGCGATACCATCCACAATGCGCACACCGGCAGCGCGGCCGTGCAGAATCTGACGGCACCAGAGAATGCACTCTGCCTGGATGATCCGCAGCTATCCCGCGAGGGCTCGATGGTCGGCGGCGCGTTGCGCCCTCTGCCGCCGGCGTCAGAACGCGACCGCAAAGACACGGAAGAACGCCGCCCAGTCGGATGCCCGAAACACCGAGAAGGGCCGCGTCAGAGGCGCCGCGTCAGCGAACGCCACCCTTGCGGGCACCGCGTCCACGATGACCGGTCGTTGCCCGACGAAGGTGAGCGCCTGCCGACTGGCGAGCGTGGTATTCACATCGAACACCGCGCCACCATGCGACGCGAACAGGGAATCTTGCTCGGTGTGACCGACGACGATATACCGAACGCCGTACTGTGCACGCACGCGATCGATCAGCGCCTGCGGCGCCAGCGGATACGCATCGGTCGCCATGCGATAGCCGCGATATTGCGTCGGAGCCATTTTGCCCGTCAACCGGCTCCGGACCGAGTCTTCACTGATCCGGCCTGCAAGCAGCTCGCGGTGTTCCTGATTGATGGCGTCGAGATCCTGCCCAGCATCGAGCGTCGCGCTGCTGATGCCGCCATGCGCAAAGAGCACATCCCCGATCCTGAGCACGATCGGCTTGCTCCGAAGCCAGCGCCCGAGAACCGTTGTGTCGCTGAGCGCCGATCCGTACGGCAGCATCTGTTCGATGGCGAACAGATGCTCGGCTTCGACACCCTTGATGTTGCCGGCGAATCCGTACTGCTCATGGTTGCCGAGGACGAGGTGCACGTCGCCGCCAGCGGCCCTCGCCTTCCCTTCGAGGGCGTAGAGGAACCAGAGCAGGTCGTAGACACTGCGTCCGCGGTCAATGAAATCACCAAGCACCACCAGCCGACCGTTGCCATAGGTCCATGCCGCAGTGGAATCGGTCACGCCAACAGCGCGAAGCCACCCGCGCAGGTATTCCACGTCACCTTCGAGATCGCTGACGACCGCGATCCGCTCCGTGGCAGGAAGTACGTTCGGAACAACGGTTTCGGCACCGGTGCGAAGCGCCACCTGCGAACGGCGGCCCAGGCACTCGATATCGACCTGGTTCTGCTGCAGCGGCGCCCGCGCCACCGAGTCGCGGCAGAACCACTGCGCGGTGGCACCTGTGCTGGTCGTCGTGATTACCGGTCCGTGCAGTTGCAACAGGTGAGGTGCGTCCGCCACTCTGGCAAGATCGGCGCGCCATCGGACGGCACCACGGCCCACGGGAATCAGAATGCTGTCATACACGCCGCCCGATGTCTGTACGACGGTACTTCGTGATATCCAGAGCAGAAACGAGGCCGCCAGGACGACCCCAAGCAGCAGCAGCGCGCGCCGGAGTCGGGTAAATCGGCGTGAAGACATGAACGGGGAGGAGCGTGATTCGGGCGGGGCGAATGGTGGGGACGTACGGGCAATGTGGCGGAGTGTTTCGGTCGGGCCGCGGCATCGGGCTGACGTGCTGCGGTGAGCCTGCGAGCGGTTGCTGGCGCGGGACCACTCGCCCGGTTCGGAAGGCGATCCACCGGGCCGTCCGTCGGCAGAAATTAGCAGTGACTGCCGGAGCCAGCGGCGGGTACTCCCCTTTGAGTCCAGAGTCTGAGGCCGAGCTGCTCGCGATGGGGCGGCAAATGTGTCGACGGTGCCGACGAGCATTTCACGACGTGATGATGGTGGAATGCCTCGCACAGATCTCCAGCTCCGCCCGCGTCGTTCGCTATTGCTTCCCTCTTCCTGCAGGACCGTTCCAATGTCCCTGTCACGCTGCCTGCTCGTCCCGGTTGCCGCACTTTGCGCGGCCTGCTCGACGACCACCGCACCCGGTGCCGGTGATCTGTCGCCACCCATCGAGATTCAGGGAGCTGTTGCCGTCGAGTCACGACTCGATACGCGGCTGGAGCTACCGGTTTCGGCCCAGGGCGGCCTTCTGTTCACGCGGTTGCTCGTCACAAACCGGTTACCCGAATCCGTGTCGAGCGGCGCCTGCACGCTCGCGTCAGATGCTCGCGCCATGAACGGTGGCGCATGGCGCAACGTGTCGCCGGCGGATCAGGGGTGCACAAGGCAGCTGCTGGTGGCGGTGCCAGGGGGCAGCATGTCGTTGTCGGTGGTGGCCGACCAGGCGCTGCTGCGTGCGGTGGCGGGTGGCGCCGGGCGGACCGCGGTGCTCCGCGTGCGGCATTTGGTGTCGGGGGCGGCGGTGAGCTATCTGGCGCAGAGCGCGGAAGTACTCATCACGGCACCGTAGGGGCATACTGTTCCCTAAATGGGCACGCGTGTTCCGGTGTGACGGCGCGTCCGTCGGGTGTAGATCTCGCGAATTCGGTCATACGCACATAGCGCCGGCGTCTGTACATACGAGGCGGTGATCAGCGACTCCCCTGCTCTCAGGGTTGGCAGGTCGAAATCAGGGAACACAACCGGTGTGTTCGCAGTCGAGCCCCCGCGAGGTGAGAGGAGACCGGGCGATGAAGAAGTCGACGTCAACCCGCCGTTGATCGCGGACTTTGCGTCGATATGACCGTCTGCTGATCGGCGCGGCACCGCCTGTCGCTTCTTTCCGCTCAGCGACCCCCGGCCAGCACCTGTCCAGGTGCCAGACGAACGACGTAGTCTCGCCCCTCCCGGCGCACATCGCGTCGATTCCACTGCACTGTCGCCCCATCAAACGGATCCCGCAGCTTCAGGACTCCCGTCGCAATGCTGGTCACACGCACGGCCGTAGTCCGCCCTGCCACACGCGTGGCGCTCACGCGAAATCCGCCCTCAGCGCGCAACTCCCGGAATGACACATCGCGCCATCGCGCACTCACTGCCGGAAAGACACGCACCACCCCGCCCCAGCTCTGCAGCAGCATCTCGTGCGCCGCATGCAGCGCAAGAAAGTTGCCCTCCAGCGTCACGGGTCGGTACGTGTACTTCGAGAGTCCCGATTTCGTCTGATCACCGTTGGCGTGAAAGCCGTTCGGGAGAATGAACGCGCAGCGATAGGTCTCGAGGTTCTGCAGCGCCTCGTCTCCGCGACCCGCACGCGCGAGCATCGCGCTGCACCAGGCGAAGCTGTAGCCAGTCCACCAGTCGCTGCCGAACCGTTGCAGTTCATCGAGCGAGCGTTGCACCACGACGCTGTCGCGCGGATCGTCGATCGTGAGCAGCGACAGTGGATGGACCGCCATGGCGTGCGAGAAGTGGCGGTGTGATTCGGCGTATGCCAAACCCAAGGCGAACGGCAGGGTGTTCGTGCTGGCGTCGATCACCAGAGGCTGCAACGCCGCACGCGTCGCCCGCCATGACGCGGCGGCGGTACTGTCGCCGAGTGCTTTGGCCATCTCGTCCAACGCCGCAAAGGCCCAATGCAGGAGTGCCAGATCGAAGTTCGACATGCTCGGCAACCATGCGCGCATCGAGTTGTCGAAGATCTCCGGGCTGGTGGAGAGTGGCAGACGCAGTCGCCCATCGGCACCCCGGACGAGCAGCGCCTGCGTCGCGCGACCGAGTTCTGCGACGAATGGATACGCGCGCGCGCGCAGGAAACGCGCGTCGCGCGTGTAGCGCCAGTGCAGGTGGAACGACTGCGCCACCCAGAGTCCCATCGTCGGTGACAGCGAATACTGTCCCCATCCGCCGAGTGGTGATCCGTCGAGCGCCATCACGCCGGGGATCGCGGCGCCTGGTGTGCCGAAGAAGTCACGCGCGAAGCGACGGTATGACGGGAGCAACTTCCAGTTGTACTCCAGCCATCCACGCATCGCATCATCGGCGCCGGCCGCGTGCGCGGCGAGATAGGTCATCTGCGTGTTGAGATCATTGTGCAGATCGCCCTTCCACGGCGGCAGCGTTCC
>JANNVN010000363.1:0-20600 GCA_031414435.1 Gemmatimonadaceae bacterium
GCCGCGCAATCGCATCTGGCGTGCGCTGTTTCTCGGTTATCTGCGACTCTCCGGCAATCTGGTCGGCTGGTGGTGGCACCGTACGCCTGCGATCTACGGATACATCGCACGGTCGATCGCTGCCTTTGTGACAGCCGATGAATTCACGTCGCTGCTGGAGCGACATGGCTTTCGCATGGTGACGACGCGCAGGATGCTGTTCGGCGGGATCGCCCTGCATGTCGCGGTGCGGGAGCGCTCAGCGTGAGCACGCTCATCCTTGGTGCACACCGGCCGCTCGGCCTGGCGTGTGTGCGTCAGATCCTTGCCTCGGGTGCACCGGTCGTTGCAGGCGTACAGGCACCCCATCGCATCCCGCCCGCGCTGCATGATTTGCGCGATGAGTATCCTGCGCAGCTCACATCGATCGCGTGGAACCCGGACGGCGTACCCACGCTGCCGCGCATCGAGCGCGTCATTGTCGCCGAACTGCCGATTCCACCGGCACAGAGCGAAGAGGCGGACGATCCGTCGGCTGACCTCCGCACTCTCAACGCGGAGCAGCTTGCGTCCGACGTGCGTGCCCTGCTCGCACCGACGCTGGCCGCCATTCAACTGGTGACGGTGATCAAGCCGACCCGGGTGTTGATCCAGGCCAGCTGGCTGGGTTCGATCGAAGAGAAGATTCGCGGCGGTGGCTATGCGCTGGCCACCGCATACTCGGCGCACCTGATGCTGGTCCGCGCGGCCGCGCTCGACCTCCAGCGGGCGGGTATTGCCACGGTGGTCGGCAACGCCGGGCGCTACAAGCTCGACATGGCGGGTCCGGACTTCCACGCCGATGTGGACGACGTGGCCCGCGGGCTCCTCAGCCTGCTCGATCGCTGCCAGCTCAGCGACGAGTCGTGCTTTCGCGACTGGCGCGGCGCCGAGCGGCGCTGGTAGGTGCTCGCAGGCGCCCTTCGGCGTTCTGGCGGGCGTAGGCGTCGTGGGCGCTCGGAGGCGCCGTGGACCTCGGAGCTCGTGGCCCTCGTAGGCAGTGGACCTCGTAGGCTCGTGGCCCTGGCAGGCGCTACGGCAGGCGGCGCGGATGCGAGTCAACCTCCGGCGGCAGGCTGCCGATCCTCTCTCTGATGGACTGCCCGCTAACAGCCGTACAGAACGCATGACGATTCCGCCCCTGACCGGCGCGGGATCGGGTATTCCGCCGTTTCGCCCGCAGGCGCTGACAGCGCCGGTACACACCGGAATTCCACCGGTGATCCCCGACGACGGGAATACGCTGCCCCATGGCGCACCGGCACAGACGGCGGGCACCACGAGCCGTCGCGAGGATGCGCCGATCTGGCTCGCGGGAAGGCTTGAACTGGGTGATGTGCTGCCGGAGACGACCCAACTCGCACTCGCGCTGGAATCCGCCACCCGCGCGTTGCAACAGGGGCGTCCGGATCAGGTACTGAGCGCGCTGGACGCAGTCTGGTCCGATCAGCTGGTCGTCGACTCGCCCTGGTACCTGCGAACAGCGGCACTCGAGCTGCTGGGCCGTACCGGCGACACGGAGCAGGTGTTGCGCGACGCCATCGCGCGCCTTCCCCGCTCTCCGGCAATGCTCTATCTGCTCGTCGTGCATACGATGCAGCGCGGCCAGCCCGACGCTGCGCGGTTGGCCAACGATCATGCGCTCGCACTGCATCCGCTGGAGCCGCTGCTCTGGCTCCAGCGCGCGGCACTCGCCGCGCGAAGCCAGCGGCCGGAGACGGCAGGCGAGATCCTGCAACATGTCGAGTCGATGGATCCCGGATACCCTGCCGCACCATGGCTCACCACGCTTCTGGCGCTGGGTCCGACCCACACACGCGGTGCGACACCGAGTGCATCGCGCGTCATCGAACGGCTTACGGCGGAGTCACAATCCGACGCGGCCGACCCCGAGGCTGCCGGTGTCGACGGCGCTCCGGCGTTCGGCATCAGCGCGCTGGAATCAGCGATTCGCTTCGGGCTCACCCTTCTCGATTCGCCGGTGCAGAGCGCACGCAACGCAACCACGACCACCGCGCAGTTCGAGGCCGGGCGGGATGTCGGTGAAGTCTACGCGGCGATGCTCAGCGGCAAATCGTCCGCGCCGGCTGCCCCCTCGCCGCCAATTGCCTGGGATACGGTGACGTTGCTGACGAGTATCCTCGTCATCGCGATCGTCCCGCCCTTGCGACTCCCCGCGCTGATGCTCGGTGGCGCCGCCGCAATGCTGATCGTCTCGCGCCGACTCGGCGGCTGAGTTCAGCGCGAGCTGTTGAAGCGGCGGGCGACCACCTTTACGTGCGCCCGCTGCAGATGATAGAGCCCTGCCCCATACATCGCCGCACCGGTGGAGAGCACCGTGCGCAGCAGCGATGCCCCCTCGAACCCGAAGTAGCTGCGGAGCCCCTCGGTCCCGATCATGATCACGCAGACCCAAAACAGCACCTGCGATCCAACCTCGCGGTAGCTGGATTCTGCGCGACCATGGAACTCGGCAACCACATAGCCGAGCACTGTTGCTGCGATCCCCATCTCGAGCAGCGGAAGAGCCATGGCCATACCGGCCTCAGTCGTCGGCATGCCGAGGTGCACCAGCGGAATGGTGCGGAAGCTGTGACCCGGCCACACGCCCACGCCGATCAGGTAGATCACGAGGAATGGCGACGCCGCAAGGAGCGCCGGCACTTCGTAGCGCCGCTCGATGAATGGCGGGGCGGACCACCGACCTCGCCATGACGCGAAGGCGGTCACGATCGAGATACAGGCCAGGCTGAGGCGCCACTCCACGATCGCTGATGGCAGAAGGCCGAGACTGATCCACGTCGCGGCCACCGCAGGCACAAGCCACCAGGCGCGATTGGGGGTGTATCCACGCACCGCTCTCGCGATCGAACCGAGGATGGAAGCACCCACCAAGCCGATACAGAGCGTCAGCGCGAGTCGGCTGTGATCATCATGCGCTGCTGAGCCGCTCGCCCAGAGCAACGGCAGCAAAAGATACACGAGCCCCATCAGTGGCAGCTGCAGCAGCAGCGCGTTGAGCGCGTTCGAGGAGCTCTGCGCATCATCGTGGAGTTTCTCGCACAGGACGGCACCGCCAACCGCACCGGCGATCGCCGCCAGCAGGTGCCACGGCGAGGGAGCAGCGGCGGGAGTGAAGAACTGCGCGATCTCGAGGGCGAGCGACAGCAATGCCGCCGACAGCGAGATCGCCAGCAGATGCTGACCTCGTCGACCCGTCCGTGCGCGGCGAGTGAGAATACCATACGGCACGAACATGGCCGCGGTCGCCAGTACTCCGAGGGGGTCCGTCGCGAGCCTGAACTCCATGCTGGTAGGCAGCGCGAACTCGAACGGCATGAGACTGAGGGCTGCGATCAGCACCACCAGATAGCTCAGCAGCGCGCGAGAAAGCCGAGCTCCCGTATCGCGTGTATGGGCGTGCACATGCCCATGTTCCGAAGCGTGAAGCTCTTGAGTGAGAGTGGCAGCCATGCAGCCCAATGTCGACGAAACAGGTGATTACTTGAGCACTTCAGCTCGCCGGCGGTCGGCCGGAGTCGTTCCAGTTCGACCCAGCGCTTCAAATTCGTGGTCGAGCCCCCACATCTTTCCGGATGCTCAACACCGACGTCGTGCTCCGCTGCGCCACAGAAACGGATGTTCCGGCCATTCTGGCCCTGATTCAGGCACTCGCCGAGTATGAGCGGCTGCGCGAGGCCTGCGTCGCCACCGAGGACCAACTCCGCGCCACGCTGTTCGGGGCTGCACCGGCGGCTGAGGTGCTGCTGGCCGAGTGCGGCGATGGCGAAGTGGCCGGTTTCGCGTTGTTCTGCGGCAACTATTCGACGTTTCTGGCCCAGCCTGGGATCTGGCTGGAGGATCTCTTCGTGCGCCCGGAGTATCGCGGCCATGGCGTCGGCCGCGCGCTGCTGGCGCGTCTTGCCAGGCTGGCAGTCGAGCGGCAGTGCGGCCGTGTGGAGTGGGCGGTGCTCGATTGGAACGCCCCCTCGATTGGATTCTACGAGTCCCTGGGAGCACGCGGCATGACCGAATGGACCACCTTTCGCCTCACGGGCGACGCGATGACTGCGCTTGCCACCAGCGACGAATCCTCCCCTCTGCGCGCACCATGAAGGAACGACTCCCTCTGCCCCGCGCCACCCGCGCCAGCGACGCCGACGTGAAGGAGATCGTCGCGCTCAACAATCAGTTCTCGGCCGACGGGCTGACGTTGCCGCGCACGGAGCAATTCGTGGCCCAGCATCTCAGCGACTACCGCATCGTGCGCGGCCCCGACGGATCGATCTGGGCGCAGGTCGCGCTCGATGAATACTCCCCATCACTGTGTGAGCTGGTGTCACTCGCCGTCGCGCCGGCGGCGCAGGGCAAGGGGCTGGGTCGGCACATGATCACCGCCGCGGTCGACCTCGCCACTCGTCGTGGATATCCCCAGCTCTTCGCGGTCTCTCTCGCCGATACCCTGTTTCTCGGTGCCGGCTTTCTGCAGTCGTCCATCGACCAATACCCGGAGAAGATCTGGCGCTATCGCGCGATCTCCCGCTCCGAGTTGTCGATCGGCAAGAAGTTTTTGTTCGTGCGCGACCTGCCGCCAAAACCCGCGCGCAAACCGGCCAAGACGCGGTCACGACGACCAAGCGTGCGCGGCCCCCGCAAATAGCATCTTGACACGCGCGGCCGGAACTCGTAGCCTGCGCGAAGAACCGTGCACGTGGTGATTTGCCGCCCTATTGCAGCCACGCTAAACAACTCGCTAAAATGGACGCGCCTGGCGGCTGCCGTTCGCTCGGGCGCGACGTGTTTATGACCGCTTTGACACCGCAGGATCCGGGGCTGCAGCCGAGCACGCAGGCAATCGGCCGGTTCGAGTTTGAAAACGGCGTCTGCGCCGACGACGCAGTCTTCAGCTTCGCGCTGACGATGCCGCCCGAACCGATCGATGGTCTCGTCGTCGTGTGCCCCTCTCTCACTGGCACACCGGCATCGTTGCAAGCCTGGTGGAATGATGTCGGAGCGACGACGGCACAGCAGCACTACGCCACGCTCTACCCGCACGCGTTCGCGCCGGCGTCGGCCAGTTCGCCCTCGCAGGCAACACTCCCCACAATCCGCGATCTGGCGCGGGGGATCGTGGCGCTGGTACGCGCGCTCGGCCTGCCACAGGCCACTTTCGTCACCGGTGGCTCACTGGGCGGCATGCTGGCACTCGAGGTCGGCATCGAAAGTGGTGCGCCGACGCACGCGTTGGTGATTGCCGCCCCGGCCGTTCAGACGGCCTGGAGCGCCGGATGGAATCGGATTCAGTTGCAGGCAATGGCACTGGGCGGGGATATCGCCGGCCTTGCCTTGGCGCGCGCGGTGGGCATGATGACGTATCGAAGCGAAACAGAGTTCGAGGCCAGATTCGGTCACGAGGTGCGCGCTGCGGATGGTCCGTCCATGGCTGGCTATCTGGATCATCATGGGCGCCGCTTGGTTGAACGCTTCGATCCCATGGCATATGAACGACGCGTGCGCGCCATGGACACACACGATGTCGGTCGGGGCCGCGGCGGCTGGCGTTCGGCGCTCCTTCCGCACGCGGATCGACTCACGGCCGTTGGCATTCAGGGCGATGCACTGTACTCGGCCGGAATCGTCGAACACTGGGCGCGCGACGTTGGCGCGGGGTATGTGTCGATGACATCGATCCACGGCCACGATGCGTTTCTGCTCGAGCGCGAACAGATGCGGGCAGTGATCGAGACCGCCTTCGCGCGCGCCGTCGCTGCACATCCGGTGGCGTCACTCGGTCGGTGAGACTGCCTCAGTCGCCGTCGGTGCGTCAGGAAGTGCAGCGGACAGCGTTGCCCATCCGTTGCGGAACGGATGTTGTGCAACCGTGCCTGCGATCACTGGCGCCCGACGCGCCCTGTCATAGCGGAGCAACAGCCCTGCAGGGTGCGTACGCAACCAGGCCGGGGCACTTTGCGCCGTGATCACGTCGATCTGCACGTTGCGCAGCCTGCCCTCGAAGTGATACTCGCCATTGTACCGGCCGATCATCGCGATGGAGTGACCGGACGCCAGCGCTGACCGGACCGCGGCCGCCATTGGTCCCGTATCGTACGGCACCGTTCCGGCCCTGCCCGCCGCGAGTTGGATCGCGCACAGCAGCACAGTCATGGCGAGCGTCACCGAGTGGACCGCGGCATTCCGTGTGCTGCGCCCGCGCTGCCAGACGAGGAGGAGCACCGCGCCAACGATCGGCAGGAGGGCCCACCACCAGTGCATCACGCCATGCGGCCACCAGAACACGCGATCGAGCAGCCGCGTGGTCGCTGCGGCGATGACCGCAGCGCTGATCATGGCGATTCCGATGGCCACCAGCCACGGACGATGGAGCGGTGCCGCCTCCCGCAAGCTGAGCCCGCGGGCGAGCAACAACGCGAAGGCGGGAATCAACGGCAGCAGATAGTGAACCTGCTTTCCGCTGACGAGTGAGAACACAGCGAGCCCTGACGCGGCCCAGACCACGCAGAACCGGACACCAACGTCGCGCGGGCTGGTGCGAAGTGCGGCGAGGGCCCGCCACGCTTCGGGCCAGGCGAACCACGGGAAAAGCACTGCAGGCAGGAGCGGCAGGTACCACCAGATCGTACGCTGATGCGCGAAGCTGTTCGCGATCCGCCCGGTGGTCTGACCGAGAAAAATCGCACGTTGATACTCGTCACCGCCTGCGATCCCCGCCGGAATCGCCCATGCCAGTGCGCCCGCGGCTCCGAGCAGCACGGCGCCGAGCAGCGCGGCGTACCAGTGCATCCATCGACGGCCGACGCGGGGCGTTGCCCACCATGGTGCAGCGAGTGCGATCGGCAGCACGTGGATGAGGATCACCGGTCCCTTCGACAGCACACCGAGTGCGATGCCGGCGGCGAGATACAGCACACCGCGGCGACGATTGTGCTCCACGGCGGACACGATGCCGATCAGCCCAACCAAGGCACTGCAGGCAAGCAGCGTGTCAAACATGAACAGCGTGCCAAATGACGCCCACAGCACGGCTCCGGCGACGATCACCGGCGCCCATCCGCGCGTGCGCGCATCCTGTGGCCAGAGCTGCCGCGCGAGCGACGCGGTGAGTGCGAGCGCCACGATACCGGCAAGTGGCGCGACCAGCCGCGCCCACGTCGCACTGACACCGAACGCTTTCCATCCGAGAAGCACCAGCCAGAAGAGCAGCGGCGGCTTGTGGCTGTATGTCTCACCGTTGAGGTGCGGAACCAGCCAGTCCCCCCGCTGCATCATCTCGAGGGCGACCGCCGCATATCGCGTCTCGTCAATGGCAAGCAGTGGCCGGGTGACCAGGCCAACCAGCGTCACCGCCACCATGAACACAGCAGCCACCGTGACACCGCCACCGCGCGGCGCCGACGATTCGTACACACTCATCGCATGCTCAACGTTCGGTCGTGTCGGCGGCGGAAGTCTGCGACTCTTCGGAGCGCAGCGGTGCCGCTGATTTTGTGATCAGCATGAGGTTGCGAACGTACACCACCAACCCGGCCGCCTGCCCGACGATGAAAACAGTGTCACGCCGATGGATGGCGTACGAAAGCAGGATCACGCCACCGGCAAGGCTGAAGTACCAGAATGCGACGGGCGTGACGCTCGATCGCCGCTTTTCGCTGACGATCCATTGCAGAATGAATCGCGCCGAGAACAACGCCTGCCCGAGGAACCCGATCCCGAGCCAGAGACTCGCGGTATCCATCAATGCCCCCCGTCACGAGCGGCGGCGAACGACTCCCGTGGCGCAGGAACACGCGCCCGTCGCGCGAGCCACATCACGCCGAGCAGATCCACGATGCCCGTCCACAGTCGATTCATGAGGCCGTAGTGCGACGACCCGCGAGTGCGCGGTCGATGATTCACCGGCACCGATTGGACTTCGCCGCCGTCGCGGCGCACGAGTGCCGGGATGAAGCGATGCATGTGATCAAAATACGGCAACGACAGATACATCGCGCGTGGATACACCTTGAGGCCGCACCCCGTATCCGGTGTGCCATCGCCCAGCAGCCGCGATCGGATTGAATTCGCGACTCGCGATTGCAATCGGGTATACGTCGTATCCTTGCGACTGGTGCGCCAGCCTGCGATGAGCAGGCGATCGTCACCTCGCTCTGCAGACACCACACAGGCTCGAGTCAGCAGCACCGGGATATCGGCCGGATCGTTCTGACCGTCCCCATCGAGGGTGGCGATCCATCGCCCCCGCGCCGCCAGCACACCACTCCGGATCGCAGTGCTCTGACCCACCGGATGTTCGTGACGGAGCACACGCAACACTTGCACCTGCTGCTGCGCCGCCGCGAGTGCCTCGGCCGTGCCGTCAGTGCTGCCATCATCGACGTACACGATCTCGAACGCCACGACTCCGTCCAGCGCGGCAATGATCTCGCCGACAAGCGGTGCAATGTTGTCGCGCTCGTTGAGGACGGGGACCACCACGGAGAGGTCAAAAGACGGAGCCCTGTCTCGCCCCGAGGGACCAAGACGGGATGCATGAGGAGCGGCTCGGAATGGATTCAGCATCGGCAGGGAAGGACGGCGGAGATCATCTCCGCGGAGGAAGTGTAAGTGGCAGACCCGATGCAGGCGACCAGCTGGACGGCCAGTCCGGGTGTTGGCGAGTCGCGACCTGCACACCGCAGATGCTCGCGCGCGTTTCGTACACCGGCGAGCTCGCGATGGTGGCATCGCTCCGGCCGTGCCGAGATACGACATGCAAGCACTACTTGCATGGCAACACGCGACGAGGGACATTGGATCAGGTTCATCACGTTGCAAGTGCCCTCTTTTCGCTGGCGATCGCGAGAGGGCACCACGTGTCTGGACCTACCGCCTGAGCCGACTTGCCGTCGAACGCCCCGTGCTCCGTTGAACTGATGATACGAACGAAGGTGCTGCGTCAGGCCCTTGCCGGCTTCGGCATGCCGCGCGGACGTACAGACGTACTGAGCACCCGATTCGGCAAGGTCTGCCTGATGCATATCGCGCGCGACGGCCGCCGCACCCAGCTACGGCTGACGCCCGCCAACGCGGAAACGCACCGCAGACTGGAAGCGGAAACGGCGTGGCTGACCCATCTCGCCACCCAGCATGCGCTGGCCGTGCCGATTCCGCGGCGCTGGCAACGCGGTGGATTCGTTTCCGCTCCGCTGGAAAGCGGCGGGGCGTCCGCCTTTTTCGCAATTGCGTGCAGCTGGGTCCCTGGTCGTCACCTGAACCGCGGGGTGCGAACGGCCGACGTGCGCCGCGCCGGTGAACTGCTGGCCCGGATACACCTCGCCAATCGTGACGCACCGCCTGCTATCGCCAGCGCACGCGGAAACTGGGGTATTCCGCGACTCTTCGAGCTCGCCACAACCCTGCGGGACATCGTCGAGGCGGACACCGAACCACCGGCGGGTGTCTCGGCGAGCGCTGCGAGCGCGCTCCGCGAGGCACATCTGCAGTTGACCGACGCGTGGCGACACCTGCCCGCAGGGCCCGACGAGGTGGGCCTGATCCACACCGATTCACACTGGCAGAATCTGCGCTGGAGTCGACATTCGGTCGGGTTGGTGGACTTCGAGGATATGGCCACCGGTCGGTACATGATCGACGTCGCGTGCCTCTGGAGCAAGCTGGAAGCACGACACGACGCGCAGCGTTTGCTCGACGCACTCCTCGACGGTTACGGGCGACTGCGACCGCTTTCTAACGGAGCGCTGCGCGACCTGCACGTGATGCTCGCCTTTCGCCGGTTCGACTATGCCGGTTGGGTGCTCAGCTGGCCGAACCTCGCACTCCATCCTTGGGGGCCAGCGTTTGTCGATCAAACGCCGAGGTATATCGAACGCTGGTTGTCACGATGATCCAGACTCACGGCACATAGCGCTCCGCACCGTCCGGCGGCGCATAGGGATGGCGCGGCTCGAAATGCCTCCAGAGCAGCGCACTGACCGCGCGATGCAGCACCCACCCTTCGTTGTCAGCCGAGTATCGCTCGTCAGCCTGGTTCTTCGTGATGATGCAGACGACGTAGTCACCGCCGGGTGCATTCACCAGCATGACCTCGGAGCGCGACCGGTCCACCGCCCCCTGTTTGCTGGCCGCCTGGACCCACGGGGGAATGCGACTCAGGCTTTCGCCGTTCCAGTAGATCCGCGACAGCGTCCGATACATCGCTTCGCTGGCAGCGGCACTGACCGTCTTCCCTTCCCTGATCTGCACCAGCAACTCGGCCATCTCCCGCGGGGTCGTCTGCCCCCACTGATAGCGGCGCCGCGGTTCTTCACGCCCCGGTGTGCGCGAGTTGACGCGCGTGCTGTCGAACCCATGCTCCGCCAGCCATGTGTTGATCCTCTCGCCGCCCACGAGTCCCTGCAGCCAGAGGCTGGCAGCGTTGTCGCTCGTCGTGATCGACAGCAGCTGAATCATCGGCAGGGCGAGCCGCGTGGAATCGCGCAGGTGGTTGAACAGGTCATCTTCCCCGCTATAGCGCAGACTGTCACGCCACATCAGCGTGTCGGTGTAGTGCAATTGTCCGCGCGCCACAGCGTCGTGCACACCGATCATGATCGGGACCTTGATCATGGACGCCGTGGGGAACACCTCGTCCGCCCTGATTGCGGCACCACGCCCCGTACGCAGATGCCGGACGTAAATCCCGACATCTCCGCGCACGCGGCTGGCGAGTTCACGCAGGGCGCGCTCGAGGGTGACGTCCGGCTTCACGGACGGCCACGTCGTCCGCGCCGGCTGCGCGGCCAGGCCGACAGGGATCGCCTGCAGTGCGAAGGCCACCGTGAACAACCGCAGAGACTGGCGCATCCTGTTCGTGGGTATCGCCGTGCTCATTGTGGGGTCCGCGGCACAACGAGCAGCGCCAGCGTGTCTACCGCGGCCAGTGACAACGAATCAACCCGAAGCGGTGTGCGCCGATCACCAAAGTCCACGGGCACGTCGCTGTCACCGTACCCGGAAACCAGAAGACGATCACCCACGATCCGGCCCAGAGCGTGCAAGGCACGAAACACCTGGCCGCGATTCGGATCGACGATGGAGACGTGAAGCCCGCCCTGACCGCCGTCACGCATGTGAACCAGCAGCGCCTGACGTCCAACTGCCTCCAGCAGCTCGACCTTGACGATGGTGAAGTAGTCCGCGAGCACACGTCGCCGCGCGCCGGTTGCGACGTTTATCACCGTCAGCGACTGGCCCTCATTCTCGTAGCCACCGGCCCCGTCCAGCCCGGAGACTGCCACCAGGCTCCCCGTTCCGAGCTTCCAGACACGGTAGGCACTATCGCTCACGACGATCGTATCGCCCGACACGAGCGTCACGACGGCCGGACCAACGCCAAACGTGGAAGTATCCCGGCGAACCGCAACGCGTACGACGGTGGCCCCCGGACGCCGCGGCAGCGAGTCCAGCTGCACCGGCAAGACGCTGACGGGTGCCGGGCGCGTGACTGTGCCACTCTCCGGCGCCGCCGCGTCTGGCTGGGCGTCGCGTGCCGGCGCGCAGGCAGCAAGTGCCAGAAGCCCGCTCGTCAGTAACATCATGATGGGCTTCAGCGTCGTATGCCTGATGGCAGATGGTGGCATGAGAGCGGCGGAGATCGGGCGTACGGGAACGCCGTATTGACACAGTGGCGGGGCGAGCGTGCAGATTAGTGGACGAACCTATGCGGAGGCAGGAACAGTGAAGGACAACCAGCTCCAGAAGCTGCTCAAGAAGACCCAGGCCAAGGCGGCGGCGAAAGCGGCGAAGCCGCGACCGTCCTTTGACGCCACGTTAGAGGCCACCAAGAAGCCTGGCGGTGAGGACGGTCCTGGCGCCGACGCGGATGAGATCTTCAAGGAAATGAAGCGACGGGAGTTCTGATCGGCTGACCGGGTCGAGGTCCCGGTCGCTGGACGGCGGCACACCTCCGGGCTCAGTGACTTGATCCGCTCCCGGCAGTGGTCGATACCCACTGGGACAATGTCCCTGCCCTCCCACGCTCCGCAACTCGATCGTCATTCCGTACTCACGCTCAGTCGCGTGCGGCTGAGTTGTATCACGTTGCTCCTCTTCCTCGGCGCGCTGGCGCGCGTCGCGGATCTCGGGCTGTCGCGATACGCGATGCTGCTGGCCGCCGTCTGGCTGGCGATCTCGCTCCTGCAGGACCGGCTCTACGCACGGTCCTGTCGCCAGGGTACGCGTGAGCGCATCGTTTTCAGTTCACTGTGCATTGACTCGGTCGTTGTCGCCGGACTGATCGGATTTACCGGTGGCGCGTGGTGGTGCGGCCCTGTGCTCTTCGCCGTCATCGCGGTGACTGCAGCATCGATGCTGCCCCCACGGCGCGTGATCATCGTGGGCGTGGTTGGCGCCGTCGCGTTCAGCGGGATCCTGGTGCTGCTCGTCACGGGAGTGCTGCCGAGCAGTGCATTCCTCGGTACGCCGAGCATGCGCGGCGCGTGGGCGCCAGCCATCGGTGGATTTCTGCTGGTGTCGGTCGAGATGTGCGCGCTGGCCTGGACACAGCGCCACATGACGCTGTTGTTGCGGCAACGCGCCACACGATACCGCGCGTTGATGGACACCGCGTCAGACCTGCTCGTCGTTCTGGCGTCTGACGGGGGCATCACACACGTCAATCAGGCGGTATTGGCGCTGGCGCAATGCGAGCGCACCGAGGTGCTTCGCGACGGGCTGGGCCGCCTGCTCGTCGCTGAAGATGTTGCCTTCTTCCGCAGCCGGCTGCCGCGTGCGCTCGAGGGTGAACAGCAGACAATGATGCTGCGCGCGCGCGCATTTCACGGTGTGCGGTGGCTCTCCTGCACCCTCGCACCGATGATGCCCGGCCACCCGGACAGCGATCTGCTGGCCATCCTGCGCGACGTGACGGACGACCGCTTGGCAATGGACACGGTGCGCTACAGCGAGGCGAGGCTGCGCGCGGTATTCAACCAGGCCGCGATCGCAATTGCCATGCTCGATCTCGACGGCTGCTTCCTGGAAGTGAACCCATCAGTCGAGCGACTCCTGGGCTTTGACAGCGCCAGCCTGATCGGTCGTCCGTGGACCGGGTTTTCACCACCGGAAGATCTGGAGCTGACGACACGACTCGTGGCCGGGTTGCGTGCCCACGAGCGCGACAGCGTCACGATCGAGCAGCGATTTGTGCGCGCCGACGGCCGCGTACTGTGGACGCTGCTGACGCTGTCCCGGGTTGACAATCCCACCGGGCCGGCCGGACTGATCGCAATGCTGCACGACATCAGCGAGCGACGCGCGCTGGAAGCCCAGCTGACCTGGCAGGCCTTTCACGACCCGCTCACCAATCTTGCCAATCGCGCCCTGTTTCGCGAGCGAGTCGAAAGCGCGCTCAGCCAGCGCGGTACACTCGAAGGGAGCGTCGCGGTGCTCTTCCTCGATCTCGACAACTTCAAAACTGTCAACGATTCGATGGGCCATGCCGCCGGAGACCAGCTGCTCTTCGAAGTGGGGCGCCGGTTGCTCAACGCCACCCGCGGATGCGACACGGTCGCGCGGCTGGGAGGTGACGAGTTCGCGATCCTGGTCAACAACGTCCGCGTGCCGGAGGATTGTATCCGCATCGCGGAGCGTGTGCTGCACGCGATGCAGCAATCCGTTGCCCTCGACGTCGGCGACGTTGCCGTCAGCGCCAGCATCGGGATCGTACGGGACGCCAGCACCGAGACAGCTGACGACTTGCTGCGCAACGCGGACGTCGCGATGTACAACGCGAAGAAGCGCGGCCGCGGGCGTTTCTCGTTCTACGAATCCGGAATGCACGACAAGGCCGTCGAACGCCTCAGGCTGATGCAGGAACTGCAGTCGGCGATCGAAAACAACGAGATCACCCTTGTGTACCAGCCGATCGTCACCCTCGCCGACTCACGGCCCTGCGGCTTCGAGGCCCTGGCGCGCTGGACACACCCGGAGTTTGGTGCAGTGCCACCGACCACGTTCATCCCGCTGGCCGAGGAGACAGGGCTGATCGTCACGATGGGTGCCACCATACTCCGTGCTGCGTGTGAACAGGCCGTACTCTGGAACGACATGCCTGGACTTCCGAGCGCTATCGGCATCAGCGTCAACCTCTCCGGGCGGCAGCTGGAAGACGCCTCAGTCATCGATGTGGTGCGCGATGCACTCGTGACGAGCACACTCGATCCGGCGCGCCTGACGCTCGAGATCACCGAGACCGCGCTGGTGACGAACTCGGATGGCATGCGTGATCGGCTGTATCAGCTGAAGGAACTCGGCGTGACGCTGGCCATCGACGACTTCGGCACCGGGTACAGCTCGCTGAGCTACATCCAGCAGTTCCCCGTGGATGTCCTGAAGATCGACCGGAGCTTCGTCGAGGGACTCGCGCGCCCGACCGGGACCGATGCGGCGTTGGCTCGCACCATCATCGCACTGGGCTCCTCACTGCAGTTGCGGACCGTGGCGGAGGGCATCGAAATCGACGCGCAGCGCGCGATCCTGCGAGAGCTCGGCTGCGACTACGGGCAAGGGTACCTCTACGCGAGACCGCTCGCCGCAGGCGATGTCGGGAATTGGCTCGCCGACGCACTTGGCATCGCACGTCCGCCAAGCACAGCTCCGCGACCCGTCAGCCGACCGCCAACCGAGGCGAGCAGCCAGTCTCCGATCACCGCCGGGCGGACTTCGACGGCTGTGCGCTGAGCCGTCGCATCATTGCGGCCGCTCGGCGCGGCGGCGCAAGCCGGGAGCGCCCCCCTTTCGCTTTGGTGGCTAGCTGCCCCAGCGATTGGCCATCCAACGCGCCCAGCAGCTTCGCGCGCACCGTGACCCATTGCGTATGGAGTGGGCACGCAAACGACGCTGAGCACCTGGTGAGGCCGAGCACGCATCCCTCGAGCGGCGCACCATCGACAGCGGCAACGATCTCGCCGACCGAGCAGCGGAGCGCACGCGGATGAACGCGGTAGCCACCGCCTCTGCCCTTGGCACTGTCGAGAAAGCCGATCTGCGTCAGTCGCTTCAGGACTTTGGCGAGATATGGTGCCGGCAGACCCAGATGAGCCGCGAGGTCTCGATTCAGATGGAAGGAGTCAGGTGTGACTGCGAGGTGGATCATTGCCTGAAGCGCGTACTCCTGCGTCTTGCTGAACAGCACGGCGTTCCTTCGAAAGGGGGTGGAGGGAAGCGCCGCGACAGCGGCAGGCAGATGGCCGATACACTGCGAGGGTCCGGTCGACACGCGCGCTCTGGGACGGCGTGGCTCGATATCGGCGCCATGATGAACACGCTCACATTTTTACTAACACGTTGACCCAATTCGGCGATTTCACAAGGCTCAGAACGATCCTGATGTGTCACACTTTTTCTGGCCGTGAGTGCAGAACCTGGCATCCCGGGACAAATGCGGAGTGAACCGATCCGCTGCCCAGCTGCCTGCAGGGAGACTCGGCGCGCCGCTACTCCGAGGACGGCATTCGCTGCGTGGGACCGCGCGAAAAAAACTACGACGCCCGGCGATCGGTTGATGCCGATCGCCGGGCGTGAACCGGTTGCTGTCGAGTGCGGCTTGCAACTGCGCACAGCGGCGTAGTGGGATGGTTCCGGTGGCGTCACGATGCGACGGACGCCAAAACCGGCCGCCGAGACCACTGCGGCTCAATACGCAGCGGTCTCCGGGTGCCATGATGTGCTCAAGCCCCTCACGTTGGATTCGCCGCGCACCACCCTCAAGCGGCCAGCGTGAGCGGATGACACCTGTCAGAACTGGTATCGGATGCCCGCCTGCACCTGACGCGGATCACCGAGTCCACTGCGGACGGTACCATCAAAGTTGAACAGCAGGCCATTGAAAGCCGGGTCCTTGAAGTTGTTCCGGCCGAGCACGTTGAACACCTCGAAAATCGCCTCCACACTCTGTCCGCTGCGTACCGTGAACGGACGTGCGAGCCGCAGGTCCCAGCTGGCAAGCGCGTTGTCGCGGCGGAGCGTGTTGCGATCTAGAATTGTTCCGTTCGCACAGACTCGGCTGCCGGCGCCACCTCGCTTACCGTTGCCGACATTTCCCACGCCACACTCTTCGGACACCGGCTGCGCCGAAGTGTACGTGAAGCGATTGTTGAGCAGGAACTTGCCCGGCAGCTTGTTGAGCAGGAACGCGTTCAGGCGATGCCGCTGGTCGCGGTCGCTGTAGCCCCATTCACGATCCAACTGATTGGCGCGTGCGTAGCGGAACGTGAACGGATCGCGCTCGTTGTCATCATCGGACTTGTCAACCGCAAGGGTGTAGTTGAACTCGAAGTTGTAGTCGCTCGCATTCCGGCGTGCGATCCCGATCGTCACGCCATTGTATTCGCTGCGTGCGGTGCTTTCCACTGTCGTCAGCGTGCCGATGCCGTTGCCACCACCGAGTGCTGTGGTGAACGGTCCGTCGGTGCCATTACCGAAAACCGGATCGTTGCGATTGACGAACCGCGTCAGCCGGTCCGCCTTGGCGTACACGTAGTTGAGGGATGCCGAGATCCCCGGCATGATTTCGCGCTCGTAGGCCGCCGTGACGCTCGTCGTGCGCGGGTTCCGGAAATTCTCGTCGATGATGAAGATATCGGGACGAAACGGGGCTCCGGTCGGCGCGGGCAGCAGCTGATTGTAGGCAGGTGGTGCGCCGAGAATGCCGGTGAGCGCGCTGTTGCGGAAGATCGTCTGGCCGACCGATCCATTGTTGTTTCGCACGCTCGCGAGATTGAGCGCCGCGACACGCGCGTAATACTGGCCGGCGCTGAAGCGCACCACCGACTTGCCATCACCTTCGACATCCCATGCCAGCCCGAAACGCGGCTGGAACATGCCGAAGTCACTCGGGATCTTGCCGTTCGACGGGAATCGCTGGGCTCCAGCGGGAGTATTCACGGTCGTGCCGATGAGCGGTGCGTAGAACACCGTGGACGGGTCCGTGATCGGGTCGGGCTGCTGCTGCGCTTCCCAGCGAACGCCGTAATTGAGCGTCAACCGTGGCGTGGGCTTCCAGGTGTCCTGGATGAACACACCGAGATCGTTTTGCGCCAGTGACTGCGTGCCGCTCTGCTCCACCGTGCGGCCGCCAACACCGGCCTGCTGCAGATAAAGCTGCACCGGTCCGCTGATCGTGGTTCCCGTTGGACAGGCGCCGGTGGTGTTGTTGCTCCCGTTGGAGCACTCGACGTACTGGTTGCCGCGGTTCACATAGTTGATGAACCCCGTCACGCTGCTGAAGATGAAGCGACCGTTGGCAAAGCCGATGAACGTCTGATTCGACTTCACCGCGTTCACTTCGGCGCCCACTTTGACCAGGTGGTTCCCAGTGGCCCACGTCACGTTATTGAGCACCTGGATCCGGGTGTCGTTGTAGACCACCGGGATGAAGAACGGGCGCCCGATCCGGAAGCCATTGGCGAAGTCCATGCCGGTATCCGGGAAATCGCGCCCCCCAGGCAGCGTCGGGGCGTCGTAGTCCCGTGGACGATCTTCACGCGCGAACTGGAATCGGAATTCGTTCGCCACGCTGTTCGACAGCTGCGAGGTGAGCTGGCCACTGATGGCGTTCGAGAAGTTCCGCTCGATGGCATTCGAACTGGCAGCCCAGGAATCGACGTCGAATGTACCGTTGACCTGCTTGCTGTTGGTGAAGTTGTACTTGAGCGAGAAGTTATTCGTCTCGTTCACCCGGTAGTCGAGCTTGAGCAGGAAGACCTGACCATCATTGGTGCGCGCGATCGGCGAGAAGTCGTTCCGCAGCGCGCCACCGAAGGCCGTGCCGAGGAAATTCGTCAGCGAGTCAAGCGCCGCACTGCGCGGACGGCTCTGCTGCTTCGTCTCGCGGTAAACCTGCTGGTCATAGGCGGTGAAGAAGAAGAGCCGGTCCTTCACGATCGGCCCGCCAGCAGTGAAACCGAACTGGTTCTGTGCAAAATCGGGGTCAAGGCTCACTCCATTGCCCTTCAGATTGCCCGACAACGCTCCGTTCTTGCCGAAGTAGTGGGCCGTGCCCTTGAAGGTATTCGTGCCGCTCTTGGTGATGACATTCACGAACCCGCCGGCCGATCGCCCGAACTCGGCATTGGCACCGGAGTTCGTCACCACCAGCTCCTGCACGGCATCGAGGTTGAACGTGAACGCCGGGCGCTGTCCACCACGCTGCTCGCCGAAGAACGGGTTGTTGAAGTCGGCGCCATCCACGCTCACGTTGTTGTACGTGCCGCGCTGTCCCGCCACAGAAATCACATCGCCGTCCGGTCCCTGGGTGGTGGCGACGTTAGGTGTAAGCAGTGTCAGCGCAAGGAAGTTGCGCCCGTTGTTCGGCAACCCCTTGACCACCTCTTCCGACAGCGTGGTCGTCGCGTCGGAACGGGTCGTGTTGACCGGCGTGCCGGCGCGATCCGACACCTTCACCGCCGCCAGCTCAACGGCCTGACGAGACACCGTGAAAGGAATGTCAAGCGCCTGACCAACGCGCAGCACGAGGTCCCGACGAGACACGGCCGCGAAGCCGATCGCGCGGACGCTCACTTCGTAGCGACCCAGGGGCAGCAGCGGTGCGGCGTAGACGCCGCGGGCGCTCGTCCGGACTGTGCGTGTGACGTTGGTTTCCAGATTGCGCAGCGTCACCTGCGCGCCACTGACGGGCGCGTTGGCGTCGTCTTTGACGAGGCCGCGGATCACACCAGTTGTCGCCTGGGCCTGAGCCTCGATCCGCGAGACGGTGCCCGCCGAAGCGACCGCCAGACACAGCGCGAGAAGTTGGGACCGTCGCAGTAAACCAGAGAGAGTCATGGAGGGGAGTCCAGCTGTGAGGAGTCGTGAGCCGCGATGGGGGAGGTTCGATCTGGAACACCGCAAATTGTCACAGATCGGTATGTCCGGCGACCGGATCAGTGTAACAACTCGCGTGGGATACGGAATTGGCCTCGCGCGGGTGAAGAGCGCAATATCGGGAGCTCCGCGCCGACCGACGTCCAGTGTGGCAGGCTCAGCCGTACGTCGCCGTTCGTGGCACGGATGGCTAATCTGCGCAACGCAACGTCGAACAAGTCGGGCTCTGCCGCGCCCCGGTATGACAGCGATGCGACCGAGGCGCTGTAATACGAAGTCGACGACGAAGACAACGAAGCCCTTGTGGCTCGGGGACCAACGCGAGCCGAGCCGATAGTACCGCTAGTACTTAGACCGCGTGGAGATTGGCTTTTTGTAGTTGAACTTCCGTCGTGCGTCGTGTCGGGTGAATTGCCAGTTGATGGTGGTCTTCCGGCGGTTGGCGCGCGCCGTCCACGCGCGAATCTGTTGTTGCAGGGTGGCGAGGAGCTCGATGCGAGTGGTGCCAAGCGCTTGCCGGGACACCAGACTCAGTTCGATCTCGGCTTGGTTCAGCCAACTGCCATGGATCGGCGTGTAGTGGATGGTCAGGCGGCGCCAGAGCCGCTGGCCCTCGCGCCAGCCGAAGGCATCGGTCAGCGCTTTTTCGCGATGGGTGTTGAGGTTGTCGAGCACGAGATGAATCGTCCGTGCCGCCGGATAGGCCCGGACGACGGTGCGCACCATCCGTGCGAACGCGACGGCGGAGCGGTTCGGCGTCGCGCAGGTGAAATGGCGGCCGGTTTTCGGCTCGACGACCCCGAAGATATTCGCCGTGCCACACCGCCGATACTCGTTGTCACGTTTGGCCATCTGCCCCGGGCGCGCGGGCTGCGGTGCGCGCACCTCCGCATGGAGCGACACCGGTTTCTCATCGAGACACACGACCGGCTCCGCGGTGGTGTGCGGCCGTTCGTAGAGGGCGAGCACATCCTCCATGCAGGCGACATAGGCCGGGGTGAGGTCAGCGATGCACCACATTTTTTTCCCGCCACGGCTTGAGGTCGTGGCTCTGCAACAGCACCCGGATCGTTTCTCGGCCGACCTGCCCGACCAGCTTGCGTTTGACCGCCTGTTCCGTGATCAAACGCACCGTCCAGCGGGCGGCGCCTGCCGGCGGATCCGCGCACACCATCGCGATGATCCGCTGCTTCTCGGCTGGCGCGAGGACTTCCGCCGCCCCAGGGCGCGGCCGCTCATAGAGCGCCTCGTCGAGGCCATGGAGGCGGTAGCGCTGCGCGATGTTCCGCACGGCTTGGGGCGACAGGCGCACCGCCGCCGCCACCGTCGGGGCGCTGTCGCCGCGATCCAGCGCCAGCAGCGCCAGCGCCCGCACGACGACGCGCACGGGCTGCACCCCGCGATGCACCAGCGCATCTAACACCTTCGTATCCTTCGCCTGCAATCGAAACGGCAGTGGGGGGCGTGGCATCCTACAGTATAGGACACCCCCGGGTATTGCGATAGATTGTTTACCTACTTATCAGTCGGTCGGAGTACTAGCGCTGACGGAAACGCCACGGGGGCGGACCGTCTGCAGCCCGCCCCCGTGATATCCTGCATCCTGCGTTTCGTCGTCAGTCACCCATCACTGGCTGCGGCATGGCACCGGTCGGAATCTTGTGCTCGCCGGTCATCGGTGTGTTGAACCCAAGCCGCTTCCC
>JANNVN010000364.1:0-14720 GCA_031414435.1 Gemmatimonadaceae bacterium
GAAGCCGGTCATGCTGACGTACAGGCGCGCCGCATCGTGAGCCGAGAGCGTGACGCGACTCACCCACTTCCGTGGCAGCCCTTCGTCGATCCGGTGCCAGTGCGCGCCATCGTCACTCGTGAGCCACACGCGCCCGGCTTCAGTTCCACCGGCGAGCAGGCCGCGCCTCAGCGCAGACTCGCTCAACATCGTGAACGCACCCGTCGGTGCCAGCGACCGGTCTCCACCGGGCGGGTCGCCAAGGTCCGGGCTGACAGGCGTCCAGTTCTTGCCGCGGTCCACGGTCTTCATGACGCGATTGCCGCCGGCATACAGCGTCCTCGCGTCATGCGGCGAAATGAAGAACGGCGTATACCAGCTGAATCGCAGCGCCGGCTCACCATCGGGAAGCGTCGGCTCGATGTCTTCGGTGGCGGGTCCACCGCTCATGACCGATCCTCCGGTCAAATCCATGCGCATCATGTTGCCGTTCTGATGCTCGTAGTACACGTAACGATCATCCGTCGGATCGAGCAGCGTGACGTAACTGTCGCCGCCCGTCCAGCGGTCGAGGTACACGCTGCGCCACGGGTCCGGCACCGCGTCGTCCACCGTCGCCGTACTGGGACCGTAGATCGCAGCGTTGTCCTGCGTCCCGGCAAAGATGCGGTAGGGCTGCGTGTCGTCCGTGCCCACGAAGTACATCTGCGCAACGGGAATGTTGTTCACATGCAGCCAGCTCACACCGGCATCGTACGACATGAACAGGCCGCCATCGTTGCCCAACAGCAGGCGATCGGGGTTGGCCGGGTCGATGACCAGTTCGTGATGGTCGAGGTGCAGCGCCCTGCCCTGCGTTTCCTGCACACGGAGAATCTGCGCACCGATCCGGCGCCAGGTGGCCCCGCCATCGAATGATTCGAACCCGGAATTGCCGAGGATGTAGAGATGTTGCGGGTTACGCGGATCGACGCGCACGTCGCTGAACTTCCAGCCGTAGGCACCAAAGACGCCGTAGAGATCCTCGGTGTTCACCTTGCGCCAGTGCTCACCACGATCGGACGAACGGTACACTTCCCCGCCGACGTGCGGACGGCCTTTCACCGACGACGGCGCACGGTTGTCCAGATAGAGATAAAGCACGTTCGGTGACGAGGCCGCGATGTCGATCCCCGCTCGGCCGAGCAGTCCGGTGGGCAGTCCATCTGTGATGTGTCGCCACGTGCGCCCGGCGTCGCGTGACTTGAACAGCCCACCCTGCCTCCCGGCTTCGATCTGCCACCCCCAGGCGTAGAGTGTGTTCTGATCGACTGGATCCATCGCCATGTCGATGACACCGGTACTGTCGTTCAGGTAGAGCACGTGCTGCCAGTGCGCGCCACCGTCGGTGGTGCGGAACACGCCACGTTCGCGGTTGGTCGTCCATTGGCGCCCCATCGCCGCGACGTAGACGATGTTCGGATTGGTCGGATGGATGATGACCTTGCCGATGTGGTGCGCGTCGCCAAGTCCCATGTTGGTCCAGCTCTCTCCACCGTTCACTGACTTGAATACGCCGGTGCCGGGATACGCGTAGCCAGCGTAACGCGGCTGCGCCTCACCAGTGCCAACCCAGACTACACTCGGCTTGCTCCGCGAGACTGCCACGTCACCGATGGCAAAGGCACTTTCGTGCTCGAAGATCGGTCGCCACGTCAGTCCGTTGTTGACGGTCTTCCACAGATTACCGGAACCGACGCCGGCGTAAATCGTGCCTGTGTTGCCGGGTGGAATCGCAATCGCCTCGATCCGCGCGCCGATCTTCACGGGCCCCGCCGCACGCCAGGCAAGTCCGCGGAAGACTGAGTTCTCGGCCAGAGTGCGATGAGCGGTCCATGACACGGCGCGTTCAGCCGCGGTGGTGGCCTGCGCCCGCGATTCGTTCGGCGTGCCGAGCGTGAGGCTTGCCGCCAGTAACACCGCAGCATGGCAGCGCATGGTGTTCATCGACGACAGCGCTCGTCGGACGCGTTGATCGGCGCCATCACCGGCCGCCGAGCTGCGCACTGCACTTGATCTCCACGCGCGCCGCGGGTCGTGGCAGCGCGCTGACGGCAAGGGTCGCCCGCGCTGGCGGATCCACACGGAAGAACTCGATGTACACGGCGTTCATCGCGGCGTAGTCGGCCATGTCCACCAGGAACACCGTGCACTCGCCAACCTGCGCCATCGTCGCGCCGGCAGCGATCAAGGATGTTCGGATGTTCTCGAGAGTCTGCCGCGTTTGCGCCGCCACGCCACCTTCGATGATGTCCTGCGTGCCGGGCTTGATTCCGGTCATCCCCGACACGAACACCTGATTGCCGGCGCGGATGGCGACCGAGTATGCCGGCACCAGCGGCGAAATCCCCGGCGGGTTCACGACCACGCGGTCACCGGCGCTTGCTGCGCCTGACTGCGCCGCCGATGCGTGCGCACAGCCGGTCAGCAGGAGGACGATGACCAGAGCCGCGACGGGACGGGATGTGGGGGAGCGATGACGCATGAGACGGGGAGTGGAGTGTGAAAGCGGTGCCGCCGACGGCGTCTGGGTTCGAGCGACGTTGAGAGCCGCTCGCCCGTTCACTTGCGGGCCGGTACGATGATCGGTTCAAACCACGTTGGCACGATGACACGACTCCGTGGCGACACCGTCAGGACCTCCTGCACAAACTTCTGCCGATCAGCGAGAGCGGCGGCCGATGGATTCGGGTTGCCATAGGCGTCGGCGTGTGATGGAATCACCAGTGCCGGCCGGCCGAGCGATCGCATCAGGCGACCGGTGTAGTCATGAATCTCGAGCCGCTGGCTGTTCGCGCCGACCAGCGCGATATCAGGGCGCAGTCCGTCCATCTCGCGCTCGATGTAGTTCATCGATCCCATGATCAGCACTTCGTGCCCGGCCATCCGCAGGAGGTAGGCAAGGTTGCCACCTTCCACGTAGTCCTTGCGCCGCAACGGCGCGCGCAGCCCGCTCGGCGCGTTGCCGGTGATGCCGCGCCCGTTGTTGTAGTACCGCTTGTTGTCCAGCGCACTGTGAATGTTCGGGATCACGCGCAACGAGAACGTTCCGAACTCGTAGTCTTCACCGCCGATCACGGTGATCAGCGCACTGTCGCGCACATCATAAGCTCGTGCCAGGTTGGCAGCGGTCTGATGCCCGATGATGACGGCACCCGTCCGACGCGAGATGTACCCGGCATCCAGCGCGTGGTCGGAATGACCGTGCGTGATCAGGATGTAGTCGGCGCGCGTCACATGCCGGTTGATCAGGGTCGTATCCGGCACATACAACGCCTCGGGATCCGGACCGGCTGCCGCGGCCCTTGGAAGCCAGCGCGCGAACTGCGTCAGAAACGGATCCACCAGCACCACCGTGCGGCCATCGGTGATTTCCCACCCCGCGTTGCCGAGATAGGTCAGCCGCAGCTCGCCCGACTTCAGCGTGCCCGCTGGCACCGGCGCACCCGCCGCGATACGCGCCGGCGGTGGAGCGCCCTGTGTGGCGGGTGGCAGCTGCGCACCCAATTGCCGTTCAGCCAGCGCACAGAGCGACAGACTGAAGATCACGACGAAGCGTTGGCGCATGGCGCGTTGGATGAGGGGATGCAGCGCAGTGTCGCCGGCCACAGGCCGCGGGCGACGAGACAGTATCACGGGTTCGCCGTGCCGATGCGCGGCGCAGCGTCGAATTCGAGGGCCACCACCGGCACCAGCGTGCCCGGACCACGCTCCGGCAGCGTGACACTCACACCGTCGTCAGATACCGCCGTCACGAGGCGAAGCGATGGGTCTTCGAGCAGGTACACCCTGGCCGGCTGCGTCCGGAGCCCAGGCAAAGTGAGTGCACCACCACGCCAGGTGTCGATGAACAGATTCAGTCGATTGGGCTGCGACGTGACGCGCACCGGAGACGCGGAAAATGGCGTTGCTCTCGAGGCATAGATCGCACTGCCGTTCACGCGCAGCCACGCCCCCATGCCACGCAGTCCGTCAATGCTTTCCGGCGGGAATCGTCCGTCGCCCATCGGCCCGACGTTGAGCAGCAGGTTGCCACCCTTGGACGCTGTCTCCGTCAGCAGCTTCACCAGCGTGGGAATCGACTTGTAGTCGTGGTCAAACCTGGAGTAGCCCCAGTTCTTGTTCATGGTCATGCATGTTTCCCAGTCCACGCCCGGCAGTCCCACTTCGGGCACCATCAGCTCGGGCGTCGTGTAGTCGCCCGCCCGGCGATACGTGGTCGTCGCCGGCAGATCCTTCGGGACGCCGACATCGATCCGGTCGTTGATGATCACCCCCGGAGCAAGCCCGCGACAATACGTCTCGAGTTCGAGCGCAAGTGCGTGCGTCCAGGTGCTCTCCCACTGACCGTCGAACCAGAGCACGGAGATGTCGCCGTACTGCGTCAACAGCTCACGCAGCTGCACCTTCAGGAACGCCACATACCGCGCGAAATCGGCGCCCGATGCGTCGCGCACTTCCCAATCACGGCGAGGCAGGTAGTCTGCGTGGTACCAGTCCATGATCGAGTAGTACCAGCCGATCCGCATCCCGTGGCGCCGGCAGGCGCGCGCCACATCACGCACGATGTCACGCTTGAATGGCGTGGACATCACGTCATACGATGTCGCGCGCGAGTCGAACAGCGAAAACCCTTCGTGATGCTTGGTCGTGAAGACGATGTACCGCTGACCCGCGTCCTTTGCCGCGAGTACCCACGCATTGGCGTCGAATCCAATTGGATTGAACTGATGCCGCGTGGCGATGTATTCCTCATTCGGAATCTTCGCGTTGTTGCGTATCCACTCGTGCGAGCCGACGGCCTTGCCCTTCCACTCACCACCGTGAGTGGAATACAGGCCGAAGTGGATGAACATCCCGAAGCGGGCGTCACGCCACCATGCCATGTGATCGGCGGCCAGGGGCGCCGTCTCGCGCGCGGAGATGTCGTCGGCCTGCGGCAGCGCGGCGCGGCGCGAGAGCGCACCAGCGCCAGCCGCCACGGCGAGGCCCGCGCTCCCCACACCCATCTGCTGGATGAACTCTCGGCGATGCATGATGCCGAGAGGCTAGCCGTGAGCGAATCCGCAGGCAAGCGCGGACTGCGCCTTGCACTACACCTTGTGAGTCGACAGCAGGAGGCTCGTCTCCGAGTTGCCGATCCCCTTGATCGTCCGGATGCTGCGCAGCGCCTCGTCGAACGACTCGAGCGTGTCCGTCCCCAACTCGGCCACGATGTCCCAGCGCCCATTGGTGGTATGGAGCGCCCGCACCTCGGGATAGCCACGCAACGCCTTCAGGATCGCATCCGAGCGATCGCCGTCCACGGCAATCATCATCATGGCCCGCACCCGATGCGCCGCCGCTTCCGATGTCGTTCGCACCGTAAACCCCAGCAACACGCGACCCTCGATCAGCCGATCAATCCGGTTCTGGACCGTGGCCCGTGAAACCTTCAGCTGCAGCGCGAGCTGGGCGACCGAGAGACGGGCATTCTCCCGGAGCAGCGAAATGAGTCGGTGATCGAGGGAGTCCATTCGGTGGCCATGAGTGGGTGTGACGGCGCGAAAGGCAGCCAATCATACACCTTGACACTCCTTACTATACAAAGTGTCTATAGTATGCACAACTCTGGCAGTTTCTTACGCTTGTTGCTAACGTGGCGGAGCGTGAGCTTACCTCCATGACCTCCGCGACCTATTCCCCTGCTCCAGCCGACCGACGAAAGGCCGCCCGTGGCGCCACCGGCACGGCTCAGCTGATCGGCGTCCCGATGGACCTTGGTGCCAGCCGACGAGGCGTCGACATGGGCCCGTCGGCCATGCGCCTCTCCACCCTCTCGCCGCTACTCGAGCGCCTCGGCCTCACCGTCGAAGACGCGGGCAACATCCCAGTGCCCGATCGCACGGCCATTGGCGGCACGCTCGACGCACGGCTGGAAGCGATCCGGGTGGTCTGCGCCGAGTTGGCGCAACGCACCGCACACGCCATCCGGTCCGGGATGCGGCCGATCGTCATCGGCGGTGATCACTCCCTCGCTGCGGGGTCGGTCGCCGGCAGCGCCACCGCACTCGCCGAGCGTGGCGAGCGTGTCGGCCTGATCTGGCTCGACGCCCATGCCGACCTCAATACCCCGGAGTCGAGCCTCACCGGCAACGTGCACGGTATGCCCGTCGCACACCTGCTCGGCCTGGGTGACCCGGGGATGTCCCACCTCGCGAGTGTTTTCCCAGCCGTACTGCCTGAACACCTCGTCTATGTCGGCCTTCGCGATCTGGACGACGCCGAGAAGAGCGCCATCCGAGCTCGCGGGTTGCATGCGTTCACGATGCGCGACATCGACGAGCGCGGGCTGCGTCACGTGATGGAAGAAGCGGTGGGAATCGCCACGCGCGGTACTGGCGGCGTGCACGTGTCCTGCGATGCCGACTGGGTCGATCCCCGCGAAGCGCCCGGCGTCGGCACACCCGTGAGCGGTGGTGCCACACTGCGCGAAGCGCATCTCGCCATGGAGATCATCCACGACTCCGGCGCGATGATCGCGATGGACCTGGTTGAGATCAACCCGATTCTCGACCGGCAGAATCACACCGCCGAACTCGCCGCCGAACTCATTGCCAGCGCCTTCGGGCGTCGCATTCTCTGACCGGAGCCTGATCATGACGGACCTTGCGACGATGCTGACCGCCACCGACGCCTTCATCGAGCACGAAGAGGCGTGGGGCGCGCACAACTACCATCCGCTCGATCTGGTGATCGCGGAAGCGCGTGGTGCCTGGGTCACGGATGTGGAGGGCAAGCGGTATCTCGATTGCCTGAGCGCGTACTCGGCCGTCAATCAGGGGCACTGCCACCCGCGTCTGCTGGCAAAGTTCATCGAGCAAGCGTCGCGTGTCACCCTCACGTCGCGCGCATTCCGCAACGAGCAGCTCGGCGCATTCTGCGAAGAGCTGGCCACGCTCTGCGGCATGGAGATGGTGCTGCCGATGAATACCGGTGCCGAAGCAGTGGAGACCGCGATCAAGGCCGCTCGCCGGTGGGGCTACGCCACCAAGGAGATTCCTGACGGCCACGCGAACATCATCGCGTTCGATGGCAACTTCCACGGCCGCACGACCACGATCGTCGGATTCTCGTCGGAGCCGGCCTATCGCGCGCACTTCGGACCGTTCGCACCGGGCTTCACGCTGGTGCCGTTCGGCGATATCGACGCCGTGCGTGCCGCGATGAACGACAATACCTGCGCCGTGCTGTTCGAGCCGATTCAGTGTGAGGCGGGCGTGCTGATGCCGCCCGATGGCTTCTTGCGCGACCTGCGGACCCTGTGCGACGAACGCAACGTGCTGATGATCGCCGACGAGATCCAGACGGGCCTCGGCCGCACCGGGCAGCTGTTCGCCTGCGATCACGAGCAGGTGACGCCAGACATGTACATCCTCGGCAAGGCGCTTTCCGGCGGGTTCTATCCCGTGTCAGCGGTCGTTTCAACGCGAGATGTGCTCGGCGTCTTTGGCCCCGGGTCGCACGGCAGCACTTTCGGCGGTAATCCGCTTGGCTGCGCCGTGGCACGCGAGGCGATGCGTGTGATGAAGGATGAACAGCTGGTGCAGCGATCGGCCGAACAGGGAGCATGGCTGCTCGCGCAGGTGGCACAGATCCGCGACCCTCGGATCAAGGCGGTGCGTGGCCGCGGGCTGATGGTGGCCATCGAGCTACATGAACCTGCTCGCCAGTACTGTGAGGCGCTCAAGAAGCGTGGCGTCCTGTGCAAGGAAACGCACGACGTCGTGATCCGCCTCTCTCCACCGCTGGTGGTGTCGCAGGCAGATCTGGCGTGGGCGGTAGAGCAGATCCGTGAGGTGTTTGCGGAGTAGGCGAAACCGTGGGGGTGCAACTTCTTTTGCGTTCAGTTGCACTGAACGCAATCAGAATGGCGTTTGGTATCGGTCCGATCAGGGCCAATGTGCGAGCACGTCCTCCACAGCCTCAGACGCGGCGAACTCGCCGGGTGCCGAGCCATGTTCCAGCAGCAGCCGCGCCACAGCGACGAAGTCTCCCGTTCGCGGCCCATGGAGCGATCCGTGGCAGCACCAACCCATCGGCGTGTGACCGTGATTCGCGTCACGCACGGCGACCAGCGCGCGGCCGGCGTCAGAGCCAAGGATTGCGGCAACACATCCTGCGGAACCTTGCCAGGCGGCGCAGTGCAATGCCGATCCCGTGTCCTGCCCGCGGACGGCAGGATCGAACCCGAGCAACATCATCAGCGCGACCGCGGCAGCATCCGCATCCCACGCCGCATCAGTGAGCATGCGCTGATCGGCCGCGTTCAATTCGCTGACGAGCGTCGGGAACTCCACGAGGAGTGCATGGGCGCCGTCGGCATCGGCGCGACGACACGCCAGTCGCAGACGCTGCACCGGCGTTGCGAACGGCAGCATTGCGACCAGCGTATCCTTGTGTGCGAACTGCGCCGCGACCTGCAGCGGGCTCCGCTCGTGCCCGAGCGTCCAGTAGGAGATGTGCGAGCTGCCCGGCGGCGCCGCTGCGTATTCGCCGCGGCCGGTCTGCGCATCCAGAAGCGACGGATCACGCTGCAGCAGCGTGATCGCATCTGTCGTACGGCCGAGGGCGGCCGCAAGGAAGATGTCCGCTGACGCGCCGCGCTCGACGAGGTAGGACGCGAGGGCGAACCGTCCGGCATCTCGTGATCGATCGAGCATCCACTCCGCTGGCGTCGAACGATGATCGACGTCGCGCGCATCGATGTCCGCGCCAGCGTCAAGGAGCATGTCGACGACGCGCTGCGAGCGAGCAAAGTGCAGCGGCGTCTGGCCATCACCACCGCGCTCTGCCACACAGGCGGGATTTCTGTCCAGCAGCGACCGGAGCAACTCCGCGTCGTCGAGGTGTGCCGCCGCGCATGCGTCGGGCGTGGCACCCGCAGCGAGCAGGCGCGCGGCCGCCTCGCCCGTCGCCACGTGCAGCGCGTGGAAGCCCCCGGCCCACCAGTCACTTCGCCGGTTCGGGTCGGCGCCAAACTCGAGCAGCACCTCCACCATCGATGCGGAGTTGGCACACGCAACGATCGCCGGTGCGTTGAAGTCGAACAGTGGTGCATTGATCATCGGCCGGAACTCGGCATGCTGCGTGAACAGCTCTCGCACCGTCGCCGCATCGCCGCAGAGCAAGGCATGATGCATCTGTTCGTGCGGCGCGCGCGTCGCCGCAAGCCGCTCGTCGATGTGGCGCTTGAGCGCGCTCCAGCTCTCGAACCCGTACTCGCGTGCGAGCACGAACTGTGCATCGGCGAGAACGATCGTGGGTTTGTCGGGCAGCAGGGCGCGAACTCGCTGATGCGCGATCGAGTCGGCCGAAACGAAGGCCTTGAGGAGCTCCTTGGCCTGTGACTTCTGCTGTGCGAGATCGACGCGCGCTGGGAGCGCACGCCTGAACGGGGACACCATGGGACGCCTCCTTCGTTGTGGCCGGCGTCCGCACCATCGGCCCGAAGAAGGGCGTGTGGCATCGAGCGACTGCACGGGTGGGCGCTGCCCTTTCCGCGGACCGGAGGCGTTCCGCGACGCCCTGCCACAAGATCTCGGGAAGGACGGCCCGTCGCAAGCGCGAGTCGCTGGCTGCGGGCGCGCCGGTCGACAAATCACCGGGAGTACCCGCGGCATGTCGCGCACCGAGAGGCATGACATCGCGATACGACTCTCGCTGCCGCTGGAAGTGTCACGCGCCACTGGAACGTTGAACGGCGATGTCGCGCCCGTTACGACGCCTGTGGAAAACGCGCCAGGACAGCGCGATGAGTTCGCGCTGCCCCGGCTGTCGTCTTCGGGCTCCGCTGGAACGGTGCCTATGGCAGCGGCGTGAACACCGCTCCCAGCTCCAGGAATCGACCGGAATTGGCATTTGCGTTGCCCGTGGTCACCTGGCAAACATTTTCCGGCGCGCCTGCTGCGCGAGTGCAGTTTGACATCTCGGCACGGCTGTTCGCGCCCGGAGTGGCTGTGATCGTGAGCGTCGTGTTCGGCTGTATGTTCGCTACGAGACAGGTTCGCACAAGGGCACTGTATGTGCAGGAGACTCCGCCCGGTGATATGGTCACCGAACCGGCTCCATTCCCACTCATCCTGACAGAGAGCGCGAACAGGTCGCGGATCCTGACCCCAAACGAGCGGTCCACCGTCTCCCGTCCATTCGTGAGCCGGAACGTGATCAAGCCTACCGTGGGATCTGCAAAGTTGGTTGAAACAGTCGGTGTACCGCTGATCTCCCCCGTCGTGCTGTTGAGCGTCAGTCCGTCCGCGAGGGCGCCGGTCACGATGCTCCAGGTGCCGGTGAAGAAGAACGCTCTGACGCTCCCTGAATTGCTCATGGTGATCACGCACTGGTTGCCGTTTAGGGTACACGGCACGCCCCAGCTACTGAACGAGCTGCCGGTGCCGCCAGCGGCGATGAGGCGTACGGTCGTGTTCAGCGGAAAGGCCGCACTGCAATTGCCGCTGCCGACGTCGTTGGTGATCGTGCACGAGATCCCTGCGGGAACGGAGGTGATGACGCCGATGAAGTTCGGCAGGGAGGTTCCCCGGCCGCTGAGCTTGGCGAAGTAGGGAACGCTCACGGTACCATCCGTGACACTGGTCGAGACGAAATCCAGCGGGCCGACGTCGGCCCGGCCGGTGACGCTGAGTGTCGCCGTACTCGCTGGCGGCGGCAGCACCGCGGCGCAGCCAGGCGTCGCGGCGATATCGCCCGCAAGTGTCAGTCGGACGGTGGTATCGCGTCCGGCGAGCTCGGTACCGGCACTGTTGATCCGCGACGTACGCAAGACGTATGACGTCACCGCGGCGGGCGTCGGCAGCACCGGAACTGTCAGCACGACCTGCGAGTCACTGGGTGGGAAGATGAACTCTTTCGTGAAGCCGCCACCCGTGCGGGTCAATCGGACGCGGACCCGCTCACCCGACGAAGGCACGCAGTTGCGACTCCGCAGGTGGACGTCTCCCGACGCCGTCAGCAGGTCGAGATCGCCGGCCACATACACACCCTGCGGGTCCACGAAGCGCGACTGCAGGACCTGCAGGTCCGTCAGTGGTCCACGTGCCCTGAGCACGCCGGCCATCGGCGCCACCGCCGTGAGCGACAGCCGCCCATCGCCGTTGAAATCGGCGAACGGAAAGATGTTCTCAGACTTCACGTCGTCGAATGCGCCGTCGCCGTCCACGTCATCGATTTGGCCGTCGCCATTCACATCGCGCTTCGGATGGTCCGGCGCGCCATCAAGCACAACGACGGGATCGAGGTCCACCACCGTCACCAGGTCGCGCCAGCGACGGAAGTCCGACATGTCGATGGTCGTGTCGGCGCGGACGTCGCTCGTCAGCACTGGCACGCGGGTGAACGGGTCTATACGGGTGTTCCCGTCGGCCGTGCCGTCATCGATGTCGAGAAGTCGAACGAGCACCCGGTCCGTGCCCGTCTGCACATCGAGTTCAAGCGCTGCCGCGAATCCGTCCACCTGAATCTGGTTGTTCCGACTCGGCCCACGGTTGCCAGTTCGCACCAGGATCTCGCGGATGACGTTGCGCTCCTTCGTTGGTGCCGCCAGCGTCGGCTCCAGCGCCAGCAGGTACCCGACGATACCGGTGACATACGGCGCGGCGAACGACGTTCCCACGTCGTTCACGTAGGTCGACACACCGAGTCCGGCCCCTGGAACCCGGAGGCCTGGTGCCGAGATGTGCCCTGAGATGTTGGAGAGGCTGGCTCGCCCGTAGCTCGCGCTGGTTCCCCCATCCACAGCACTATCCGCTTCGACGACGATGATCGAGGCATTCGAATTCTGCGATCGGAGCCCTGCATTGTTCAGCCCGGACCCGAAGATGGCTTGTTGGCCAACGCTGTTCCCCGCTGCGGTGACGATCACGGGCAACGCGCGCGTTCTGGCCAGTATCCCCAGCGCAAGTTCGGCGACATCGCCCGCTCGCGCGGCCTCATCCTGGGAGTCAGAGTTGACCGACGGCAGCGACGAAAAAGCCCACTTGTAGCCGAGGCTGACGTTCACCACGCTGATCGCAGGCCGCTCTTTGAGCAACTCAATCAACCCCAGCGTGATGCTGGCGTCGGTGATTGTCGTGTCGCCAGGGAGAACCGGCACGGCACGAAGCACGAGGCGTGCAAATGGATTCGTGCCATCGATGCCAACGTTGTTCCCCTGCTTGGCACCGATGATACTCGCAACCTGATTGCCGTGCGCGTCGGTGATCGGGGGTCCGACGATCGTGGCTTCGAGCAGCTCTTCGTGCGAGGGATCAAAGCCGACATCCAGCACACCCGTCTCGACGGTGCGCAGCTCGGCGCGCAGCGGCGGATTGAGGTTCCACATCTGTGGTGCGCGGATCGCCGCCAACCCCCAGGTGCCGAGACCCGGATCGCCGGCATAATCACCGCTCGTCCAGTTCCATGCCACCGCGTCGTTCCCCTTAGGCGTGACTGACTGCTCGGACATGACGATGTCCGCTTTCGCGACCAGTACCTCAGGCGCGGCGCGAAGCGCGGTCAGCGCCTGAGCCATCGCAGCGTGTGAGGTGGATGGCAGTCGTAGCACCATCAGCGCACCGGGCCCGCCATCGGTGCCAGCGAGGCCGCCAACGATCGTCGCGCCGAGTTGCTGCAGCAGGGCGTTCAATCCACCAACCGTCGCATCGGGGCGCACGCCGACGACTGCGGTGTTGAACGAAACGCGCATCCCCGGCAGATCGGGATGCCCGGTGGTGTAGTCCTGGCTGCGCGGCCGGAACGTGCTGTCGGGCACCGCCACGATCGCCTTGGCCGTCGGCGCTCCGGGGAGCTGCCCGACAGTCGTGATCGGCGGGATCGGGGTTGGCTGGTCCGTCGGACCCGGCGCATCGCTGCATGCGGCACAGAGCAGGCTTGCCGTGAACGACGCGATGCGGGAGCAGATCAGGGTCCGTGACATGGCACGTGCCTCGGTCGAAGCGTGGTGGTGGCGTGGTGGTGGCGTGGCGGCGGCTGATCTGCCGTGGCCTTCAGCCCGAGGAACGGAGTGGTGGGAGGAAAGTCTCTTTCGGTGCCGAGAGGCGGCACGTTGCAGCCCACGATGCGAGCATCCGGCCGTGGTGTTTTGCGGTTCCGCGGCGATGCGGTCTGCGGACCTGCGGTTGTCCTGTTCTGCCGCGATGCGGTTGTGCGGCTCTGCCGGGATGCGGGCCTGCGGGCCGGTCGCCGCCGCCTCTCAGTCGCGCACTTCGGTGGCGTCGGGTTAGCGTTCCGTCCACCCGCCCTAACGCAGCGCTCCGCAAGCCAAGAGCAGGACGCGCGGACCGCGGTGTGCGTGCGCCATAGATGATCCAGCACGGAGCCGATATCGTGACGACAGATCCGGACTCGTGGCGCGCCAGACGACGCCCTGCACACGCCGGCGCGTGGACCACTTGCTGCATTGCCTTCGCACTCCTGCACACCGGGTGCTCCCGGGTCGATGACCGGGCGTCCCTCACCGCGCGCGTTGACACGCTCTTGGCCACACGTGTCGCCGCCCACGAATTCACCGGTGCCGTGGTACTGACGCGGAATGGAGCAGTGCTCTACGAGCGCGGATTCGGGATGGCCAATCGCGCAGAGAGCACCGCCTTCACTCCCGACACGCCTGCAGACGGCGGCTCGATGGCCAAGACGTTCACGGCGGCGGGCGTCTGGTGGCTGGTGACTGAAGGACGGATCGCTCCCGACGCGCCGGTGCGGCGCTACCTGCCCGCGTACCCGCATGCGACCACCACGGTACGGCAACTCATCGCGCACACGAACGGCTTGCCCGCCGACTACGAACGGTTCGAGCCGCACTTCAGGAAGGAGCAGCTGCACACGACCGAGGCCATGCTGGACGTCGTGTCACGACTCTCCCCGACCCCGATGTTCGCGCCGGGCACACGGTTCGAGTATTCGAACCTCGGCTATGACGTGGCCGCCATGCTCATCGAACGCGTCAGCGGGCAGTCGTACGAAGACTTTCTGCGCGACCGCTTCTTCTCACGGCTCGGCATGACGGCGAGCTTCGTGCGACCGCCACGATTCGCTGACTGGACCGGGGTGCGAACCCTCGGATATCGATGGAAGGACTCGGCGTGGACACTGTTCGACGTGTTCGACAAGGAGGCGTTTCGTGGCGGGTCCAACATTTACTTCTCGGCTCGCGATCTGAGTCGCTGGGCCAGCGCTCACGCTGCCGGCACGGCCATTCCGGCGGCGGCAACAGCGGCGGGGAATGCGGCGCCGGTGATCGGTGGTGCCCGGTCGGCGATTTCAGGCCTGAACTGGTATTGCGACGGGCCGGGCACACGGTGCTACTACACCGGTGACCTCAACGCCTTCTTCTCGTTCGTCTATTGGGACCGCACGCGTAACGAGTCGATTGTCTATCTGAGCAACAGCTCGCTACCGCAGTGGCAGCGGCCGCAGCTTGCGCGCGACTTGATCGACGCCCTCTCTGGCAGCCCGAGCCAATCAGCCCGCGTCACGCCGTTTGCGAGGCTCGATTCAGCAGACCAGCGCAGCGCGGCCGGAACGTACGTCGCAGCCGGGCTCGATACACTCGTGATCAGCACCGCCGCCAACGGTCTCCGGTTACAAATCGGCGCGGGCCTCGAGTACGACATGTTCCGTGTCGCCGACGATGCGTTGTATGTGCCGGG
>JANNVN010000365.1:0-7470 GCA_031414435.1 Gemmatimonadaceae bacterium
CCGATCGTCGAACTCGGGAATGGCGCAGTCCGCGGCATGGAAGCGTTGCTGCGCTGGCAGCATCCGGCGCGGGGGCTTACGTCGCCGGTGGACTTCATTCCGCTCGCCGAACAGACCGGTCTGATCGTGCCGCTTGGCACCTGGGTGCTGCGGCAGGCCTGTCTGCAGCTGGAAGCGTGGCGGAAAACATGGGCAGCCAATGGCCGTGATCCGGCGTCGCTGCCCTCCGTGACGGTGAACATCTCGGGCCGTCAGTTGCAGGAACCGGATTTCGCCGAGGTCGTGGAGCAGGCGTTGCGCCTGACATTCGCGCCACCCCGGTGCGTCACCCTCGAGATCACCGAGACGGTGATCATGCATCATACCGACGCCACGCTTGCGACCTTGCACCAGCTGAAAGCCCGGGGCCTCCGGCTGGCGATCGATGACTTCGGCACCGGGTACTCGAGTCTGAGCTACCTGCAGCGGTTTCCGGTCGATGTCTTGAAGATCGATCGATCCTTCGTGGATGGCGTTGCACGCGCCGGCTCGGGCGAGGCTCTTGCCCGGACCATCATCGCCATGGGACAGAGCCTTAACCTGCGAACGGTGGCCGAGGGCGTCGAGAACACCGCGCAGCGCGACGTCTTGCGCCGGTTGGGGTGCCATCTGGGACAGGGCTACCTGTTCGCCCGCCCCATGACGTCTGACGCCGCCAGTGCGTGGCTGGCGGAGCAGCACGAATCGCCGGTACGCCGACGCGCGACCTCGTCGGCGACGTAGTCCGCGCGGAAACGCCAGGGCGCGGGGCGAATCCGAATTGCAGTCGCAGCGCCCCACTCCTATCGGCACTGGCCCGGAAGCATCGCGTCGTGCTTCAGGATCAGGGTGTCGTCACAAACACCCGCGTGCCGTTCAGTAACGTCTGTGTGCCGTTTCGGGTGAGCGCAAACTCCTCGCGGGTACCATCGCGTCCGGTGAGGGCCAGAATCGACCGGCCGCCACGCGACACGATCCGCCACGACCCGGTCGTCGCCTGCCGCCCGCTGCTGCTGCCGCCCAAGCCATCGACGGAGATCGAGACCGAGCTGCTGCGCCGATAGGTGAACTGCCCATCGCGCAGCAACGTGAGGTCGGCCCGCGACGTCATGCCGCCGGAAGAGCCGCTGCTGGTGTAGCCGCTCAGGATCGTCAGCATCTGTCCGCTCAGTCGTGTGCTCCACTCGCGCGCCATCGCACTGCCGTCGGTGATCGCGCTCCCTGCACCGGGGGTGGCAACCACCGCAGCCGCGCCATCGAGACGTACGCTGCTGAATGCCGCATCGAGCACACCGATGCGCGCGGCAACTTGCGCTGCCGTTCCCGCCGCGACGAGTGTGACGGCGAGATCGTTCTTGACCGCCATGTAGATCGACATGCGCACCGCGGTTCCGTCGCTGACACCAGAGAAATCAAGGCGTAGGCCTGGGCCGAACGCCGTCGTGATCGGCTGTGGCGTGCCGGTGCGGCGCAGTTGTGGATACGACTGACGCACATCGGCCTCACTTTTCCGGATGAACGCCTGGTCGGTCACCGACGTGACACCGTCAGCGGGGACCCCGACGATCACGATCGCCTCACCAGTCGCTGCATCGGGTGCGGTCAGCTGGTAGCGTGTCGCATCGAGTGCCGTGGCGCGCCAGCCGACCGGAAGCGGCATGGCAAATCCGGCTGGGTGACGGAGTTGGGCGCGCTCCTGCGCCATTGCTGATGCGGGCAGCGCGAGCAGTAGCGCGGCCAGCAGCGTGAGGTGTCGGGCGTGGCCGCGACTGTCAAGCGCAGTATGTGATGGCATGCACGGAGCAACGGGCCGGTCGGCGCGATGTCTCACGCGCTGGGTTCACATCACGACCAGGCTCGCGGCCGGTCGTGCGCCATGGCATCACAACCGGCTGGGTGTGACATCCGGGCGGCACCCGACAGACGGTGCCACCGGCGCGTTCGGCGATGAGACTCGGCACCGAGAGACAACTCCGACCCGCGCTCCGTTCAACGGGTATCGCTTCCGCAGCACAACGGGAACCGACGACGCGGCCTCTTCCGGCGCGACGCATTTCACCATCTGCCCGAAGGGCCATCACCATGCACACACACGCAGCTCTGCTCCTCACCCTCACCGCCGCCTCCTTCGCGTCCGAACGCCTCGACGCGCAGTCACGTCCGGTCAACAACGGGGTCCTCGATGCGGCGCTGCAGGGTCGCGGGCGAAGCATCGCCTGGTATCGCCGACCCCTCGGCACGTTGCGGCCGCTGACCCCCGCCTCGACGGCGCGGATTTTTGCGACCGGCACACTGGGAACACAGAGCAGTGAGGTTGGCTTGAACCTGGCACCGGTCGCACAGGCATTCACCACCGTCTCGCGCACGTCGCGCGCCAGCGGCCAGAATGAGCTGTGTGACGTGGAAGGCATTCAGATGAACTATCTGAAGCAGTCCACCTTCAACCTGCATCGCTACGAGCCGTCGAGCACCATCTTCCCGGGCTCGTTCGTCGACGCGCGCACGATCCTGCAGCGGTCGCCTGCATTCGTGGGCGTAGCCAATCGCGCGCCTGTCAGCATTCGGCTGAGCATCAGTAACCCACGGGCCGGCGCACCGGATTCGGCTACCATCGCCGACTTCAGCGCCAACAACCTCGGCCAGCTGCACGGCCTGCTGCGCGATCGGCATTTCGGTGCCGCGTTTCCGGCACTGATCGTGGCGCAGACGGACGAGATCCGCAGCACCGAAGAGATGCGAGCCCACCTCGATGCGTCGTACGGTGTCACGGTACCACTCGCGGAGTTCGGCCTTCCGCTCGACGTCGGTGCCAGCATCAGCGGCTCGGCCGATGCCTCATCGTCGCGCGCGAAGCACACCTACATGATGACCCTCGTCCAGCCGATGTACAGCTATGGCGTGACACTGGTGGACAAGTCCCGCCTCTTCACCACAGCAGGCGCCACCGCATCACACGCCAACACGCTGATGGTCGCATCAGTCGTCTTCGGACGTCGGGTGACGATCATCGTCGAATCGGATTCCAGCATGTCCAGCGTCGAGGCAGCAGTCAATCCCAAGGTCGGCCTCACGTTCACCGGTGATCAGGGACTGTTCCAGCTCGGTGCCCGCGCCAATGTCTCGGTGAATACCTCGTTCAGCCGGGTGGTCAAGCGGTTCCGCGCCGCGTTCTATGGTGGCAACGCCGCTCGGGCAAACAACGTCATTACTGACCCGGCCAAGGTAGCGGAGTATCTCAGCGATCCGTCAGCAGCCACCCTCAGCGCCAACACCGGCGAAGTGCCGCTCGACTACACCCTCGAGCCCGTCGGCACGGACGGAACGATCGGTGTGCGGTCACGGGGCGCCTTCGAATCGGCGAGCTGCGAAGAACCGGTCTACAAGGTCGAAGTCCGTTACAAGGGGCTGAAGGTGTTCAGGGTGGTTGAAGGCCTGGGTGACTCAAAGGAAGACCTGTTTGGCTCGATCTCGGTGAACGGCAAGACTCTGAAGAGCATTCCCGAGTCGTTGAAACAGGAGATTGCGGCAGGTAGTGAGCAGGATGATGATGTCCGAGTCGTGCTCAGCGAGTCGATGACCCTTGGTGAGCTGCGCGCACTGCGATTGCAGTTTTCGCAGACGCTGAAGGACTGGGAGGTGATGATCAAGCCGGAGTACAAGCCGCTGCAGCCGCTCGAGTTGCAGTATGAGGTTGACAATGGCAGGTCATCACGTGTCACGCGTGCGATCGACGCCAGTCGCAACGGCACTCCCGTCCGACTGGACACGAACGAGCAGGTGATCGAGCTCTACGAAAACGCCGATCGGAATGGCTCGAAGATCGGCGTCCGGTTCGAAGTCTATGTGACGCGCCGCTGACGGCAGACGCCAGCGATCACCGCTGGCCCGTCGCACGTGCGGCGTGGGCCGGGCCAGCGAGGCAGGTGACGGGGCACCGCCGATATCGGTGGGCGCGGCGCGCAGGGTGAGATCTCCACGTCGCGCGTCCGTTTCTCCGGTGATCGGACAGACCGAGCCCTCCTTCTCACGGAATCATGCCACAGTCCTCCATCGTGCCGCGTTCGGCGTGCGCCCTCCCTCGTGCCGTTGCATTCCTGATTTGCATCAGCGCGACCGCGCAGGCACAGAGCCCGGTGACGCTCACGCTGCATCAAGCAAACGGCGTGTGTGATCGGGCCGTGACCGGACAGTTGACTATCCCGGCTGCCGCACCAGCAGGCGGGGTCGAGGTACTGCTCTCGAGCAGCGCCACAGCCGTCATTCCCCGGCCGGCACCTGTCACGATCGCGGCTGGCGCGACGAGTGCGGCGCTCCGACTTACCTGTCTGCCGCCGACACAATCTCAAGCCGTGACCATCACGGCGACTGCGGGGGGCGCCAGCACATCGGCAACCGTGACGATCCTCGCCCCGGTGCTGACAGCCTTCTCGGTCAAGCCGGTGCAGGCAACCACCAGCAGCGGTGCGTCGGTGACCACGGCATTGATCGCCGGCGTCGGGCTGCTGGGTCCGGCGCCGCAGGGTGGCGTGATCGTCACGTTGCTCAACAGCGACCCTTCGCTGATCGGGATTCCCGTGACCGTCACCGTGCCCGCCGGAGCCAGCAGCGCGAATGCCGATGTTCGCTTCCTGCGTGCGGTGTCGCGAGCCACCGCATTCACGATTACTGCGACTGGGCTCGGCGTGTCGAAGACGGTCTCGGGCACCGTTCAATCACCGATACCTGTCAGTCTCGATGTTGCGTCACCCGGTGGGCAGCCGACGTTCCGCGCAACTCCAACGGTCGTGAGCGGCCAGACGATGGAACTTCGAATGGCCATCAGCCAAAAAGCGCCCAGCGACGGTCTGAATGTCGCGCTGACGTCCTCCAGCCCGAAGGTCCCAGTGCCTGCCACCGTGCAGGTCGCGCCTGATGACACGGTGATTCGGTTCGCGTTGCCGGCAGCGACCGTGAACGCGCCCGAACGGGTCACGTTGCGTGCAACCTCCGGCGGCGTCACGATCACGCGCGAATTTACCGTCAGCGCGATCGGCATTGCGGCGCTCAGCATCAGCCATCCGCGCTTGGTCGGTGGCGAACCTGCCACCGGGTCGATCTCGTTGAGCGCCAGAGCCCGTGGTGCCCCGATGGAAGTGCGACTGACGAGCAGCGATCCGGTGCTGGTCTCCGTGCCCGCGCTGGTATCGATTCCCGACGGTACCCTGAGCGCAACATTTCCGGTAACGACCACCGGTGGCGCGCGCGAAACCGCAGTGACGATCACCGGATCGACGACCGACTCGCGCGGCACTGTCGCCGTTACGGTCGAACCAACCCGCGTCACGCGAGTCTCGCTGCTGTCGTCAGTCCGCGGTGGCTCGCCGGTGACGATGGTGCTGACCGCCCCCGATCGGCACACTGGCTTCACCGCATCCCTCTCTTCGGATTCGGCAGCGCTGCTCGATCTGCCAGCGACAGTGCGGTTCAATGCGAACGAGTCGCGCAAGGAACTCAGCATCGCCACACGTGCGGTGAGCGCTCCAACGCGGGTTGTGGTCACTGCAGCACTCGGTGCCTTGCGACCAATTCTGATCCTGAACGCCCCGAAAAAGGGAGCGATTACGCCCGTATCGGCATGGGCGAGCGCCACCGTGACTCTGACCCCTCCAGTGATCACGGGAATCTCGCTGTCGCGAACCGGCATCGAGGGCGGCGCCGGTGAAGTGCTGCAGGGCACGGTGACGCTGGATGCTCCGGCGCCAACGGGGTTCGGTCGATTCGTCGGATTGCGCTCGACACTCCCCGCTGTGGTGTTGACCGGCGTGCAGTTTGCTCCAGGTGCCTCCACCGGAGTCTTCGAACTTCGGGCGAACGCCGTATCAACGGACCAGAGCGGGCTCGTCGAGGCGTTCCTGCAGACGGACGCGCGGCGGGTCACGGTCCCGATCAGAGTGGTGCGGCGACGGTAGGGCATGCGTCGTCCGATAGCTGCGGTGCCGCTGTAGCGACCATCCATCTCGCGCGATCAGCCCAAACTCGCGGAGTCCAACCGTTTTCATGTGAAAGTCTGCAGGGGGCTTGCCGAACTATCTACTACTACATAGTTATATAGCCATATGACTATCTCAACTCTCCACCGGCGCCCGCGGGCTCGGCGGTTGGCCGCTGTCCTTGCGGCGGCTGCCCTGCCCGCCGCGCCGCTCGCCGCGCAGCGTTCCGATCCCCCGCAGCCGCTCACCCTTGCCGCTGCCCTCACCGAGGCCGACACCCGCGCCTTCGCCAATCGCCGCGCGGTCGCGGGCACCGCGGCAGCGAATGCGCGGGCCCGTGGCGCCAGGTCGGGCGTCCTCCCGCACCTCCGTGTCGAAGGTGGTGCGGTCCGGACCACCGACCCGATCGGCGCCTTCGGGTCGCTCCTCCGGCAGCGACGCGTCACCCCTGCGGACTTCGCCCCCGCCGCGCTCAACGACCCGGCACCGATCACCACCGTACAAACGGCGCTGGTGGCCGAGCTGCCGCTGGTGAACGTGGATGCCTGGGCCGGACGTCGAGCAGCGCAGGCCGCCGCCGGTGCCACCGCTGCGGACGGTGCCTGGTCCGCGTCGGGCGTCCGCCTCGACGTGGTCCGCGCCTACTTCGGCGCCGTCGTCGCGGCGGCGAAGGTGTCCATGCTGGAGCAGGCCTCGCTCGCTGCGGCCGCCGCGGTGCGGGAGGTCGAGGCGATGGTGCGCGAGGGGCTCGTGACCAAGGCCGATGCGCTGCAGGCTGGCGTGCGCCTCGCGCAGCTCGACGCCCAGCTCCTGGCCGCGGCCAATGACGCGACGTCGGCACGCGAAGGGCTGACATTACTGATGGGTCGTACGGACGGCGAGGCCCCGATGGTGCCAGCAGCGCTGCCGAGCGCGGTGGCGATCCGCGCGCTTGCGGTGGCCGACACAGCGGCACCCGTGAGCGCCGGAGCACTCACGCAGCGCGCCGACGTGCGTGCTGCGAACGACGGCGTGCGCGCTGCCGACGCCGATGCGGCGCGCGCGCTCGGCGGCCTGCTTCCGCGCGTCAACAGCTTCGCGCGCTACGACTGGTTCACGCCCGCCTCACTGTTCGGCGGTCAGAAGAACTGGACCGTCGGCGTGATGGCGAGTTGGTCGGCCTTTGGCGGCGGCCGCGAACTGGCCGATCGGCAGGCGGCGGTGGCAGGCCAGCGTGCCGCACATGCGGGGGCCGATGCAGTGCGGGCGCAGGGCGCACAGGAAATCGCCAGTGCGCGCCGCGGGGTCGTGCTGGCGCTGCGGCAACTCGATCTCGCCACGCGCGCAGCGCTGCAGAGTCGCGAGGCATCGCGGCTGGTCGAGAAGCGCTATGCCGGCGGCTTGGCGACGATCGCCGAACGGCTCGGCGCCGAATCGACCTTCACCGCTGCGGCACTCGGCGAGACCGTCGCGCTGCAGCAAGTGATCGCGGCGGTGGCGCTCC
>JANNVN010000366.1:0-6292 GCA_031414435.1 Gemmatimonadaceae bacterium
CCCTCGGGGCCGGCCGTCAGTGCTGATGTTGACGGGATGGCGCCGGAGCTCATTCCCATGGCCAACGGTGCCGCAGCGACGTCACCAGCGAGAATCTTGCCGCCTGGCGCTGGGTGTGGAAGATCTGGTGTGGCGACCGCACGCTGGGTTGTGCCGAAACACGATGCCACGCTTCGGTCGTCTCGACGCGGGCGTAGTCGTCCAGCCTGGCGTCAGTCGGACCGACGCTGTCGGCGTGACCTGCCGCCGGCATTGCCGCTTTTCGCGCGGTCGGATAGTGTCCCCGACCATCCCCCTTCTCATCGGAGTCGCCAATGCTCATTCGCCAGCTGCGGGTACCGCTCGTCGTCGGTGTGGTTCTGACTGCCTGCTCGCCAGCGCCAAGCGCGGAACCGGCGTCCGCCACCGTCGCGGCGGCGGCTGCCCCGACCGGCACCCCGACGGTCATGACAGATCTGCTCCGCGACGTCACGGATGTGGAGAAGAAGATGGTCGATCTGGCGAAGGCCATTCCGGCGGCAAAGTACTCGTACCGGCCCAGCGCAGGCGTGCGCTCGGTTGCTGAGGTGGTCATGCACGTGGCGGGCGACAACTACTTCATGCCGGCCGCCGTCGGCACCGCAGCACCGGCAGCGACCGGGATCACCGGCGACCGTTACGAGACGGTCGAGGCGTACGAGAAGCGCGCGATGTCTCCCGATTCCGCCGTGGCGGAGCTGGTGGCCTCGTTCACATTTCTCAAGGGAGCGATGCAGGCACAGTCAGCTGCCTCGCTGACCGAGTCGAAGAAGATGTTTGGCAGTGAGTCGACGGGGCAGCAGACCTGGATCGGCGCCACCACACACCTGCACGAGCATCTGGGGCAGATGATTGCGTATGCCCGTGCCAACAACATCGTGCCGCCCTGGAGCAAGTGAATCGGCAACCGGTGCGCTGCGTGAGTGAGGCGGAACGGGCGGCGTCCTGCGGAATGTCGTCGTTGCGGCGCGACCGATGACGGCGCGCCCGTGGATGATTGCCGAGACCAACTGGAAGCTGGTCCAGCGCTGCCAGTACGAGGTGGCCGTCTTGCCGTGGGGTGCCACTGAGGCGCACAACTATCATCTGCCGTACGGCACCGACAACTATCAGAACGAGTACATCGCGGCCGAGTCGGGGCGGCTGGCGTGGGAGCGGGGTGCGAAGGTGGCGGTGCTGCCGAACATTCCATTCGGCGTGCAGACGGGACAGCTCGACATCCCGTTTTGCATCAACCTCAATCCGAGCACGCAGCAGCTCATCCTGAACGACGTCATCGCATCACTGGCGGCGGCGGGAGTGACGAAATTCGTGCTCCTCAACGGGCATGGCGGCAATGACTTCCGCCAGATGTTGCGTGAGTTGCAGGCGAAACACGCCGGTGTCTTTCTGAGTGCCGTGAGTTGGTTCCAGATCGACAGCGGCGGGGAGTTCTTCACGGTGCCGGGCGATCATGCGGATGAGCGCGAGACGAGCATGATGTTGCACCTGCACCCGGCGCTGGTGCTGCCGAGAACCGAATGGGGCGATGGGCGTACGTATCCATCGCGACTGCGGGCCATCCGCGAGAAGTGGGCATGGGCGCAACGTGCCTGGACACAAGCGACGCACGACACCGGGGTGGGTGATCCGCAGCACAGTACCGTCGACAAGGGGGCGGCGTATCTGGCGCTGCTGACGGGCAAAATGGCGGAGTTTCTGGTGGAGCTGGCGGCTCTGGACGCGAAGGATCTGTACCAGCGTGAAAGTGCGCCGTGAACCGTGTGGGGATGCAGCACCGCGGCGTGCAGTCACAGATTCGTGAGTGGCCGTGACAACATCGAGTGAGGTCGGGCATGGAGTTTGAGCTGCATCAGGGCATCGCGGTGCTCGAGCGATCGCCGGCCTCCTTCGCGTCGCTGCTGAGCGGCATCGGCCCGGAGTGGTACGATGCGACCGAAGGGGCGGAGACATGGAGTCCGTATGTGATCATGGGTCATCTGATTCATGGGGAACAGACGGACTGGATTCCCCGCGCGAGGATCATCCTCGCTCAGGGTACTGATCGGCGGTTTGCGCCCTATGACCGGTTTGCGCAATTCGACGAGCGCGCGGGCGAGTCGCTGCGTGATCTGCTCGGCGAGTTTGCCGCGGTACGCGCGGAGAACTTGCGAATCCTGGCGGGCTGGCAACTGACGCCCAGGAAATTAATGCTGACTGGCGACCATCCCGCCTTCGGCGTCGTGACGCTGTCGCAGCTGCTGGCAACATGGGTGGCCCACGATCTGGGCCATCTGGCTCAGGTGGCCCGAGTCATGGCGAAGCAGTACCGCGATGTCGTGGGGCCGTGGCGAGCGTATCTCTCGATCATGGATCGCTAGTGGCCTGTCGCTGCAGTTCCGGCAGCAGTCGCCAGTCAGGGCATCCCGGCTGGCCGCGTTGAACATCCTCGCAATACCGCTGGTATTGCTGCGGTGTTCGCCTTGCCATCCAGGCGCCCCATCTGGCTTTGTGCGCTCCGACCTTCAGCGACACGCCACTGGTGTCTGACGGCCGCGCATCGACCAGCTGATGCCGTCTCCTGAGGCAGGGCATAGTATTCCTCGCATGCCCAAGCACACCTCGACTGCTGCACTGCGCCGATGACCACCAGATCTCATGCGACCTCCGCGCGAGCAATCGCGCTACTCCTGCTCCTGACTGCGCCACGCACCGCGACCGCGCAGACGCCCGCCCCGGTGCCGGTCACGCGCGCGGATCTCGGCAAGGCCTACCTGCGCCTCGATCGCGTGGTAGCTGGCCTGACGCTCGACGATACCACGCGTGCACGCGTCAATCGCGCCTTCGATGGATCGACGCTGAGCTTCTTCGGTGGACGATTTGCCGCTGCGGTCGGCACCATCGACTCGCTGACGGTGGCGCTGAGCGGAGTTCCGCTGCCACCGACGCCGCCCGCCGGCGCTCGGCTGGTGAATGGTCGTGCGCCGTCCGTGGCGCGAGCTGCCTTGCTGACGCGACTTGAACGCCTCGATGCCACCGGTCCCCTGGCACAGGCGATCGTGTCCGCGCAGGCCCGCGCCGGGTTGCTGGTTGATGTGCCGTCGCTCGAACGCGGTGCCGAGTTCCTCAGTGATCCGGTGCGGCTGTCGGCCGAGCTGCGGCGTGAAGTGACGGCGCTCGAGCGTGGCAAGAATCCCTATGCGTTTCACGCCGGCGATTTGTGGCGGAGCTTCCGGGGAGCGAACAACGCCGTGATTCCGTATCGCATTGTTGCTGACGCGGCGGTCGCGACATCAAAGACGCCGGTCCCAGTGCTGTTTGTGTTCCACGGTGCCGGCGCGGACGAGAACATCTTCATCGATGCGTACGGTGCCGGAATCGCCGCGACGATGGCACGGTCGGAGCGGGTGCTGCTCGTGTCGCCGTCCACCACGGCGTTCGGGGCATCGAGCGACAATCTCGATGTGCTGCTGGCTCAGCTTCGTGTGGAATACAACGTGGATACCACGCGCGTGTACGTCCTCGGTCATTCGATGGGTGCCGGACTCTCGGCCCGACTGGCGGTGCAGCGGCCGAAGGTGATCGCAGCGGCTGTCTGCCTCGCCGGCGGATCAGTGGTCAAGGTCGACGGCGCTCCACCGGTGTTGTTCGTCGGTGCGGAGCTCGATCCGATCATTCCGGCGAGCCGTGTCAAGCTGGCAGCTGGCGGCACGCCAACCGGCGTCTATCAGGAGTTGGCGAACGAAGGGCACACGCTGATGGTGGGCAACGGAATACGCGCCGCGTTCCCATGGCTGCTGCAACGACGTCGGTAACGGAGAGTGTGATGAGTTCGCATTCTGCGCGCACCGTCATCATCACGGGCGCATCATCCGGTGTTGGGTTGTTCGGGACCAAGTCGCTGACGGAGCGCGGATGGCATGTAGTCATGGCCTGCCGGAATCTCGACAAGGCGAGACGTGCCGTGTCGGCCCTTGGCATCGACCCGTCACAGGTCACACCGTTGCACATCGATCTCGGGTCGTTGGCGAGCGTGCGATCGTTCGTCGATGCGTTCCGGGGCACTGGTCGGACCCTTGATGCGCTGGTCTGTAACGCCGCCGTGTATCTGCCACGACTGTCAGCGCCACAGCGTTCCCCCGAGGGCTACGAGATCAGCGTGGCGACCAATCACTTCGGCCACTTTCTGCTGTCCACGCTGTTGCTCTCCGATCTGCAGCGTGCGCCTGCGCCGCGCCTGATCACACTCGGCACCGTCACGGCGAACTCCGAGGAATTCGGTGGCAAGATTCCAATTCCGGCGCCCGCCGACTTGGGCGAACTGGCGGGGCTCGATGCGGGGTTCAAGGCACCGATCGCGATGGTCGATGGGAAGGCGTTCAAGCCGGGCAAGGCGTATAAGGACAGCAAACTCTGCAACATGATCATCAGTCGCGAGCTGCATCGCCGCTATCACACCGCGACAGGAATCGTCTTCAACACGTTGTACCCTGGCTGCGTGGCAGATACCGCGCTGTTTCGCGACACTCCCGGACCGTTCCGTACGATCTTCCCATGGTTCCAGAAGTACATCACGAAGGGATACGTCACACAGGCGATGGCGGGTGACCGGCTGGCGCAGGTGGTGAACGACGCAGCGTTTTCGGCATCGGGGGTGCATTGGAGCTGGGGCAATCGCAACAGCGCCACCCGACCACCGTTCTCTCAACCGCTGTCGACGAAAGCCACCGATGTCGCGCGCGCGGCTCGGCTCTGGGAGCTCAGCCAGCGATTGATCGACGGTGCCTGAGCGGAGCAGGGCCGCGGGACGAGCGGCGCGGTCCTATTGACTATCGGTTGACCGCAGCCGATGGTGTCCGAGCGTGATGATGGCGAACCGTGATACGCCCGTGGCCGGCGGCCCCGAGTACAAACCACCCACCATTCCTCGAGGCTTCCATGCGCCGATCATTTCTCGCTGGACTTCTGCTGGCGATGGCCTTCCACATCGTTCCAGATTCGCTGTCGGCGCAGAAGAAGAAGCGCGGTGACAGGCTGCGGATTACACAGGATGAGCTGGTGGAGGCGTCGGCGAACGTCAACACGGCTGCCGATGTGATTCGCATCTTACGGCCGCAGTGGCTGAACGCGGCGCGCGGACTCGGTTCGCAGCTGGATGGGTCGGGCGGCGGCGGCGGTGCCACGGAGGCCATCCTGTACATCGACGACGTCCGGCAGCCCTCGTTGAACGAGTTGCAGTCGGTCAAGGCGTCGGCCATCGTCGAGATGCGGTTCCTCGAACAGAATCGCGCCATCCAGATGCGTGGCCCTGGGCATGAAGCGGGCGCCATCGAGATCACAACGGTGAACAAGCGACAGTAGCCGGCGTGCTCGCGGTTACATCGCGAGCACACCGGCATGCCCGCGGTCGCCGGCTAGGGCTTGCGGTCCTGCCGCCAGTCGCTGATGAGGTGTGAGATGACGGTCGCGCCCAACACGATCGCCGTTCGTGTGGCCGCCAGTGACAACGCATGGGCCGGCGTGTCGGCCTCGGGGCGCCAGAGCGTCGAGGCCGCGGCCGCGGCGACAACGCCGATACCAAGCGGAAAGTTCGGGCGCGGTCGGCCCTCCGGTGTGCGTAGCAGCACCGTCTCTCGCACCGCGCACCCAAGTCGCGGCAGCACAGCGCCAAGACGCACAGCGCGACTCGATGCACCTCGCCCGCGACACGGAAGGGTGTCGGGCACCCAAGTAACGGTGGCACTGAGTGTCAGGCGCGTGCCCTCCTCGATTACCGCAAATCCAGCTTGATCGCCAACGCGCCGGCCAAAGCCAGTCCAGGTGCGCGGCCATGCGGTTGGTGAGCCGAGTGCCTGCGTCATCGTTGCGGCACCAACCGCTGCAATTGCCATCACCGGCAGGCGGCGCACAAAAGATGCTTCCATGCTGGCGATGCGCGGTGACAGTACTGGCGCGGATAGCGGTGTTGCTGCGGCCACGGTATCAGCTTGTGCCGCGAGAGTCGCCACCGGTGCTGCAGCAACAACTGCGGCGACGGCCAATCGGCTGAAGGGATGACGCGTCACAGCGGTCTGGAGGTAGGGATGATGCTGACGGAACCAGAAGTACTCGAGTGCGGCGCGTTCGGTTCCGCTATCGGCGAGGGTCAAGCGGCGTCGAATCGTGCTGAGGATCGTGCTCACGATCGTGCTACGGACCATGCTCCGGGCCGCACTCAGGGCCGTAGTCGGGCCCGTACTCAGACAGAACTCAGGAGCGTAGACAGAACCGCACTCAGGACCGCACTCAGGACCGC
>JANNVN010000367.1:0-2204 GCA_031414435.1 Gemmatimonadaceae bacterium
GATTGAATTTCCCTCTGTGAAGCGGCGGCCCGCGTCGAGCCCCTACAAGTGTTTGTTGGGCTTGCCGTCGCGTTGCTTCGGTGGATCGAGCGATCCTCGAGGTGCTGCTCAGCCTTCTGTTCGCGCTCTCGTTCGGGACGCGATGGTCCCGGCGCATGAGGGTGGTACGAAGGAGCGGGGTGGCGCTAACCCGGATTTCTCACCAGGGTATTGCATAACAGCCGCCCCACGTGGCATAAGGTGTTTGTCGAGAACGACCTACACACCACACGGAGACGGCTGCTATGCCAACAGAGTGTACGACCGGGTCGCTGGCGTTTCAAGGGGTCGCCGGTCGCGAGGTGGTGGCGCGGTTTGACGGCGGGACGCTGACGTCCGACGGCGGCGCGGTGCTGCTGCGCGCGGTGGACCGGGCGACGAATCTGCTGGGCCAGTTCGCCGCCTGCTTCACGGATCATCGCGATCCGGCGCGCGTGACGCATCCGGTGGCCGGGCTCGTGCGTCAGCGCGTGTACGGGCTCGCGCTCGGCTACGAGGATCTGAATGATCACGATGCGCTGCGCCACGATCCGCTCATGGCGGTGCTCGCGGAGTCGGCCGATCTCACGGCGCCTGGGGCCGGCAAGAGCACGCTCAATCGCTTGGAGCTCGCGGGCGCGACGGTCGGGACGGACGCGCGCTACAAGAAGATCACCGTCGACCACGACGCGGTGGATCGCCTGTTCGTCGACGTATTTGTGCAGGCGCATCCGACGCCGCCGGCGGAGATCATCCTCGATCTCGACGCGACCGATGATCCTGTGCATGGCATGCAAGAAGGGCGGTTCTTCCATGGCTACTACGGGCACTATTGCTACCTGCCGCTCTACATCTTCGCCGGGGAGCATCTCCTGTGCGCGCGCTTGCGGCCGTCGGATCGCGATGCGAGTGCCGGCGCGCTCGAGGAAGTGCAGCGGATCGTGGGACAGCTCCGCGCCGTGTGGCCCGCCGTGGCGATCACGCTCCGGGCCGACAGTGGCTTCTGTCGCGATGCGCTCATGACGTGGTGCGAGACGTCCGCGGTCGACTATGTGTTTGGCCTCGCGAAGAATGCGCGGTTGATCGCGTCAATCTCCGAGGAACTGGCCGCGGCGGCCGCGACCTGCACCGAGACGCAGCAGCCGGCGCGCGTCTTTGCGGAGCGGACCTATCAGACCCTCGACAGCTGGACCTGCGCACGCCGCGTCGTCGCCAAAGCCGAACAGCTGACGCCGGCCACCGCCGACGGCGCGGGCAAATCGAACCCGCGCTTCATCGTCACGTCACGGCCCATCGCGCGGTGCGACGCGCGGACGCTCTATGAAGACGTCTACTGCGCGCGGGGCGAGATGGAAAACCGCATCAAGGAACAGCAGCTGATGCTGTTCGCGGATCGGACGAGCGCGGCGACGCTGCGCGCCAATCAGCTGCGACTGTACTACTCGTCGGTCGCGTACACCTTGCTGGCCGCGCTGCGGCGCCTCGGCCTCGCGGGCACCACGCTGGCAAAGGCGCAATGCACCACCATTCGCCTCACGCTGCTCAAGATCGGCGCCCGGATCCGCGTGACGGTCCGCAAGGTCTGGCTCGCCCTCGCGAGCGGCTGTCCGCACGCGGCGCTCTTCGCGCAGGTCCACGCGAATCTGCACCGATGGTGACGCGACCGCGCTGAACAACGCGTACGCACGCCGTGCCCCGGACGCTCCGGGGCCGCGTCGCGACCGGTTGTGCGCCAACGGACCTTGCTTGCTCGCATCGCACACGTGGTTTCGGCACACAGACGGCCGCGCTCGCCCCCAGAACGGGCGCCGCGCGCCGTCGCGCACCGGTGCAAGGCGCCACACTGCGCGTCACATCACGACAGGCCGCCCAATTCTTACCCGTGGTGAGAAATCCGGGCTAGGACGGCGAGTCGGCTCGCTGGAACCGAAATCCATGCTGCACAGGAAGCATGAGGTTCATACCCGTCGCTATTGCCTACAGCGAGTACGGAGGGTTGGTCGCACGGGAATGAACCGGCGTCCGTGCTACTTGGCATTGCTGCTACAATCAGCTTTCCGCAGCGCTGCGCCGTCTCGAGCTCCGCCTTGATTGTGTCATCGCGCAGCACTGTCGTGAAGCTGATGTTCAATACACGTGAGTGCGAAGTTAGGAAGCCACTCAACGCTCTGTGGAAGGTCTCCTCT
>JANNVN010000368.1:0-15258 GCA_031414435.1 Gemmatimonadaceae bacterium
CCCATGAGCTCACGAACTCCGTCCCCACGAGCTCAGGAACTCCGTCCCCATGAGCTCATGAACTCCGTCCCCATGAGCTGACGAACTCCGTCCCCATGAGCTGGCGAACTCCGTCCCCATTGCCGCGGGTGCCGCGCTACCGCCCCTTCACCCCCGCCAGGTAGTCCGTCGCTAGATTCGACAACGCCCTTACCCCCGTCTCCAGCGCACCTTCGTCCGCAAAAAACAACGGGGAGTGATTCGGCGATGCCGTCGCCAGATCCCGGTCCTTCGGCGTCACGCCAAGGAAGAAGAACACACTCGGCATCGTCTTCGTGAACACCGGGAAGTCCTCGGACCCCATTACCGGGCCGATCATCTGCAGCCCACCAAAGCCCGCGGTGCGCTTGAGCGTCGGCAACATGCGCTCGGTCAGCGTGGTGTCGTTCGCCTGCACCAGGCCGCCCTTGTCCACCGTGACCAACGCCGTTGCCCCCGCGCTGGCCGCGATCTGCTCGGCCGTGCGCTTGATGCGCATCGCAATGTCGGCGCGCATCACATCGTCGAAGGTGCGCAGCGTTCCCACCATCACCACACTGTCCGGAATGATGTTGCTGCGATTCCCACCCACGAACTGTCCCACCGTCAGCACACTGGGCAGATACGCCACGTTCACCTGACGGCTCGCAATCGTCTGCAGGCCGAGCACGATCTGCGATGCGACAACGATCGGATCGATGCCGCTCCACGGCTGTGAGCCGTGCGTCTGTCGTCCTTTCACGATGATCGTGAAGTTGCCCGCGGCCGCCATCTGCGGACCAACGCGAATGCCGATCGATCCCACGCGTGACGGCCAGACATGCAGCCCGAAGATCGCACTCGGCGTCGGATTGTTCAGTGCCCCCGCGTCGACCATTGCCTGCGCACCGCCAAGTCCTTCTTCGGCCGGCTGAAACAGGAACTTCACTGTGCCGGGCACCTGTGCCTTCATCCCGGCCAGCACCTCGGCCACACCCATCAGAATCGCGACGTGATTGTCATGCCCGCAGGCGTGCATGGCTCCCACTTCCTGCCCCTGCCACATCACCTTGGCCTTGCTCTTGAACGGCAGATCCACCTGCTCGGTGACCGGCAACGCGTCCATGTCAGCGCGCAACGCCACCACGGGTCCAGGCTTGCCGCCCTTGAGCACACCGACCACACCGGTCATGCCGACCTGTGTCTGTACCTCAAGCCCGAGCTGCCTGAGATGCGCCGCCACCAGCGCGGCGGTGCGCGTTTCCTGCCCGCTCAACTCGGGATGCTCATGAATGTCGCGCCGCCAGGCTACGACCTTCGGCATGACAGCGGGGAGCTCGGCTTCGATGAGCCTGGCGAGTTCTGACGCGGCGGGCTGTTGGGCCGCGGCCAGCGACGGGAAGAGCAGCGCAGCGGCGGCGAAGGCGAGGAGTCGGCGCATCGGGATCATGGGCGAAGGGGAATGGGTGCTGCGGCAAACGTATCACCGGGTTCATGGCGGCGGCGGCCGCAAGTCCTTATTCTGTCACCGCATGGGTGCCTTCATGGGGTCTGAGTCCTTCTGCCGCGCGTCTCCACTGACCGGGTGCGTCGACGCATGACCGTGTGCGGATGACCGACCTTCGCACGCAACTACAGTCCACTCTCGGCGACGGCTACACCCTCGCCCAGGAACTCGGCGGCGGTGGTATGTCCCGCGTGTTCGTAGCCCATGACAACACGCTGGGGCGCGATGTGGTCGTCAAGGTCATCGCGCCCGAGCTGGCCGAAGGGGTCAGCGCCGACCGGTTCTCGCGCGAAGTGAAACTCGCCGCTCGACTGCAGCAGGCGAACATCGTGCCGGTGCTCACGAGCGGGAGCTCGGGGTCGTTGCCTTACTACACGATGCCGTTCGTGACCGGCGAATCGCTGCGCGCGCGACTCGCCGGCGGGACACGGCTCACCGTGCCGCAAGCCGTCAGCATTTTGCGTGATGTGGCCCGTGCACTGGCCTACGCGCATGCGGAGGCGGTCGTGCATCGCGACATCAAGCCGGAGAACATCCTGTTGTCTGGCGGCACCGCAGTTGTCACCGACTTCGGGATTGCGAAAGCGCTGAGTGCCTCCCGCACGCGGGACGGCGAGGCGCTCGCCACGACGCATTCATCACTCACGCAAGCCGGCGGCTCCATCGGGACACCGGCATACATGGCACCCGAGCAGGCCGTCGGTGCCGAGGTCGATCACCGCGCGGACATCTACGCGTGGGGCGTGGTGGCGTATGAACTGCTGGCTGGCGCACATCCGTTTGCCGGCAAGGCGAACAGTTCGCAGATGATTGCCGCGCACCTGGCAGAAACGCCGGTGCCGCTCACGCAGCGGAACGCTGATGTGCCGGCGGCGCTGGACGCGCTCGTGCAGCGGTGCCTGGCCAAGGATGCCGCGCATCGACCGGCCAGCGCAGAGGAGGTGCTGCAGTCGTTGGACGGTGTCACGACGCCGAGTGGCGTGAGGGGAGCGGGTGTGCGCCGTGACGCGACCGCGTCGAACGGTGGACGACGCAACGCCATGCTGGTGGCGGGTGGTGTGCTGGGGGTTGCAGCAATCATCGCGGTCGCGGTGAAGCGTGGGAGTATCGGGTCGATGTCATCACCGCCGGCCTCAACGGCGCCGGTGAGCAGGTCAGTCGCCGTCGAGAATCGCTCAATTGCCGTGTTACCGTTGGCCAATCTGAGCGGTGACAAGGCTGACGATTATTTCGGCATCGGCCTCGCGGAGGAAATGACACGCGCGTTGACGCAGAGTGGTGTGCGCGTGATCGGGCGCACGAGCGCTGCTGCCCTGTTGGCGCGCGGAATGGATGAACGGGCCATCGCACGTGAGCTGGGTGTGGCGACGTTGCTTGCCGGCAGTGTGCAGCGCGCCGCGGGTCAGATCCGCATCAACGTCTCCCTGGTGTCGGCATCTGACGGCGCGGTGCGCTGGACTGAGCGATACGATCGGCCGATTGCCAATGTGTTTGCGGTTCAGGACGAGATTGCCCGCGCCGTGGCGACACAACTGAATGGCGCAGGTGCGCCGCCTGCCGCCAGCGCGGCGGCTCGCACTGCGACCACCGATCCCGAAACGTACGCCCTGTATCTGCAGGGCCTCGTGCTGTTCAATCGACGCAGTGCGGTGAGTCTCGCGCAGGGCATTGCCGTCCTCGAAGCCGCAGTCGCTCGCGATCCGGAATTTGCGCGCGCGCGCGCCGTGCTCGCAATGACGTACGCGGTGTCATCGAACTACATCTTCGACGGCCCCGATGCGCGTCAGACGCAAGCGATTCGCGCGGCACAGCGCGCGCTCGCCTCGGACTCGGTGAGTGCCGAGGCGTACGCAGCGCTGGGCTGGGTGTCTGCGACACAAGGTCGCATGGCACAAGCGGATTCGCAGCTGACTCGGGCAATTGCGCTGGACCCGACACTCGCCACCGCGCTCGGCTGGCACGGACTCCATTTGGCGTGGCGTCGCAACTTCGGGGAGGCACACCGATTCATCGCGCGTGGCCGGGTGGCGGAGCCTGCATCGTTGATCATGCGGATCTTCGATGCGCAGGTGTACACATACGAACGGAATTACGCCGCCGCTGATTCAGTGGCGAACGCGGTGCTGTTGCTCGACTCTACCTTCCTGCTGGCGCGCAGTGTGCGCGGAGAAGCGCTCCTGCGGTTGGGCCGCGTTCCTGAGGCGATCCGCACGATGGAGCAACTCGTGAACGCGATCCCAGCGGTGCCGGCAACGGAGTATCACGCCATCCTTGCCTATCTGTACGCATGCGCAGGCGACAGCACGCGAGCGCGTGCCATGCTCGACCAGATCCGGACGAGTAGTGGCGGAAAGCTGCCCTCGATCGGTGTCCTGGCGGCGACCTTGGAGCGGCTCGGCCAGATGGACGAGGCCCTGGCGCTCCTCGTTCGTGCGCGCGACGCGCATGATCCATGGCTACCGGGATACATCGCGTCAGAGCGGTATGACCGTCTGCGGAAGCATCCGCGTGGCGCAGCTATTGTGGAGTCGGTACTGAATCGCTGATGCGCGCGGTATCGTCCCGGACGCATAGTCCCGCTTTTCGCGTCGGATTCGGGTGGTGTATCGCTTGGTTCGGTCTGGGCACACGGCGCAGGCGTTGACGTCGCTCGAGGTAAGTGCGCGGCGGCGCATCCTTGGCGTCAATTTCAGCATTGGAGATCAGACCCTCGATCCGCTGCGGGCGAGCCCGCGTTTCGCCGCCATCATTCGCTGGCTCGGCTTGGACGCGGTGCTGTTCACGTCGCCCAACGGCGCGCGGCCGCGGTGAGCAGGCGGGAAGCGCGGTCTACGGCGATATTGCAAAATGGAGTTGACGGGTAAATATTGTATTGCAATATGGAGCCGCTCCGTCGATTTCTGCAGCCGCCAGCGGGCAGCTTCTTCCTGCTCGGTCCCCGCGGTACCGGCAAGACCACCTGGGCCCGCCAGCAGTTTCCCGACGCGCTCACGGTCAACCTGTTGCAGCCCGAGACCTTCCGGGAACTGGCCGCGCGCCCTGAACGTCTCCGCGAACTGGTACTCGGCAATCGAGATCGCCGCGATGTGGTGATCGACGAAGTGCAGCGTGCGCCCGAACTTCTGCATGTGGTGCACGACCTGCTCGAACAGCCGAACGCGCCGCGCTTCGTGCTCACCGGTTCGAGCGCGCGCAAACTGCGCCGCGGTGGCGTGAACCTGCTCGCCGGCCGGGCCACCATGCGAAGTCTGCATCCGTTCATGGCCGTGGAGCTGACGTCGTTCGACCTGCACGAACGGTTGCATACGGGACTCGTGCCGCTTGTCGTGTCGGCCGCCGACCCCGCTGACACCCTGTCTGCTTACGTAGCCGCCTACATCGAGCAGGAAGTGCGCGCGGAAGGACTGGTGCGGCAGATTGGGGACTTCGCGCGATTTCTGGAGGTCGTGAGCTTCTCGCATGGGAGCGTGCTGACCATCAGCAACGTCGCCCGCGAAACGGCGGTCCATCGCAAGGCGGTCGAGGGATACCTCGACGTCCTGGAGGATCTGCTCGTTGCGTTCCGGCTGCCGGTATTCACGCGACGTGCCTCGCGCGCGACCGCGGCGCACCCCAAGTTCTATTTCTTCGACACCGGCGTCTTTCGCGCGCTGCGTCCTACCGGTCCGCTGGATCGTCCGGCGGAGGTGGATGGTGCGGCGCTCGAAGGACTGGTGGCGCAGCAGCTGCGCGCGTGGATCGCCTATTCGGGGGCGCACCTCGAATTGTCGTATTGGCGCACCCGCACCGGTATCGAGGTCGACTTCGTGGTGTACGGCAACACCGATTTCTTCGCGCTCGAAGTGAAGAACACCGACCGGGTGCGCCCCGACGATCTGCGCGGGTTGCGCGCCTTCATGGGTGAGTATCCGGAGTGTCGCCCCATGCTGCTCTATCGTGGCACCGAGAAGATGGAGATCGGTGGTATTCCGTGCTGGCCGGTCGCTGAGTTTCTCGCCCGGCTTCGGCCTTGTGTGGATGCGATACCGCGGTCCACCGCATGACCGACCTCCGCACCCAGCTGCAAGCGACCCTCGGCGACGGCTACACCCTCGCCCAGGAACTCGGCGGTGGTGGCATGTCGCGCGTCTTCGTGGCCCGCGAGCACGCGCTTGGCCGCGACGTGGTCGTCAAGGTTCTCTCCCCCGAGCTCGCGGCGGATGTGAGCGCCGAGCGTTTCACGCGCGAGATCGCCACCGCTGCGCGGTTGCAGCAAGCGAACATCGTACCCGTCCTCACGACCGGCACGTCGGGCGGGGTGCCGTACTACACCATGCCCTTCGTGAAGGGCGAATCGCTCGGCGCGCTGCTTGCGCGCGGCGTGACGCTTCCGATGCATGAACGTGTCAGCGTGCTGCGTGACGTCGCGCGCGCGCTCGCGTATGCGCATGGCGAGGGCGTCGTGCACCGCGACATCAAGCCGGACAACATCCTGCTGTCCGCAGGCACCGCCGTCGTCACCGATTTCGGCATCGCCAAGGCCATCAGCGTCGCACGCACCCGCGACGGCACCGCGCCACACTCGAGCGACGGCACGCTGACTCAGGTGGGCACCAGCATCGGGACGCCCGCCTACATGGCGCCGGAGCAGGCGGTGGGCGAGCAGATCGATCAGCGCGCAGACGTCTACGCGTGGGGCGTCGTGGCATACGAGCTCCTGAGCGGCGCGCATCCCTTTGCCGGCAAGTCGGGCACGGCGCAGCTGATGGCCGCGCATCTGGCCGAAGTTCCGCGCGACCTGCGCGAGCGGGTGCCGGGCATCGCTCCTGACCTTTCGGCACTGGTGATGCAGTGCCTCGCCAAAACGGCGGCCGAGCGACCATCGGGCGCCGCGGCGTTGCTGGAGCGCCTCGAGGCGGTGGCGAACTCCGGTGGGACCAGTGTGCGTGACGCGCGGCGAGGGCGCTCGCGCTGGCGTGTGGGGCTTGTCACGATGACTGGCATCGCGGCCGTGGTCGCGTTCTGGCTCAGTCGCGCGCGTCGCGATTTCGCGGCACCCGCCACCACAGCGTCGAGCTCAATCGCCGTGCTGCCGTTTGCAGACCTGAGCCCCGATCGGAAGAGCGCCTATCTCGGTGATGGCGTCGCCGAAACACTCATCAGCGCACTCTCGAAGGTCCCGGGGCTGACAGTCTCGGCCCGGACCTCAGCGTTCTCCGTGCGTGACAAAGAGAACGACCTTCGCGCCATCGGGAAGTTGCTTGGTGTCTCGGCGGTCCTCACGGGCAGCATCCAGCGCGCGGGTGACCAACTGCGCATCACGGCCCGCGCGGTGCGCATCGCCAACGACTCGATTCTCTGGTCGCAGACGTTCGACCGCCCGGCTGCTGAGATCTTCGCCATGCAGGATGAAGTCGCGCGCGCCGTCGTCTCCGCGCTGCGATTGACGATGGCCGCCGTGCCTGACGCATCGCGCGATGTTGGGGGCACGACGAACATCGCGGCGTACGACGCCTACATGCTGGGCCGCTACCACTGGAACCTCCAAACGACGGACGGCATGATCCAGGCGACTACGGCGTTCAAGCAGGCGATTGCGGCTGACTCCACCTATGCGCGTGCGTGGTCCGGCTTGGCTGATGCATACGCGCTGTCGGCGCCTCAACAGTATGCAGTGCCGGGCGTCACTGCCGACTCTATTCTGCCGTTGGCCGAGGCCGCAGCACGACGCGCCATCGCGCTGGCACCGACCCTCGGCGAGGCTTTCGCCTCGCTCGGTGTCGTCCTCGATGCGCGCGGGCGGTATGCCAATGCAGTGGAGGCGTTCGAGCGCGGCATCGCGCTCAGCCCCGCCTACGCCAGCGGGCATCAGATGTACGGCCACACGCTGTATTCCTTGCGCCGCATGAACGACGCGACGCGGGAAGTTGAAGTGGCGCACCGGCTCGATCCCTTGGCGCACGCGATCACGCTGTCGCTGGCGACAGCCTATGCCAGTCAGGATCGTCACGCCGATGCGTCGGCACTCTACGCGCAGGGATTGGCGCAGCAACCGCAGGCATGGTACGCCTGGAAAACGCGGTTCGGCCACGATCTCGCGCTTGGGCATACCGACGATGCCGTCGTCGCGTTACAGCAAGTGCTGAGGGATCGCGCCACCGACAAGCACGATGTGCTGGAGCGATTCGCCCCACTGTGGGCCAGTCCATCGACGCGGGAGATGGCCACCGACTCGCTCATCGCGATGGGACCGGCCTTCGCCGCGGTGCCGCTTGCGCGGTACCTGCGCAGCGACAGCGTCGTCGTCGCAGTCGTGGATCGGGTTGCACGAGATCCCGAACAGATCGAGGCACGGAATACCTGGACCATATTCTCGAATCTGGGTCCACGGCTTCGCGAGGACCCCCGGCTGCAACCGAGCTTTCGGCGCTTGGGCTATCCGGAAGTCGCGAGTGCCGGCAGCGCCCGGTAGTAGCGCGGGCCGACTGCCGCGAATGCGGGCACCTTTCTGTCGTCATCACGGTCCGGCGCCCACCGCTCACGGGGCGGAGTCTGAGCGCTCGCGCGCGCTGTGTTCCGATGCCGCGTTGTGCAGCACTACCGCTGCGTTAAGCTGTAACCCACGCCGCTTCGCCCGCTTCATCGGCGACTTCCGGAACGCCGCGCTGCACTGCGCCTGATCGAGCACCAGGATGTCAATCGCCAGCGTCCCCGCGTCCTTCCCCGCGATGAACTCCCGCGCCCGGAACGGCGAATCCTCAGCCAGCGGCAACGAAAACTTCGCATTCCCTGGGCAGGCCGATTGGGAGATGTGTCGGTAGCGACGAGCGCGTCGCCCGCGCCACGCTCGTTGTGCGCAGCACCCCGAGGTACGAGCACCAGCACCGAAGTCGGCAAATAGACTATGGTCATTGACTATAGTCACCATAGATCTAGCTTTCGATCCATGCCCACAAAGCCAACCGAAACCATCGCCATCTCCGAGTTCAAGGCCACCTGCCTGGCGGTCCTGGAGCGCGTGCGGCGCACCGGCACCTCCGTTGTCGTCACGAAGCGCGGCGAACCGGTGGCCGTGATCAACCCGCCCTCGCCGAAAAGCACCGGCGAGGGGTGGCTCGGGTCCATGCGCGGCACCGCCACGCTGGCCGATGACCTGATCGCACCGGCCAGCGCTACGGGCGACTGGGAAGCCTTCGGCCCATGAAACTGCTGCTCGACACGCATATCTGGCTCTGGGCGCTGCTCGATCCGGAGCGCCTGTCGCCCGCGGTCCGCGCGGCTCTCGCGTCGCGCGAGAACGAACTCTGGCTCTCGCCGATCAGTGTGTGGGAAGCGCACCTGCTGGCTGAACGCGGTCGGGTACGCGTGGATTCGGCGCCGGCCGAGTGGGTGGAGCGCATGGTGCAGGCGCTGCCACGACGCGAAGCGGCCTTGACCCACGACATCGCCGTCGCGAGTCGCCAGCTCACGCTCACCCATGAGGATCCCGCCGATCGCTTTCTCGCCGCCACCGCCCGGGTGCTCGGATTGACGCTGGTCACCGCCGATGCGCGGCTGATCGCGTCGACGGAGTATGCGGTAATGGCGAACTGATGACCGGCGTGTTCGAGCGCCTCGCTGCCGCCCTTAGCCGGAGCTACCGCGTCGACCGCGAGCTCGGCGTCGGCGGCATGGCCTCGGTCTACCTCGCGCACGACCTGAAGCACGATCGGGATGTGGCGATTAAGGTCCTGCGCGACGATGTGGCGCAATCCGTCGGCCGCGAGCGCTTCCTGCGCGAGATCCAGCTCGCCGCGAAACTGAGTCATCCGCACATCCTGCCGCTCTTCGACTCGGGCGACGCCGAGGGCACGCTGTTTTACGTCATGCCGGTGGTGCAGGGCCAGTCGCTGCGCGAGCGCCTCGACGCGCAGCGGCAACTCCCGATTGCAGACGCCGTGCGCATCGCCAGCGAAGTAGCGGGCGCGCTCGATCACGCGCACCGCCTCGGCATCGTCCACCGGGACATCAAGCCCGAGAACATCATGCTGCAGGACGGGCACGTGCTGGTGGCCGACTTCGGCATCGGCAAGGCGATCAGCGACACATCGGGGGATACACTCACGCAGGTCGGCATGAGCGTCGGCACGCCGGCCTACATGAGTCCCGAGCAGGCGGTGGGCGAAGAGGTGGATGGCCGCAGTGATCTCTACAGCCTGGGCTGCGTGTTGTACGAGATGCTCATCGGCGAGCCACCGTTCACCGGGCCGACGGTGCAGGCGGTGATCGCCAAGCGATTCGTGCAGACACCGGCCGACGTGACGGCGCTGCGCGAGGGCGTGCCCCGCCCGGTCGCACGTGCGCTGCAACAGGCGCTGCAGCGCACGCCAATGGATCGGCCGGAGACGATGTCGGATTTTCTCGCGACGCTTCACGAGACGGAACCCGTGACAGCGAAGTTGGTAAACGCAGCACCGCCGCAGTCCATCGCCGTGCTGCCGTTCGAGAATCTCAGCGATGACCGCGAGAACGCCTACTTCGGTGATGGCATCGCCGAGGATGTCATCGGCGCGCTGACGCGTGTCGCGGGCCTCCACGTCGCGGCGAAGACCTCGGCGTTCTCCTTCAGGGACAAACACGACGCACTCGCAACGATCGGCGCGAAGCTCAACGTCGCCACGGTGCTGCAGGGGAGTGTGCGCCGAGCGGGCAAGCGCGTGCGCATCACCGTGCAGCTGGTGTCAGTGGTCGATGGGTATCACCTCTGGTCGGAACGCTACGATCGCGAGCTCACTGATGTCTTCGTGGTGCAGGATGAGATCGCGGACGCGATCGCGTCGCGCCTGGAACTCACGTTGCTGCCGCCGAGGACGGCGTCCGAACAGGCGTCCCCGGCGCAGGTGCAGGCGTATGACCTGATCGCCGAGGGGCGCGCCCACGTGCGCAAGCGGGGGGGCGCCATCGTCCACGCGCGCGCGGCCTTCGAGCGCGCCATTGCGATTGACCCGAACAACGCTCTGGCGCACGCGCTGCTCGGCGACACGCTACGCGTGAGCGCCCAATACGGCATGTTGTCCGCCGCCGAAGGGTTGCGGTTGGGCACGGCGGCAGTGGAGCGTGCGCTCGCGCTCGACCCGGAGTGCGCCGAGGCCATCGGTGCGCTGGGCATGCTCCAGATCAACTTCGGTGCACACCCGAGAGACGCCATCCCGCTGCTCGAGCGTTCTCTGATGCTCGATCCGCGACAGAGCGAACTGCGTGTGCTGTATGCGCACTGGGGCCTCATCAACACCCTGCACGACGATGCACGCGGTCTGGCGGAGCTCGAGCGCGCGGTGCGGGATGATCCGTTGAGCAATTTCGTCGCCTGTGTTCGCGCGGTTGGCCTCTGCGTCACCGGACGGCATGCCGAGGCGAAAGCGGAGGCGCAACGCGCGATCGCCCTCGACGAACAGGCCTTCTCGGGTTATGCGATGGGGACGTTCGTCTTTGCCTGGGCCAGTGATGCCGACGGCACCTTCGCGATTGCGGAGCGGGCGATGCAACTGTTCGGGCGCCATCCGTGGCTGCTCCAGGAATTGCCGGCGATGTATCTGCTACGCGGAGATCGCCAGCGCGCCGAGGCGATTTACGATGAGCTGAAGGCGCGCGCACTCACGAGCAACGTGCCGCACTATTCACTGGCCGTCGCCGCACTCCGACTTGGCTACATCGACGAAGGACTGCGAGAGGCGCAGCTGTCGGCAACGACGCGCGACGCCATCGGTTCGATCCTGGCACGGACACCCGGGCTGGAGTCGCTACGCGAACATCCGGAGTTCCGGAAGATGCTTGTTCAACTGGGGCTTGGGTGATGCCGGGTCTCTCCACCGACGAGGCGGCGGGGGGCACGCAGGTTATTCTCTGCTCATGACCGTCACGACCGCGCGCTGTTCACGGGGTCGTTCGAGCGGTCCGTTCAAGGGGTCAGAGTCGTTGAAGTCGCCCACCGTCGAAGCGGGAGAGTCGCCGTGGCACTCGTGACCGAGGCCCGCCATCAGTACTCTTCATCACATGCCCACCCGCGTGACAACTCCCAGGGTCAGCCTCGACGACCTGTACGGCGAGGAAGCCGCCGATTGGATGCGGCTCACACCACAGCAACGGTGGGCGGAGAGCGTCCGCCTGGCGACGTGGTTCCACGCCCTCGGAGGTACCAGTGATCCCGATCCAGATCCTTCGAGTCCTTTCTACGATCCGTCGCTTCGACGTGCCCGCCCTGTTGATGGGGGGCCAGGCCTGCGTGTTGTACGGCGCGGCAGAGTATAGTCGAGACCTGGATCTCGCCGTGCTCGCGACCGCTGCGGCGCTGCCACGATTGACCGACGCCCTGCGGGCTTTGCGCGCCACTGTGATTGCTGTCCCGCGCTTCGAACAGGAATACCTCGCGCGCGGCCATGCCGTGCACTTCAGTGTCCCGCCTGACGCCGACCTCGGCGCCGTGCCTCCGCTGCGAGTGGACATCATGAGCCACATGCGTGGCGTTGCCCCGTTCGAGGAGCTGTGGGAACGTCGGACGACCATCGCGCTCGCCGATCCGTCGTCGCCGGAGGAGATCCTGGTGGATCTCATGTCGTTGGGTGATCTGGTGCACGCCAAGAAGACCCAGCGTGACAAGGACTGGCCGATGCTTCGGCGCCTCGTGGACGCATCGTACGCCAGCGGACGACCACCAGACGGGTCACGCGTGACCGTTCCACCCTCGCGTCTCATCGCGGCGCTGTCCGACCGCTACCGCCTCGAGAGAGAACTCGGCGCCGGCGGCATGGCCACCGTGTATCTCGCGCACGATCTCGAGCACGATCGCAACGTCGCCATCAAGGTCCTCCGCGACGACGTCGCCGCCTCGGTGGGCCGCGAGCGCTTCCTGCGCGAAATCCAGCTCGCTGCCAGGCTCAGTCATCCGCACATTCTGCCGCTGTAAGACTCGGGCGACATCGAGGGCACGCTGTTCTACGTCATGCCCGTGGTGCAGGGCCAGTCGCTGCGCGATCGCCGCGACGCGCAGCGGCAGCTGCCCATCGCCGAGGCGGTCCGTATCGCGAGTGAAGTCGCGAACGCGCTCGACCACGCGCACCGGCTTGGCATCATTCATCGGGACATCAAGCCCGAGAACATCATGCTGCAAAACGGCCATGTGCTGGTGGCCGACTTCGGCATCGGCAAGGCGATCAGCGACACCGCCGCCGACACGCTCACACAGGTCGGCATGAGCGTCGGCACGCCGGCCTACATGAGCCCGGAGCAAGCAGTTGGTGAAGAGGTGGACGGCCGCAGTGATCTCTACAGTCTGGGGTGCGTGCTGTACGAGATACTCGTTGGCGAACCGCCGTTCACCGGGCCGACGATGCAGGCGGTAATTGCGAAACGCTTCGTGCAAACGCCGGCTGACGTGATGGCGCTGCGCGAGGGTGTGCCGCGGCCCGTCGCACGGGCGCTGCAGCAGGCGCTCCAGCGCACGCCGATCGATCGCTTCGAGACCGCAGCGCTGTTCTCTGCCGCCATCGGGGTGACGGAGGCCCCGGCGACGACGCAGCTCGCACCGGAAAAGTCGCTCGCAGTGCTGCCGTTCACGAGCCTGAGTCGCGACCCGGAGGACGAGTTCTTTGCCGACGGCGTGACCGAGGAGATCCTGAATGCGCTGGCACAGATCCCGGGGCTCAGGGTGGCCGGGCGGAGTTCGAGTTTCTCCTTCAAGGGCAGGAACGAGGACCTGCGCTCGGTGGGCGCGAAGCTCGGTGTCGCCACGATTCTCGAGGGGACGCTGCGGCGCGCCGGTACGCGGTTGCGGATCACCGTGCAGTTGATCGATGCGGCCGACGGCTACCAGCTCTGGTCGGAACGGTACGAGCGCGTGATCGACGACGTGTTCGCGGTGCAGGACGAGATTGCCGCCACGATCGCTGAACGATTGCGGCTCTCCCTCGCCGTCGGGCGCGCCTCGGCTGCGGGCAAGCCGCCCACGAAGAACCTGGCGGCCTACGCGCTCTACCTGAAGGGCCGCGCGTTGCTGTACCGGCGCGGGCGCAGCATCCTCGAGGCCCTCGACTGCTTCAACGAGGCCGTGGCGCTCGACGCCGAGTATGCGCAGGCGTGGGCCGGTCTGGCCTCTTCTTTCTGCAGTGGATATCGGGGCGTGACAACGACGCGGAGGCCGAGCTCAGGCGACTGTACGAGCTTGATCCGCTCTCCGGGTACGCGAACGTGATCCTCGGCTTCTTTCATGCCTACGCGGGACGCGCTGAGGTCGGCGTGGGTTATGCGCAGCGGGGAGTCGAGCTCGATCCGGCGTCCTTCCTCGCGCACTATTGCCTCGCGAACGCGCTCCATATCGCCGGCCGGCATGAGGAGGTCATCGGCGTCGCCGAGAAGGCGCTCGCGATGTCGCAGCGCCATGCCTGGGCGCTATCAATCCTCTCCTCCGCCTTCGCGGCCTGGGGGAAACCCGAGGAGGCGCGCGCCGTGTATCGTGAGCTCGCGGAGCGGAGTACGACCGCCTACGTACAGCCGTCGATGCTGTGCAGCGCCGCCGCCGATGTGATCGGCGTGGACGAGGGCATCGCGATTGCGCGCCGTGCGATCGACGACCGCGATCCGTTCATCGTCGTGCTCGCACGTACGTGGCCGGGCTATGCCACGTTGCGCACGGATCCGCGGTTCGGCGCACTGGTACGCCAGCTCGAGCTGCCCAACCATGAGCCAGGAATGTCGAGGCAGTTCGAGGGGGCGGAGTCGTAGCAGTCCCGAGGGGCAGAGTCGAAAACATCGCGCTCAGACCAGGCGCAACAGATTGGCAATTCGATTGACAATCTGGCGGCATGGCCGCCGTTCATGGGGCCAGAGTCCCCGCGCGCTCCTCGACTCCGACCTGATGAATGGCCCCATCACGACAAAACCCAACTGCTCAAGGACTCTCTGACTCGGGCGCGCTCCGCTACCGCTTCGGATTCACTTCGTATCCCATGCCCAAGGATCCGACGTCGCCCGTCACCTTGATCGCGACCGTCGCCGTCTGTGTCGGCGACGTGTTCATGAACACGGCCATCGCAGCCTTGGGGAACCGTGCGTCCACGGGCTCGCCAGGTGCCAGTGTCAGCAGGCTGTCACGCTTGCCGGCCACTTCGGAAAAGACGACGACGGCCACGGAGCCGGCATTCGTCCCACGCACCACGAACGCGCCCGGCTGTCCGCCGCCCAGCCGGAACGCTTTGCCCGGCTCGATCATCGTGGTGCTGGTCAGCGACGTGCAGGCCGTGACGGCGGGGACGGTCGCGAGGAGCAGAGCGCGGCGGATGCAGAAGGCAGACATGGCGAATTCCGGAAGCGAGGAGAACGGCGCGTTGTATCAACCTGTTCGCGGCGGCGTCGCCGGTGGATGCAGCCCCCGTCCGGACATCGGTGACAGTGCACTTTTGCTATCGGTGACAGTGCACTTAGGATATCTGTCACCGGCGTTCCTGCCGACACTTTTCTCTGACGGCCCTCATGTTCCGACGATCCTCGATGCTGTTGACCATGCTCGTCGCCACGAGCACGCTTGTCGCGCAGACACCATCCGACCCCGCACTGGTGCGTGCCCGTCGAATCCTCCGCACATCGCCCCTGATCGACGGACACAACGATCTCGCGTGGGTCATCCGGGCAGACACGCGGGCGCCTCGGGACGTCGAGGCCTATGACCTGCGGAAGCGGACCCGCGGCGATACCGATCTCCAGCGACTGCGGAGCGGGCAGGTGGGCGCGCAATTCTGGTCCGT
>JANNVN010000369.1:0-14429 GCA_031414435.1 Gemmatimonadaceae bacterium
GAGAGTGCACGCGCTGAGAAACGACTGCCTGCGGACAGGACCGGCGCCTTGTCGCCGCATAACACGCGCTTGCAGCGGGCGGCCGCACAGGAAAGACAGGCTTCGCCGCGAGTGCGGCCGCCGCAGAACCGCAACCAGTTAAGGCTGTAGGAAAACCCACAGCGCGCGCCGCGCAGGCGCCCGTATCGAGCAGCAATTCCGCGCGAACAACAATCGCCCGTTTTGGCGTGGCGTTTCGCGTGCATTCGGCCCGTGCTCGAGGCCGTCCGCCAGCACACGGCGGCATAACTCATGGCCGCCGGCAGTGCCGCGTAGCTCGTCTCGAAGGCGATTCCGCTCGCCTCTGGTGGTCGCATTCACCGATCTCGGCATGGAGGCGATCTATGAGTTCGACGTCGAGGACATGCCGTTGACGGTGGCGGTCGACGACAGCGGGACAACGGGCATGAGAGCGGGCCGAAGGAGTGGGCCGCGAAGATCCGGGCACAGCCGGTGCTGGCGGGGTAGTTGGCACCGGAGTGCCCGAGGCAGGGCGGTGAGTGGCTTTGGCGGGAAGCTGCGCGTGGGAGAGTAACCCTCTCTTTCGGAGCCTCCATGCGTATCGCCCTGCTGGCCTGTACCACCCTCTTGATCGCCGCCTGTCGCTCGGACAGCCCATCACCCACCGACCCGGGCAACGGGAACGGGAACGGAAGCGGGAACGGCAATGGCGCGCAGATCGCCAGGGCCGGGATCTACGTGACGACCCAGACCAACTCCGTGCTCGTGTTCCCGCTGAACGCGACCGGGAATGTCGCGCCGAGTCGCCGGATCGTCGGCGACAGCACCGGGCTGTCGCTCCCCATAGGCGTTGGTGTGGACTCGAAGGGCAGTGTGTACGTCGCGAACCGCACCGGCTCGAGGGTGACGGTCTACCCGATCGGCGCCGATGGCAACGTCGCGCCGACGCGCTCGCTCGTGGACACGGCGATGCGGTCACCGCAGGCACTTGTGGTGGACCGCACCGATGCGGTCTTCGTGGCGTCGTGCCCTGGCTGCGGATCGGCCGCCGGTGGCGCCACCGCGATGTTCCACTTCCCGAACAACGCCAATGCGGCGGACTACGTCCTGCGCGGCACGAATACGCAGCTGTCGTACCCGGTCGGCATCGCAGTCGATGCCACGAGGAACGTCTACATCGGCAACGCCTTCGGTGGCACGGTGAACGTCTTTGCACCCGGCGCGTCCGGGAATTCGATCCCGATCCGGTCATTCAACCCGGGAGCCAGCCAGAACGTGCAATCGCTGACGGTCGCCGGCAACACGATCCTGCTCACGTCGCCCGGCATCGGCATCCTGTCGTACATCAGCACGGCCACCGCCGGCACGCCGCCCGCCGCGACGATCCCGAGCTCTGCGACGCTTCCGATCGTATATCCGGGTGGTTCGTTCCTCGACACCTCCGTTCCGCAGCCGGTGCTCTACCTGGTGGACTACTCTGGCGGTGCGGTGCACATCATCCAGACCAACGGTACGGCACCAAATCTTGGCGTGCAGAGCGTCGCGACGATCCGGGGCGCGCTGACCGGTCTCTCGTTACCGCTGAGCATCACCGTGGTGAAGTGACGGTCTCCCAACGCACGAACGCCCCTCGTCGTATCGCGCGGCGAGGGGCGTATCGTGTCACTGCACGCAGGCCGTGATCGACAGCACCCGCGTGATGTCCTCGTCCGGAAAGGTCGCCGTGAGCAGCCGCTGCAGCTGCAGCTACGCATTGGTTGCCGCATCGATCGTGGCGCCGGGGTGGCGAACACGATTGCTCGTGATGACGCCACGCAGTCGCAGGAGTTCCTTTCGGATCGCGAGCCCCGGCTGTTGCTCGAACACCAGCAGCGGCAGAAACCGGGTGAAGATGGCGTAGGCATCCGCCGCACATCCCGCGCGGTGTCCACGCAGGATGGCCATCAGCACTTCGGGGAATGCGAAGCGAGTGTTGAACCCGGCAGACCCGTGCTCGAGGTCGAACGGGCCGTACAGCGCATCCAGCCTCGTGAGCACCGTCACCGTGCGCCCTCCCGCGATGCCGGCGACCATCGCCACGATTCGCTGCGGGCTGGGCAGCGCTTCACCCTTGATGCCCGCGATTGCCGGGATCTCGCGCACCATGCGCAGGCAGCATCAGGTCCACCGACACGTGCACGTGGCTGATGACCGGGTGATCCTGGAGGATGATCGGCACCGTGATCGCCTTCGCGACACGGTCGAAGTAGTCGAACACCGCCTTGTCACTCGGTGACGGCTGCGCCGATGCGGCAATGATCACGCCGGCCGCACACAGCGTCGCGTCCTGATGATTGAGCGCAATCGTGGTGGCCGTGCCGGTATGGCTCGTAGGGATAGGAATTTCAATCGGGGTGGGGTGAGTATGGGCCCCGGCCCTCTGCGTTGGCAGCCCCGGTGAACGGGTCGGCCGTAGCACGCACACTGCAGGTCGCGGATAGCCGGGTTCCGACTAACAGCTGCATGTGCCAGCCGGAGTGCCTCCAGTGGCGGTGCGTGGTAGAATCCACGCCGCAGGCACGCCGCAGGCAATGCCGGTGTAAGGCAGAAACCAGCACGCTCCTCACGGCGTACGGTGCGCGATGGAGACGGTTCAAAGCCTCGCGACGTATCTGGGACTCGGCGCATTCCTCGCGACCGTGAATCGTGCCTGCGGCCGCCATCAGTTGCTCGAGCACGCCCAGCAAGGCGAGTTCCATCACGACCTGGTGCTGGCGCTTCCGGCTCCGCCCGTCACGCTGCCCGGCGCGGTGCTTGTTGTCGCGACGAACTGCAATGGTGGTGTGAAAGAGGTCCTGTGTTTCGCGGAACGTCCATCGGTTCAGGCGCTGTGGCATCATCGGTGTCCGGACAATCCGGAGTTCGCGGGCGCCCTGCCGCCGATCCTGGCGAGCGCCCGGACGCACCATTGGTTCGATCCATGTGCTCTGCTCACGCCGGATGCTCGAAGCGAGCTTCGCCCGGAAGCGCGCGAGCGACAACCCGGCGGTGGCTGGCGCGCGAAGTCCTGTGGCACGCGATCGTCGAGGCCTGACACATAGGCCGCACGCGCTGGGGCGGTACGGGGGTGCACTGACTGTGTGAATTCGCCCCGCTTCCGCGGTGCTCGGCGCCGAGCGCTTCGTGGTGGAAATCAAGACCACCGCGGCGATGAGCCATCCGCACATCCTGCCGCTCTTCGACAGCGGCACCGCGGACAGCTTCCTCTACTGCGTCATGCCCTTCCGACCGGTTCCAGAGTGCGGCGAAGTTCTCCGAGGCGCTCACCATTCGCGGCGTTCGCCGCGAAATGCCACGATACTGACGGCCGGGGGCGCACGCCGAACCGCGTGGCGTTCCCCGACCGCTCTTCGCGGCGACCGTCCGGATCCGGCAATCAGTGCGGCTGAAAATTCGCCAGATTCTTCCGCGCCGCGCGTGACGACGGGTCGAGTGGGCTCAGGACACGCGCGACGAACCAGTTCACGGCGTTTGCCGGAAAGCTCATCGGACGCATGACGTCCACGATGAGCACGACACGGATGTCGTTGCTCTCGTTCATCACTTCATGGTTCCAGCTGTCATCGAACAGGATGCTCTTCCCCACCTGCCAGGTGTGCACCTGATCCTTGATGCGGATCGACGGCGGCTTTTCGGCCGGCACCTTGAGCGCGAGGTGATAGCGCAGGTAGCCGAGGTATGGTCCGTCGTGCGCCGGAATCGGCTTGCCGCCATCGAGGATCGAGACGAAGGCCTGAGTGACGCCTGGAATGCGGTCGAGCAACGCTGACGTGCGCGGGCATTTCGCGATGTTGGCTTCGAGCCCGCCGCCTGCCATCCAGCGCAGCATCAAGACCCGCCACGCCTTCTCGGGCTTGACGGTACCGGAGATGTACGTCTCCTGTGCCGAAACTTCGTGATAGCGCGGAATGGCCTGCCGCTCGCTGAGCAGCGCCTCCACCTCTGCCTGAATCACAGCCAGGTTCTGGTCGAGTACGCGCAACGATGGATACGTCGCATCGATATCGAAGAACGGTGGCCGGCTTTCGCCACCGGCATCGCGGTAATACAGCGCGTTCAACGCGCGCAGTACACGATCACCCGCCATAGTGGTCTTTCTCCTGACATGGGGAGACGTCGAAACAGCCGAGAGAATCTCTCATGATAACCAGGCTGCGCTCGCAATCTACTTTCGCGGACCGCCGCCTCCGTCGCCGCGTCCAGATCACGAACACTCCGCAGCCGTTCCGCCACGAAAACTCCGCCGGCGGCGCACCGGCGTCGAAGAGCTCCAGGCCCGGCAGGTCTGATGGCCGCAGATAGGCATTGAGGTCGTTCACCGTCGGGATCGGGATAGGAATTTCAGCTTCGCCTTCGGCAGAAAGCAGATGTCGTCGGGATAGGAATTTCAATCGGGGTGGGTCGCTTTCTGTCGAGCATACCGCGCGATCGCCGACCTCGCCAGCGCCTCGTGGCGGGTGGCGACGTGCCTTCGACCTCGCTCGGGCGCCGTGCGCGCCGAGTGAACATTGGTCAAGGTGGTGGGCAGAACCCGGTGGGGACCAACCTGACGCGCCGGTGGGACGGCCGCGCACCCCGATCGCCCCCGCGTGGTCGCGGGGCGCCGGGGGGGCGAGTCGCGTGCCGAAGGCTCGGTCCTCCTCGGGCAGCCAGTCAGCCGTGTGCACTTCTCGATCGACGGCAAGTACGTCTGGGGTGGCCCGTAAGACGGCACGCAGCAGACCGTGTCGGCGGCCGTGCGCTACAGTCCCAGCTATCGCTTCAAGGCGAAAGTCACGATGCGACGCGCCGCCGCGACGCTCCGCACGCCGAACGTGCGCGTCGTCGACACGCTCGGCACCGTCCGCACGAGCTACAGCTTCAACACCAACATGTTCACGGACGCGCTCTCGCAGTACGACGCGGTGCATCGGCAGTTCAACGCGAACATCCGATTCGACCTGATCCACCACCCACTGAGCGACCTGTTCATCGTCTGCAACGACCAGCGGATCCTGACGCCCGATGCCCCGGTGGCGGGGCGCGGGATCATCGTGACGTTCAAACAGATGATGTCGTTCTGACGAGCCCCATCACTTCGGCAGCAGCCGATAGCGCGTTGTCACGGTCACGGTGACGATGACCTCGGGCAGCTGGCCGCCGCCGCCCTCGAATTGCGACATGAACGGATTGAAGGCAAAGGCGGAGTAGGCGCTCTCGAGACCACCTGTGGCCCGTGCTGTCGTTGCTTCGACCACCGGGCCGAGCCGGCCGCCGAGCGCTGCCGCCAACTGCTCCGCCTCCGCGCGATTGGCGCCAAGTGCCTCACGAGCGAGCGCGGCACGGGTTGAGTCGGACGCCGAGGCCTCGAAGCCCATGCTGACCGCGCGCGAGGCACCGGCTGCAAGCGCCACGGCCTCCACGGAGAGCAACTGGTCGAGGCGGTCCAGCCGGAAGCGCATGCCGTGTCGTGCCACGAACGACCCGGCTGCAGTGTTCACGGGGTAGCCATTGCGATTTTCTGACGGCACCACGGAAATGGGCAGCATCACGACGTTTGCGATACCCGCCTGGCCATTGCGCACCGCAGCCTGCACTGTGCTCGCCTTGGCGCGCGCGCGCTGCACAGCCTCGTCCGCGGTCTCACTGGTCGCCTCCACGAGCAACATGATCGTCGCCCGCTCGGCGGCGAGGCGGGCGGTGCGGGTGGCGGTGACGACGACCATCGGTTCCGGCGTGGTCCGATCGACGGTGGCCTGTGCCTCCAGCGCCGCAGGCAGGGCGAGCATCAGGAGGCAGGTTGCCGAAGACAGAAGGCGCATGTGCTCTCCGCAAATGGATGTGCATCGCCCACTCGAACGGCCGGGGAAAACTTGCGGTGTGCCTGCACTTAATTGCACACTCGTACCTATTCCTGTCAAGTCGCGGAGCGCACCCAATTTGTGAGTGCCCGTGCCGCAGGGGGCAGTGTGTGACGTACTCCCCGTTTGTACACAGGCCTGAACAAAAAACTCAGCATTTCGTGACGGTCAACTGATCCTGAGGGCGGCGCGCAAACTCGGTCGGCGCCAGCTCGCCGAGCGAGCTGTGGTAGCGGTGGGCACTGCAATCCCGCCGCCACGCTTCGATGATCATCCTGGCGTGGTCGGGCCAATGGTCCAGCGCACGTTCGAACGTGCCCGGATCAAGCGACTGGGCCAGCTCGGCTCTCCACGAACTGCGCGTTGGTACCAAGTCACATGCCGCGGACCCTGGCGGCGACGCAAAAGCAAGGGGCCCGCGGTGCCCGCTGTTGGAAGCGGACACACGCGGACCCTTTACCATTAGCTCCTGACTCGGCAAACGTCGAGACCTATTCTTCAGCCTCGCTAGAACACCGGCCCCCGCGGCCTGACCGACACGTTCGCCACGCCACGCTGCTTGAGCAGCTCATTGAACGCCGCCAGTTCCTTGTTAAACAGGCCATCCAGCGCCGTGAGATGCGCCTTCAGCTCCGTGTTCAGGATCCCCTGCACTTCCCCATGCTGCGTGGTCGGCTTGTAGTCGCTGGTCGACATCCCCTGAGCCAGATACCCCAGCTTCGCGATCAGCTTGGAGCCGAAGCGCACGCCGTCCTGGCCGGTACCGGTCTGTCGCAGGTCCACCAGGTTCATCTCGAGATCGACGAGCTGCGCACCCAGCGCCTGTGCGGCACGCTTCACCGTGGAATCGTTCACCGCACGAATGATCGCCTCGATCTGCACCCGGGCCGACTCGACGCGATGCACCGCATCCGCCGCCTCGTTCAGATCCTTGTAGATCGACAGCGCCATCCGAGTCTGCTCCGCGATCTCGGCATCGGTGCCACCGGAGTTCGGATCCTTCAACACCACCAGCGGCTGTGATTGTTCGACGCTCCCCGCCTTGATCCTGACGGTGTATTTGCCCGGCGGGGCCAACACACTCAGTCGATTCGTGCCGGGAGCAGTGCGTCCGGTCGGTCCGGGAATGATGTGATCCGCGTACAGTGGGCTGGTGAGCAAGCGCACTTCCATCGATGGCTCGTAGCGCAGGTCCCAGTACTGCCGGTTCACACCTGCTGTGTTCGTCCCGTTGAACGTGCGAACCACCGCGCCCTTCTCATCCAGAATCGTGACCTTCACGCCACCCGTCACGGGCGCTTTGAGGTAGTAGTTGATCGACGCACCGTACTTCGGGTTCTCGCCCGTTGTCGGATCATCATAGGTCGTCGACGGCGCGGTGATCGGCCGGAAGCGATACGCATTGCGCAGCGGGAAGAGATGCGCCTCCGACGCCAGCACCGCAGGTGTCATGTTCCGTAGCGGCGTGATGTCGTCCAGGATCCAGAAGCCGCGACCGTAGGTGGAAATCACCAGGTCGTTGAAATGCTCCTGAACCACGATGCCAGACACCGGTGCGGCTGGCAGATCGTTCTGCAACGGCTGCCACAGCTCGCCGGCATCGAACGACACGTAGATCGCATTCTCGGTACCTGCATACAGCAGGCCGCGACGCACAGGATCCTCGATGATGATGCGCGCATAACTGAGCATGCTCTTCGGGATGCCATTGACGATCAGCTTCCAGGTACGCCCATAGTCGGTGGTGCGATAGATGAACGGGTCGCGATTGTTCATCTGGTGGAAATCCACCGTCAGATACGCCGTCGCGGCGTCGTACTTCGACGCGACGATGCTGCGCACCGATCCCCACGCCGGCAGTCCGATGATGTTCTTCGTGAGATTGGTCCAGGTGGCGCCGTTATCGCGCGTCAGCTGCACCTGCCCATCATTGGTCCCCGCCCAGATCGTCCCCTTCGCCAGCGGCGACTCAGCCAGCCCGTACACCACACCCGCGTACTCGACGCCAATGTTGTCAGGCGTCAGTCCACCGGAGCTACCCATGCGACTCCGATCGTTCAGCGTCAGATCGGGCGAGATCACCTGCCAGCTCTGCCCACCGTCCTGCGTGCGATGCACATGCTGACTGCCGGTGTAGAGCGTGTTGTGATCATGCGGCGAGATCAGCAGCGGCGCATCCCACACGAAGCGGTACTTCACGCCGCTGGCGGGACCGTTCGACTGCTGCGGCCAGACTTCGACGTTGCGGAACTGGCGACGGTCTTCCTCGAAACGCACCACGATTCCGCCGACCATACCGGAGCCTGACGCGGTGGACCAGATCAGCTTCGAGTTCGTCGGATCGGGGGTGGCCCAGCCGCTTTCGCCACCGCCAACCGAATGCCACATACCGCGCGAGATACCGGCGTCACCGCCAAAGCCCTGCACGCGACTGTTCGATGGCCCACGATACGACGGCTCGTCCTGTTTGTTGCCCAGCACGTTGTAGGGAATCTCGTTGTCCACCGTGACGTGATAGATCTGCGCATTGAGCAGTCGCTGGCGGAACCAGGTCTTGCCGCGGTTCTGCGAAATCGAGAGTCCCTGATCGTGCGCCACGATCATGCGCGCCGGCTGCGTCGGATCGATCCACATGTCGTGATGATCACCGCCGGGCGCCTCACCTCGCTGTAGCACGTTGACCGTGCTTCCGCCGTCGATCGTCTTCGCGAACGACGCGGTGAGGAAGTACGCCTCGTCCGGATCGTCAGGCGCGACAACCATACGTGAGTAGTAGTGCGCACGTCCCATCACATTGCGATCGCGGCTGACCAGTGCCCAGTTGCCGCCGCCATCCTCGGAACGCCAGAGCTGCCCGCTCTCCGTTTCGCGACCTTCCCATGGCAGACCGTCGCCGGTTTCGATCATGGCGAAGACGCGATCCGGATTCGAGGTCGAGATACCGAGAGCCACCTTGCCGACCGGCTTTGTGGGAAGTCCCCGGCCTACTTGCTTCGTCCAGGTGACGCCACCGTCGCGCGAGATGAACAGTCCACCGCCGGGGCCACCGCTGGTACGGCCGTAGGTATGAATCTCGATCTGCCACATGCCGGCGAAGAGTACGCGTGGGTTCTTCGGATCCATCAGCAGATCGGAGCAGCCCGTGTTTTCGTCAACGAAGAGCACCTTTGTCCAGGTGGTGCCGCCATCGGTGGTGCGGAACACGCCGCGCTCCGGTTGCGGGCCATACGCGTGCCCCAGCGCACAGGCCATCACCACATCGGGGTTGGTGGGGTGGACCACCACTCGCGCGATGCGGCCTGTCTTCTCAAGGCCCATCAGCGTCCACGTCTTACCGGCGTCAACCGACTTGTAGATCCCCTGACCGACTGAGATGTGACTGCGGATGTGCGCCTCGCCGGTGCCGGCCCAGACCACGTTCGGATCGGAGCGTGACACGGCCAGCGACCCGATCGAGGACACCGCCTGGCCATCGAAGATCGGCTTCCAGTTCACGCCACCGTCGACGGTTTTCCACACGCCGCCGGAGGCGGCACCGACGTAGTAGGTGAGCGGATCGCCGGGAATGCCGGCGGCCGAGGTGAAGCGGTTCCCCTCGGGGCCGATGGTGCGCCAGTGGAGCTGGCTGAAGGCCGTGGATGGGATGCTGGGTGCAGGTTGCTGGGCGGCGGCCGGTGGGACCGCCGGAGTGCAGATGGCCAGGACCGTCAGGAGCAGGGCGCGGAGCGTTCGGGGCATGTCTTCCTCTGGGTGTTCAGGTTCGAAGCCGCCTCTGAGTGGCACGGGGCAGATGACCTGAGTGGAGCGGTGAGGAAAGGGTACGGCGCGGCGCACTGTACGTCAAAGTGCGCAGGCGCAGGCTCCCTCCGCTGCCGACGGCGTCAGCGCGCGTGAGTTCTGGACTGCGGCGCGCGTGGCGAACCCGGCTCGCGGAGAGAGCACCAACTGTGCGGCCGTCCACCAGATCCGGCATCGCGCTCGGCGTTTCATTACAGTTCGAATGATGGCGCGGCTAGGCCCGGCAAGTCGCGACCTCGCGGGTTACCGCCGGAGCCAGCACGGATCGACGTCTTCACCCGCGACACACCCGTTCGCACGGAACAGCTGATCATGCCGTGGCCACATCGCGTCAGAGTGATCGCACTCGCACTGGCAGTCCCCGCACTTGCCGCCAGTTGCCACGGTGGCGCGACGCTGACGATTCCACCTGACGTCCCGGCACCGGCCGATGATGGACGCGTCGCCAGCCCGGCGTACAGCACGCTCATCGAGGCCGCCCGAACCCGCCTCGTGGCGATGCGTGCGGTTCGGCACTACCCCGCACTGTCGGTCTCCGTCGCCGTGGGTCGCGAAATGGTCTGGGCCGATGCCTGGGGATGGGCGAACATTGAGAAAAGGACGGTAGCGACGACTGCCTCTCGCTTTCCCGTCGCCAGTATCTCGAAGCCGCTGACGGCAGCTGTTGTCATGCGACTCGCCGAACGCGGTGCGCTCGAACTGGACCACGATGTGCGCGAGTACGTGCCGGACTTTCCGAAGAAGGCATTTCCGGTCACGAGTCGACAGCTGTTGTCGCATCAAGCCGGCATTCGGCACTACCGCCGCATTCGCACGACGCCGTGGTTGTCAGAAGCGTACCTGAACCGAGACTTTCCGGATCTGAGCTCGGCACTCAGCCTGTTCGCCGACGACAGGCTCGCGTTCGAACCCGACGCAGGGTTTCTCTACAGCAGCTACGGATACACACTGCTTGGCACCGCGCTGGAGGGGGCGACGGGCAGGAAATTCCTCGACATCCTGAGCGAGGAACTCCTCGTGCCGAATCGCATGTCGTCAACTGGTCCAGACAGGCGCGACACGATCGGCGGTCGCACGAGCGACTATGTGGCGGCGAAGGCCCCAGGCACCGTACGCACCACCCGAGTCACGAATAGCAGCTACAAGTGGCCGGGCGGTGGGCTCCTTTCCACCGCGACGGACCTCGTTCGTTTTGGGCAGGCTTTGCTCGCCGACGACATCGTTCCCGCCGAAGTGCGGAGTGTGATGTTCACTCCGCGATTGCTTCGCAGTGGTGCCGAGAACCCGATGCGCTACGGACTCGGCTGGCGCGTCACGGCGATTCGCGACCCGGCAGATACAACGAGGCGGCTGACGGCGGTGTACCACGGCGGCAGCGGCATTGGTGCCGAGTCGGCGCTCGTGCTGATCCCAGCGAGCAGGGTTGCGGTTGCGATCACAGGGAACGCATCGACGGGTGGCGACTCGGCGATGGTCGCTGTGGCCATTGACATCGCGCAGAGTTTCCTCAGGCAGCGTGAGCGCGAGGCGTCCAGCCGTCAGCAATCGACGTCTGGCGCGGCACGTGCGAGTGCTGCGCTTCGCTGAACGGCAAGTTCGCGATCGATAGTCTTCCGCCTTCGCGGGAGGCTCGAGCGCGACGGTGGAGCGGGTTCGGTGTCTTCAACCTGACCGACGGCGTTGAGGAGGCGTGACGCCGTTTCTCCTCGTCGAATTGTGAACAACCACCTCAGGTCTGAGCCTGGGTCGTTGAGCAGGAGGTCCGCTACCACGACCTCTCGAAGGCACGTCCCTCGGGTCGGGTCTGGCGACAGCACTGCAGCGGGATCGAGACCGGGAAGTTGGTCGCTGACAACCGTTCGTGGGGCGTGAGAATCACCGACCGCTGGTCCGGCACGCGGTGCTTCGGCCTTCAGGACAAGCTGCATGAAACTTCCTGCATACGTGTTGGTGCTTCCGGCCTCGTGATCGCACCGGAAACGGGTTGACTGAAGTCGTAACTTCGTCGGCGTAACACGCTGATCTCCCGACTGCAGTGCGCAGACCTGCGGCAATCGAGCGCCACCACTATCCTGAGGAATACACATGTCATCTGTCGTCGGGTCGATTCGTGCGGAATATCAGCGCTACCAGATGCTCGCGGAGCGTGCGATGGACCAGGTTGCCGAGGCACAACTTAGCGCGCCCGGACCAGGCAGCGGAAACTCACTCACCACGATCGCGTGGCATGTCGCGGGGAATCTCCGCTCGCGGTTTACCAACTTTCTCACGGAAGACGGCGAGAAGTCATGGCGCAATCGCGAGGACGAATTTGCGGCGCGCTCTGCGTCACGCGACGAGCTGCGCGCATACTGGAATGCCGGCTGGTCCGCGTTACTCGAGGCACTGGAGCCACTCGTTGACAACGATCTACATCGCTCGGTCACGATTCGCGGACAACCACTTCGCGTGCACGACGCGCTGCATCGATCCCTCGCTCATGTCAGCTATCACGTCGGTCAGATTGTGTATCTCGCCCACGCACACCGTGGCGCCGCGTGGGAGTACCTGAGCATCCCGCCGGGTGGCACTGCGGCGTACAACGCGGCGCCGGTGAATGAAACGCCTGGAGCTCACGCGGCTCGGTTGCGCGGGCGGAGCAAACACGGTGATGCGGGCCCGACGCCATGAACGACATTGTACATTGCAGTCGCACACCCCGGTCACCCGCACGGTCGCGGCACCTGGCGGTGCGAGCTACCAGCTTGCCCCACAGTGACCGACAGCGCGTCCGTCCCAAGCGCGCGCACTATATCACTGCAGCCGGTGCCTTGAGGCTCGCGAATCCTACCAGCGCCTCGACCAGCTGACGCCGATCGATGGCAGGATCGAGAACCATGTCTCCGGATCGCGTACCAACTGTGCGGCACCCGACGGAGAATTGATCCGGAACACATCGTAGCCAAGGACATTCGCCCGGTTCGTGAGGTTGATGACTTCGGCGAAGAATCGCAGTTCTCCGTTCGTCGTCTGACGACGGCGAGTGAGGCGCATGTCCATGCGCTGGTAGCTCGGAAGTCGTCGTCCATACAAGGTGTCCGGCCGAACCTGCAGGTCCGTTGTGCCATTCCGGCGACGGACAGGCACGCCAATCTCATCCGTGTACGGCCAGCCGCTGTGCACTGTCACGGAATTCGTGATCGACCAGTTGCGGCCCAGGCGAAGCGTCGCGTCGAGATTCAGCGCATGTCGCTGATCCTGCGGCCAGGCGTGCGTCGAGTCGAACGGTGGCTTGAGTCGATTATTCAGGCTCTCGATGCGGCTCACACGCTCTGTCGTTTTGGAGTATGCGTAGCCAAACCGCACGTTGAGGCGCTTCCCGAACTCCCGATCGTGAAACAGTTCCAGCCCCTGTGCCTCGGTGCTGGTCGGGTAGACGAGCAGACGATCCTCCGATGATTCCGGAAAAACGTTCAGCCCGGACTTCCAGTTACGAAGGATCGGCCTGAGGCGCGAGCCAGTTTTCCGGTACACCTCCGCGCGGATCGATCCACCTCCGGCATAGCGATGCTCAAGCCCGAGCGTGAGTTGCTGCGAGAGCTCGGACGGGAAGTACCGGTTCAGCCGGTCGAACGCATTCTCGTCCGCGATCCCCTGCCGCTGTCGATACAGCCCCCAGCCGCCGCGCAACGAATTCCGCTCCGAGAGCTGGAGAAGCAGGTGGAGGCGCGGACTGACATCGGCGTCATGGGAATACGTCGCGCCGTCGTACCGAACGCCCGCCTCGATGGTCAGTGGTGTGAGCAGTTGCGCGCGACCGCTGAGATACCCCGCCAGGGTGAGTCCGCCGGCCGTCTTCCGGCGTCGCGTGATTCGCGGGTAGTACCCTGACGTATCCGCGAGCGGGTCATCCGGGTTCTGCGTCACTCGGTTTTCCCACGCGTAGTTCGCCTGCATGGATCGGAGATCATACCCCCAATCCATGACAACGCGATTGGAACGCTGATACCGAAAGTCCAGCTTCACACTGTACACCGAGAAATCCCTGCGCCCCGCGACACCGTAGTACTCGGTCGGGCGATCCCGGTGATGTTCGTCCCCCTCACGTCGCGCGGTGACGCTCCCGACTGAGATCAGCGAGTTGAGCGCGAGGTGCTCGGAGAGGAGTGAGCGCAGGGTGAGCCAGGCATACGCGTTCCCATAGCGATTGTCTGCCGCCTCGATGGTCGGAATGGAGTCATTGAAGCCGGTCGTTCCCTTGATCTGAAATCGATAGGTGTCGGACGCGCGCAGGACATTGAACGCCAGCGCATGTTGCGCGTTGATGGCATATCGCAGGCTGCCGAATACGTCGTTGTACGCGGGCGCCCGTGTCTCCTTCCTGTTGATCGTGCGCAGAAGCACATCGAAGAATCCGCGTCGGCCGGAGACCAGCCACGACCCTCTCGATCCGCTGAACGTCCCCTCCCCGAACAGCGTGGCGTTCGTGAGACTCGCGCCAGCCGTGACATGTGTCCCGGCCCGCCGCGGCGTTCGCGACGTGATGTTCATCACCCCGCTTCGCTTGTCACCGTAGCGAGCCGGAAATCCACCGGTCAGCAACTCGACACCTTCAATCGCCTCGACATCGAAGATCGACAGTGCTCCCTCGTTGAAATCCTTGAGATGGAAGGGCTCATGGATCTCGAGGCCGTCGAGGTTGATCAGCGTCTCGTCCTGACGTCCGCCCCGAATTGAAAACTGCGCGCCGTAGTCACCCGACGTGAGCCCGGG
>JANNVN010000370.1:0-9798 GCA_031414435.1 Gemmatimonadaceae bacterium
GCACGGAGGCACATCGACCCCGTGAACGAGGAATTTCGCGCATTCCGATGAATACGAGCGAGCCGGACGCCAGCGTGTTCGCGTCCGCGATGCTCGGAGAAGCACACTATCGACCGACGGAGGCGTCCTGGCAGGAGGCAGGCTCGCCAACCGCACAGATCGGTTGGTTCATTTTCGCGGAAAAACCCACGTTCCACGTCAGTGCGCACGTCACACTGAACCGGGCGCCGTTCTTCGCACCCGCGGTCGACGACCACCCGCTCGATAACGAACCCGCCGACATCAACAGTGACGGCGTGCAGTTCCATTGGCGTTCATTCGTGACTGGCGAATGGAACAGCCTTCTCGCGGTCCCCGACGGTGACGACGTGCGGTTGACCGTGATCAGCGGCAGCCGAGACGATGTCACCGCGAGCTGGCACATGGATGTCCCGGGCCGCTCGTATAGCGTCCTTTTCATCGTTCCCTGGCCCGGGCTTGGCACGATCATCGAGTGCGACTGCGTGATCAACGAATGCCCGCCGGACCGCGAACGGCGGCGCGGCCAGCTCGTGCTCAGCGGCGCCCACGGCGGGTTCGGCTATCTTCGTGGGGCGCGACAGGACCCCGAACGCGCCATCTTCTTCGAATTCTACGCCTCGCCGTCGTGAGCCTGCTCCGAAACATCCGCGTCGTCCTCCACGAACCTCAGGACCCGGTGAACATCGGCGGGACCGTGCGCGTCATGAAGAACATGGGGCTCGATGACCTCGTGCTCGTCCGCCCGTTCCGCTACGACCCCGAAAAAATCGAACGGATTGCGCACAACACCCGCGATCTGGCGGGCAGGGTGCGGCATGCGGACGAATTGCACGAAGCGCTCAGTGACTGCGTTGCGGTCTACGCGTTCGCCGGCAAGCATCGGGCAGCCAGATGGCCTGTGATCACGCCACGCGAGATGGCGGCGGTAGCCCTCGAGCGTGCCGCCGACGGTCCCGTGGCCATGCTCTTCGGTCGCGAAGACCACGGCCTGCCCAACGAGGCGCTCGATCAGAGTACGGCGGTGGTTTGTATTCCGACCACCGAGCACATGTCGCTCAATCTGGCGCAGGCGATTCTGGTGGGTGCGTACGAACTGCATCTCGCTGCCGGCGACAGCACGCGCATGCCGCCGCAGCGCCGAAAGGAAGGGCCGAAGTCGACTGTCGAAAACCGGGAACTGACAATCCAGCGAATTTATCGTGCACTCGACCTGCTGGATTTCTTCAAGACGCGCAACCCGGATCACGTCATGCGCGCCGTCCGATCGCTGATTTCGCGTGCCGAACCGGCGACGCGTGAGATGGATCTCGTCAAGTCGATGGCGATCGAGGTCGAGCGCACGCTCGAGCGCGAGACCCGGAACGCCTTCAAGGCGGCGCTCAACGGGGAGATGTATCAGGAGCCAAGTTCTGACATTCCAGGCATCCCGCCGGGACTGGTCGACACGCACACGACCGATCGCGATGCCATCGGCACCGATGTAATGCACCCTGACGCGACCGGAGGCGCGGCGTGACGCTGGACTGGCGCGCACGGGCGGCGGCGGCGATTCCCGGCGGTACATCGACCGGCAGCAAACGCCCTGATGCGATGTTCGGGCCCGGCGTCGATGGACCGACGCATATCACCGACGCCAGTGGCTGCCGTCTTCGCACCGCCGAGGGGGCCTGGCTGATCGATCTCACCGCCGCCCTCGGCGCAGTCTCGCTCGGCTATGCGGATCCCGTGGTCACCGACGCCGTCGTTCGTGCCGCGCAGCGCGGACCGGTGGCCGGCCTGCCCTACACCGAGGAAGTGACGCTCGCCGAGCGACTGCGCGAGCTGATTCCGTCGGCGGAACGCACCCGATTCCTCAAGACCGGCGCCGAGGCGTGCGCCGCGGCGGTGCGCATCGCGCGTGCATACACCGGGCGCGATCGGGTGCTCGGCAGCGGGTACTTCGGATGGCTCGACTGGTGGTCCCCAGCCCTCGGCGCGCCCGGCAATGCCTACGCCGACTACACCCATCTGCCGTTCAACGACATCGATGCATGGCGCACCGCGCTGGCCGACGCTGACAACTCGCTGGCGGCCGTGATCGTCGAACCGCTGGTCGACGTGCTGGCTGATGTTGCCTGGCTGGAGGAGTTGCGCGCACACTGCGACCGTGTCGGTGCGGTGCTCATCTTTGACGAGGTCAAGACGGGCTTCCGGCTGCACCGCGGCGGGGCGCAGACGCTGCTGGGCGTGACCCCCGACCTGACGACGCTCGGCAAGGCCATCGCCAACGGCTATCCGCTCTCCGCCGTGGTTGGCAAGGCGGAGGTGATGGCGACGGCGGAGCGTACCTGGATCTCCAGCACGCTGGCGACCGAACTGACGGCGCTCGCGGCGGCGCATGCGGTCCTCGACGCGCACGGCTCGCGCGATGTCTGCGCCGAGCTCGCCAACACCGGTCGCGCATTGCGTGATGTGATTGCACGCGCCGCGGCCGACGCCGGCTCGCATCTGCAGACCAGCGGGCACGACACGATGTTCATCATCCGCTGGCCGGATGACACGACGATGCATCGCAAGTTGGCGTTGTTGCGGCAGGCGGGCGTGCTAGCCAAGCGCGGCCCGTATCAGTTTCCGACCTGCGCCATGGCCGCGGCGGATGTCGCGGCCGTCGGCGATGCATTTCACTGGGCGCTCACTCACTGATCATGGCCACACGACCGCTCATCGACGCGCATGCGCACTTTCACTGGTCAGGAAGTCGAGATGACTACGCCCGCTACAATGCCTCGCGTCTCCGCGCTGGTCAGGTGATGGGCATCACCTGGCACGTGGCGTCGATTCTCGGCACCTGGGGCCGCACGTCACCGACCTACTTCGCATCGCCGGCCGACATAGCCGCCGGAAATGACGCCATGTACGCCATCGCACTCGAAGAGCCACAGCGGGTGCGGTCCTTCGTGCACGTCAACCCGAATCACACCGAGCATGCGCTCGCCCAAATCGCGCGCGGCGTCACCAGCGGCGCGATTGGCGTCAAGCTGAGCGCCAGTCGACGCGCGGACGACCCGCTGGTCGATCCGATCGCCGCCGAGGCGGGGAAGCGGGGCCTGCCGGTGCTGCATCACATCTGGCAGCACCGGCAGCGCGAGTGGGGAATGCAGGAAGCGAGTGATGCCGTCGAGCTGGTCCGGCTCGCGCGCCGGCATCCCGACACCAACTTCATCCTGGCACACATCGGCGGCGGCGGCGACTGGGCGCACACGATCAACGTGATCCGGGATGTACCGAACGTCTATCCCGATACGAGTGGCAGTGGCGTGGATCGCGGTATGCTCGACGCGTACCTCGACGCCATCGGACCGCGTCGGCTGCTCTGGGCCGCCGATCTCACGCTGTGTACCGGGCTGGCCAAGCTGCAGGCGCTTAAGGTGATTGGCCTCCCTGACGACGCGCTCGATGACATCTGCTGGCGCAACGCGACACGCATCTTTCCACCGATGAGCTTCCCCGGTTTATGACGACGCATCGTTTCCCCGTCGATGTCAGCGCGTGGATCGGGCCGTACCCGTTTCGCGAACTGCCGCATCCGGAAGCCGATGTCCTGGTTCGCGTGCTTGGCCGCGAGGGGATTGGTCAGGCGTGGGTCGGGTCATTGCCATCGGTCTGGCATCGCGACCCATCGAACTCGAATGCCTGGCTCTATGCCCAGCTCGGCCCGCATTCGGAGGTGCTGCGGCCGTCACCGACGGTGCGACCCGACTGGCCTGGCTGGGAACACCTCCTCGACGACGCGGTGGCGCGGGGTGCACCCTCCGTGCGCGTCTATCCGATGCAGCTCGGCATCAGCGCCACATCGCCGGTCTGGTCCGGGGTGATCCGCGGCTGTGCCGAGCGCGGCCTCGTGGTGCAACTGACAGTGCGTTTCGAAGACCTGCGCCAGCGCCATCCGATGGACACGGCTGCAGATCTGACTGCGGCGCATATCCGTGCCAGTGTTCGCGCGGATGCACGGGCCCATGTGATCGTGAGCGGCGCGGGCCGCGACCTGATCGAGGAGACGCATTGGTCCCTGACGCCAGCTGAGCAGGCTCGGCTGTTCTGGGATTTTGCCTGGGTGTGGGGGCCGCCTGAGGATCACCTGGAGCAACTGATTCGCACGTTGGGCGCGGATCGCTTCGTCTTCGGCGGCTACTGGCCGTTGCGGCTGATTCAGGCGCCGCTGGCAACGTTTTCGCTGCAGTCAGCGTTCTTGCCTGCAGTCACGATGTCGTCGGCCGAGAGCATCGCAGCCTCGGCTCGGGCTGGCTCGGGGCGTTGAGCATGGTACACATCCGCATCATTTCGGACTCAGCCGCAGTGCCTCTTCGTGACGATCGGACTGGGGTTCGGACCGGAGTCAGCGGTGTTCTGCCTGATGCCGCAACGACTTGCGTGACTTTCGTGGCGTGGCTTTCTTTGGTCTCGTATCGGCCCGGACTTTGTGAAAAGTTTCACATGCTAGGGCGTTCTGCAGGGTGTCGGACTTCAACTGGTCTCACCGAATGACGCAGCGGAAGAAGTGGGCAGCGATTCCGGGGTTTTTCCTCGTCGCCGCCATTGCGGCTGGCCTGTCGGCCTACAGTGGCGCGACCGCACGCGAGGCGGACGCGGCACAGGCGCCGGCCCCAACCAACAAGTTGGCTTATCCGACGTTCTCGGGGCTGAGCGGCACGAACCTCGATGGTGTGCGAAACAACACCGAGGCCATGGCGCTCCCGAAGATCACCGGCGATTCCGGGCTCAAGCTCGATCCCAAAAAGGGGCCGTGGGCCTACTCCGGCGCCAGCTCACCGCAGAACTACTCGCCGGAGCAGCCGGTGAAGTTCCCGCATCCGCAGCATGTGCAGAAGCTCGGCATGAATTGCACGTATTGCCATTACTCCGCCGGCAAGGCGCAGGATCCGGGCCTCCCGACGGTGGCGACGTGCATGGGGTGTCACGCGCTGGTTGCGACGGGCAAGCCGGAGATCAAGAAGTTGGCCGCCTACTACGCAAAGGGTCAGCCGGTACCATGGGCGCGCATGCACAAGGTGCCGGAGTACGTGCACTTCCCCCATTCGCGTCACGCGAACGGCGGCGTCACCTGTCAGACCTGTCATGGCGAAGTGCAGAAGATGACGCAGGTCTTCCAGTACTCCTCGCTGAATATGGGCTGGTGCGTGAACTGTCATATCGAGCGCAAAGCCCGCTATGACTGCAGCACCTGTCACTACTAGTCGATCCGCCTTCGGCGTGATGCGCTGCGCATCACGCCTTATCGTGTTTCACGATTGAGGAATACTGCATGAGCACTGAGTCGGAAGCGACTGGCGTCAAGCGCCGCGACTTCCTCAAGGTCCTGGGTGTCGGTGGTGCGGCTACGGCCCTCACTGGCTGCAACACGGACTATGTGCGGAAGCTGATCCCGTATGTGTCGAATCCTGACAACACGGTGCCCGGCGTCTCGAACTACTTCGCCAGCACCTGTCGTGAGTGTGCGACGTCGTGCGGTATCCTGGTCGAGACACGCGATGGCCGCGCGTTGAAGATTGAAGGGAACCCCAACGCCGAATTGAATCGTGGCGCGCTCTGCGCCAAGGGACAGTCGGCGCTGCAGGGGCTCTACAATCCTGATCGCTTCCGTCAGCCGATGGCCCGCAAGAATGGCCAGCTGACGCCGATCACATGGGATGAAGCACTGCAGATGCTCGCCACCAAGCTTGGCGAAGTGCGGAGCAAGGGGCAGGCCGCCAATGCCGTGTTCATCAACCAGCACGAGATTGGCAGTTTCCCGGCCGTCCTCGACAACTGGTTGCGTGACTACGGCATGCCAGCGCACATCAGCTACGATGCGGATGCACCGGCGTCGTCGATTGCTGCGAACAGGGCAGCATACAGCGTGGCATGGCCGACGCTCGACTTCGACGCCGCCTCGCTGATCGTCAGCTTCGGCGCCGATTTCCTCGATGGATGGGGCCCGAGCGTTCCGTTGCAGTTGGCCTGGGCCGATGCGCGCGGCAAGGTGGAGGGCGCCCCGCGTGCGATCTACATCGGCGCGCGCCGATCGCTCACCGGGCTGAACGCCGATTCGTGGATTGCGTGTCGACCCGGCTCGGAACTCGCGATCATCCAGTTCCTGCGTGGCACCAAGTCCGCGGCTGATGCCTCGACTGCGGCCGATGTCTCGGTTGCGACGCTTGAAGGGCTGAAGAAGGAGATCACCACGGCGAAGCGCTCACTCCTGCTGGCGGGCGGCAACGGCGCCGACTCGACGCAGGTTGCGACCGAGGTTGCCGAGTACAACAAGACGCTCGGCAATGTCGGCATCACGATCAAGCCCGCGTCGCCTCTCGGAATCTACGAGCCCCTCGACGTGTCGGCCGCGCTGTTCAACGCCGCTGATCGCATGAATGCCGGTGCCGTGCCAGTGTTGTTCGTTCGTGGTGCAAATCCGGTGCACACGCTGCCGAAGTCGGTCAAGTTCGCGGAAGGACTCGCGAAGGTCGGCTTCAAGGTGTCGTTCACCAACGTCCCCGACGAGACGACCGAACTTGCGGATCTCGTGCTCCCGGATCACCACAGCCTCGAAAGCTGGGGTGACGCTGAACCGACCGCGAATACGCTGCACCTGCAGCAGCCCGCGATGGAGCCGGTGTTCAACAGCCGCGCCACAGCCGATGTGTTGATCGCTGTTGCGAAGATGGATACCGCGCTGGCGTCGAAGTACACGATGACGGACTATCGCAGTTGGCTGGTCTCGCGGTTCCCGGGCGGTCAGGCGGCACAGATGCTCGCACTGCCGAAAGGCGTCGCCGCGGCCTCGTCACTGCGCGCCGCAAATCGCTCCGCGGGCGATCTGGGTCGGAAGCCAGCGACGGTTTTTGCTGGTGCCGGCGACTTCCACCTTGTGATCAACATGTCGCCGACGCTTGGCACCGGCGCTGGTGCGAACAAGCCGTGGCTGGTGGAGTTGCCCGATCCCGTCTCGAAGATCGCGTGGCAGTCGTGGGTCGAGATGCACCCGATGGCGTGCAAGAAGCTCGGCGTGACGCGCGGCGATCTGGTGACGATCGAGACCTCCGCTGGCAAGGTCACGTTGCCGGTGTACAACTACCTCGGCATCAGGCCCGATACGATCGCCGTGTCGCTGGGCCTCGGCCACAAGAGCCAGTCGAACAGGAAGTTCGACGCTGATGGCGATCGGAAGGTGCCGTTCTACAGTGGTTATGGCCGCTACGCAGAAGGTGTCGGCATCAACGCCGTGGATCTCGTCTCGGGCGACACCGACGCGCTCTCCGGTGCGATCGCCTACACGAACATGAAGGCGACGGTGACCAAGACCGGTGAGCACACCGATCTGATCACCACCGAAGGGTCTGCGCGTCAACACTCACGCGGCATCGGGCAGGCATCGACGCTGGCCGCGCTCGTCGCAGCTCGCACGAAGAAGGAAGCATCGCACAGCGCCCCCGCGGGCGCCGCGACAACACAACACGATGCGAACGCGGCCGAAGGTGGTCATGACCTCGGTCCGAAGGAGTGGGGCGGGAACGAGCACGCCTTCGTCGGCGGTGCGCCGACCGAGTTCCTGCCTGGCCTGAAGAGCCCTGTTGCGAACGATGCGCAGGGCGACCTCGGCACCCAGGATTCGAAGGACAAGGGCATGTACTCCGAGAAGCACTGGAGTGGCATGGCCAAGCGTCGTTGGGCAATGACGGTGGACCTCAGCCGCTGCACGGGCTGCTCGGCCTGCGTCACGGCGTGCTACAGCGAGAACAACATCCCGACCGTCGGCGCGACCTGGCAGGGCCGCGCACTGTCACCGACCGTCTGGGACACGCGGCCGGGTGCCAACATCCTCAAGGGTCGCGAAATGGCGTGGATTCGCCTCGAGCGGTACTTCGAGGGCGCCGAGGATTCCGAGAACGTGTTCGATCCTGGCTTCGACACGCGTTTCGTACCGATGATGTGCCAGCACTGCGGCAATGCCCCGTGCGAGCCGGTGTGTCCCGTGTACGCGACGTACCACTCGCCGGACGGGTTGAACGTGCAGGTGTACAATCGGTGTGTCGGCACCCGCTACTGCAGCAACAACTGCCCGTACAAGGTTCGGTACTACAACTGGTTCGGGTACGGCGAGCCTGGCCGTCGGCAGTACGCTTTCCCGGAGCCAATGCAGATGCAGCTCAACCCGGACGTCACAGTCCGTGGCAAGGGTGTCATGGAGAAGTGCACGTTCTGCGTACAGCGCATTCGCGAGGCCGAGACGCGGGCTGATCTCGAGCATCGTCCGTTGCAGGCCGACGAGTTTACGACCGCGTGTGCGCAGGCCTGTCCGTCGAAGGCCATCACGTTCGGTGATGCCGCTGACCCGACGTGGACGGTGGCCAAGCAGGTAGAGGACGAGCGAGCGTACCACGTGTTCGAGGTGCTCAACACCTACACGGCCGTGGTCTATCTGAAGAAGATCAATCACACGGTCGAGGCCTGACCCGAATGGCGACGACTGCGAAGCCAGTGCTGGGCAAGATCAAGCGCCCGAACATTCCGTCGGCGGGAATTCAGGTTCCGGCTGTCAGCTCGTTCGAGCAGGTCGACAACGAGATTCTCGCGACTCTCAAGCCCAGTTCCAAGTGGTTCATGGGACTCGGCCTCGCGATTGCGGCGATGCTCGTTGGGGCCTCGGCATGGACCTACCAGATCTACTGGGGCCTCGGCAACGCCGGCTATGTGCCGCCGGTGATGTGGGGCGTCTACATCATCACGTTCGTGTTCTGGGTTGGTATCGGTCATGCCGGTACCCTGATCTCGGCAATTCTGTATCTCTTCCGCGCCGGATTCCGGACCACCATTTATCGTGCATCTGAGGCGATGACGGTGTTCGCGGTCATGACGGCCGGTCTGTTCCCGATCATTCACATCGGGCGGCCGTGGAAGTTCTTCTGGTTGATTCCGTATCCCAACTGGCGCCTGCTGTTCCCGCAGTTCAAAAGCCCGCTGCTCTGGGACGTGTTCGCGATTTCTACGTATCTCACGATCTCGACGACGTTCCTCTATCTCGGTTTGATCCCCGACTTCGCGGTCATGCGCGACAAGGAGACCAACCCGATCCGCAAGCGGATCTTCGCCATGCTGTCGCTGGGGTGGAAGAACACCGATCGCGAATGGCGGCACTTTGCCAAGATGTACATGTTCCTCGCGGCGTTCAGCACGCCGCTGGTGCTCTCGGTGCACTCGGTGGTGTCGTTCGACTTCGCCATGGCGCTGACGCCGGGTTGGCACACCACGATCTTCCCGCCGTACTTCGTTGGTGGCGCCATCTTCTCGGGGTTCGCGATGGTGTGGACCATCCTGATCCCGATCCGGAAGTGGTGGAACCTCGAGCACTACGTCACGCTGAACCATCTCGACGCCACGGCCAAGGTCGTGCTGTTCACGTCGATCATGGTGGGGTCGGGGTACCTGTCCGAGTTCTTCATCGCCTGGTTCTCTGGCGTGGCGCCGGAGCAGGAGTACTTCTGGAATCGCGTCTTCGGGCAGTGGTGGTGGGCCGGCTGGATCCTGCTGCTCTGCAACATGATCTTCCCGCTGTCACTGTTCTCGCAGAAACTGCGACGCAACCCCACCTGGCTCTTCATTCTCTCGATCATCATCAACATCGGGATGTGGTACGAGCGCTTCGTGATCGTCGTGCCGTCGTTGAGCCATGAATTCGAGCCGTGGCAGTGGACCAACTACACGCCGAGTTGGATCGACATGTGCTTCCTGGTGGGCTCGTTC
>JANNVN010000371.1:0-2038 GCA_031414435.1 Gemmatimonadaceae bacterium
CGGCGATCAGGCACTCCGCCGTGGCATCCCGCCCTTCTATCCTGACAGCGTACCGTCTGCGTCATCAGCCGTCGCTGGACGCACTTTCCCGATTGATTCAGTGGCTCAGCCGTCAAGGAGTGTTGGATGTTTCACCGTTCACTTGCAGTCCTCTCGATCGCAGCGCTGGCAGCCGTTGCACTGCCCGCCCAGACCACTGGCAGTGGTGGCAGTGGCACCGCGCCACGCAGCCAGACGACCGCGCCAGCCGAGGCGCAGCAGTTCGCGTTTCTGGTCGGCCAGTGGGAGGTGACCGTCACGCCCAAGGTCAACAGTCTGGCGGCGCGGATTCACGGGTCACCGACGTATGTTGGCACATGGAAGGCGTGGTGGGCCTTCGATCGCTTTGGCGTCGAGGACGAACTGCGTATCATGGATCGCTCCGGCAACCCGAACAACCTCACGCACACCATGCGTTTCTACGACGCAGCGCAATCACGATGGACACAGACCGCGCTCGACGTGTTCCGCGCGCGATACGTGAGTGCCGTGGGCGCGATGCAGGGCAGTGAGTTGGTGATGACCAGCGTGGGCAAGGATGCCGAGGGCAAGTCGTACGTGCAGCGGGCGCGATTCTTCGACATCACGCCGACCAGTTTCAGCTTCCAGACGGATCGGATGATGAGTGGCGAGCGCACCTGGGACACCGCGGTGTTGAAGATCGACGCACGTCGCGTGGCCGCCGCCGCGCCACGATGAACCTGCCGGCACCCCTCGCTGACGCCACACCACGCGCAAGCCGCGCGTGGGTGTGGGTGCAATTCGTCATTGGGTGGCTGCCGGTCTGGGTGATGTACACCTTCCTGATCCTGGCGGCGCACGGCGGACCAGTGGTGCGCGCAGCGGTACACGGTGGGCGCGCGATCGGGGCTGCGGCACTGCTCAGTCCACTGATTCTCAAACTCGTCGACCGATTGCCATGGCCGCGACGGGTGTCGGCCGCGTTCATGCTCACGCACCTCGCAGCAGCGGTGCTGTTCTCCGTTTCGTGGGTCGCGTTGACGGGGTTGATCGAGACGCTCTTCAGCTGGCAGCTCTATCGTTTCATGACCTCGGGGCTTGGGCCGTTCCTGGTGCTGGGACTCTGGATCTACGTCGTGGTCACCGGAATTCTCTACGCCGTGCGTGCGACCGCGCGAGCCGGACGTGCCGAGGCGGCGGCAGTCGAGTCGCAGCTTGCCGCCCTGCGCTCGCAGCTCAATCCGCACTTTCTCTTCAACGCACTGCACACCGTGGTACAGTTGATCCCGGTCGACCCCGCGCGCGCCTCCGACGCCGCCGAGGCACTGGCTGGGTTGCTTCGCACCGCGCTGGAGGAAGACCGCGATGTGGTGCCGTTTCGCGAGGAGCGCGCCTTCGTGGAACGGTATCTCGCGCTCGAACACATTCGCTTTGGCGATCGCCTGCGGATCACGTTCGATGTCGATCCTGCCGCACTCGATGTCCTGGTTCCCGCATTCGCGCTGCAGACACTGGTCGAGAACGCCGTCCGACATGGTGCCGCGCCGCAGGTGGACGCCACGCAGATCGCGATTGCTGCGCGCTGCACCACTGATGAGCTGGTGTTGACCGTGACCGACACCGGCGTCGGTATGCGCGGTGGTGCTTCGGCACTTGAGACGGGGACCGGATTGAATCGCCTGCGTGCACGACTCGAAGCCTTGTTCGGCGATCGCGCCCGACTCGAACTCACGTGGGCGTCCGGTCCCGGATTCAGCGCCAGCGTCGTCGTGCCAATCAGTCCGACGGACGCCGACTGACATGCACTCTGTAATGCGTGTCCGTACACTCGTTGCCGACGATGAACCGGTGGCGCGAGCTGGATTGCGACGCATGCTCAGCGCATACGACTGGATCGATGTGATCGGTGATGCCGTACATGGGCTGGCAACGGTGGAGGCGATCAACACGCAGCGGCCAGACCTGGTGTTTCTGGATGTTCAGATGCCGGGACTGCTCGGCACCGAGGTGCTCACGCGCATCGTCCATCAGCCAGTGG
>JANNVN010000372.1:0-3366 GCA_031414435.1 Gemmatimonadaceae bacterium
GTTCCAGCACGCGCTGGAGCTCGGCGTCGATGCGGTCGAGTTCGACGTGCGCATCACCGGCGACGGTGTCGCGGTGGTGCACCACGATGCGAGCACGCTGCGGACGTGCGGCGAGCACCTGGTGATCGAACACTCGAGCATCGGCGCGCTGCGGCGCCTCGATGCGGCCGCGTGCTTCGGTGGTGACTTTCGCGCCACGCGTCAAACGCCAATCCCGTTGCTTGACGAGGTGCTGGATCTCACGCGTCATATTCCCGTCATCATCGAATGCAAGACGGCCGAGGGTGCACCGGCCGTGATCGATGCGCTTCGGTTGCACGGTGCGACGGGGCGGGCCGTCGTCGGCAGTTTCCTCAACGGCGCGATGCGCTTCGTGCGAGCGGCCGAGATTCCGAGCGGCGCCTCCAGGCGCGACATGATCGCGATGCTGCTGCGCGGCGTGGTTCGGCTCGCCCCGCGGCGGGTGCCATTCGCCGCGATGTGCATCCCGGAAGTGTCGTCGGGACTGACGCTGCCGATTGCGCGCTTCGCCGCATGGGGCCGGGCCATCGGCGTGCCGGTGCACGTCTGGACGGTCAATACCGCTCACGACGCCGATCGCCTCTGGGATGCGGGCGTGACAGGGATCATCACCGATGATCCCGGGACCATCCTTGCGGCGCGGGCCGCGCGCGCAGGACGCTGACGGTCGCGCCTTCAGTTCCGGCCCGCCGGTTGGCATATTGCTCGCTGATGACATCCTCAGATACAATCCTCGATGCGCGCGCCTGTGAGCGTACCTTGCGCCGCATGGCCGACGAAATCGTCGAGCGCACGGCCGGTACCGAGTCGCTGGTGCTGGTTGGCATTCAACGGCGCGGCGTACAGCTTGCGGCGCGGCTCGCGTCGTTGATCGAAGAACGTGAAGGCAAACCGGTGCCTCGAGGGGCGCTGGACATCACGCTCTATCGCGATGACCTCCAGACCGTTGGCCCACGGCCGGTGGTAGGTGCGACGGAGCTGCCAGTGGACATCGACGACAAGCAGGTCGTCATCGTCGATGATGTGCTCTACACCGGGCGGACGGTGCGCGCGGCCCTCGACGAGCTCGCAGACTTCGGCCGACCGGCGAGAATCCTTTTGGCTGTCCTGATTGATCGCGGCGGTCAGGAGCTTCCGATTCGCGCTGATGTGATCGGGAAGGTCGTGACGGTCCCGGTCGGCTCGCAGGTCGACGTGCGGGTCGCGGAGCTGGACGGCGATGACACCGTTGTCGTGAGCCCGGCGCGGTCGCGCGGCGCATGACAGGACTCGGCAAGGATCTGCTCGACCTCGAATCGCTGAGCGCGTCACAGATCACTGCCATTCTCGATACCGCGGAGCCATTGAAGGCGATCAGTCTTCGCGCGATCAAGAAGGTGCCGACGATGCGCGGCGCGACGATCGTGAACCTGTTCTTCGAGGCGTCGACGCGGACGCGCGTCAGCTTCGAGTTTGCCGAGAAGCGGATGTCGGCCGACGCGGTCAACGTGGCCATCGGCAACTCCTCGGTGAGCAAGGGCGAAACGCTGGTCGACACGGCGCGCAACCTCGAAGCGATGAAGATCGACATGGTCGTCATTCGTCATCAGGCCAGCGGCGCGGCGCGGTTTCTCGCCGAGCGGATCGAATCGAATGTGATCAACGCTGGTGATGGCACGCACGAACACCCGACGCAGGGACTGCTCGATCTGCTGACACTTCGCGACCGGTGGGGGTCGCTCGAAGGCAAGCGCGTCTGTCTCTGCGGTGATGTGCTGCACAGCCGTGTCGCACGCTCGAACATTCATGGCCTGCGCAAGCTTGGCGCCGACGTGGCGGTCTGCGGCCCTCGCTCGCTGCTGCCGAACGGCGCGGAGGAGGCCCTCGGCGTGACGGTGTTCGATCGCATCGAAGCTGCGATTGAATGGGCGGACGCGTTGAACGTCCTGCGGTTGCAGCTCGAACGGATGACGGCCGGGTACATCCCGTCCTTGCGGGAATACAATCGCGTCTTTGGTGTGACGCGTGAGCGGCTGGAACGCGCACCGCGCGACCTCCTCATCCTGCATCCGGGTCCGATGAATCGTGGCGTGGAGATCGATTCCGACGTTGCCGACGGACCGCACAGCCTGATTCTCGATCAGGTCACGAATGGCGTCGCGATCCGGATGGCGGTGCTCTACCTGTTGCGGGGCGGTCGCCCCGACCTCGCAGCGGCCGGTTCGGCCGCGGGAGAATGACGAACGCATGACGACACGACCCCTGCTGCTGACGGGCGGCCACCTCCTTGATCCCTCGATCGGACTCGATGGCATCGGCGACCTGCTGCTCATTGATGGAGTGGTGGCCTCTGTCGGTGGCACCATCGCGGGCCCGGATGACGCTGAGCGCGTGGACTGCCGCGGTCTGCACGTGACGCCTGGTTTCATCGATGTGCACTGCCATCTGCGTGAGCCCGGCCGGGAGGATGTCGAGACGATCGCGACCGGTGCGCGTGCTGCCGCGGCCGGCGGCTTCACTGCGGTCTGCGCGATGCCGAATACGGATCCGGTGACCGACAATCAGGCGGCGGTTGGGTTCATACTCGCACAGGCCGCGAAGGCCAACGCGTCACGCGTCTATCCGATCGGGGCGATTTCCGTCGGGATGAACGGTGTTCAGCTTTCGGAAATGGGTGAGATGGTGGCGGCCGGTGCCGTGGCCGTCAGTGATGATGGCCGCCCGGTGGTCAGCGCGCAGCTGATGCGCACCGCGCTCGAGTATGCGCGGACGTTCGGCATTCCCGTCGCGGATCACTGCGAGGAACCGACGCTCGCGCATGGTGGCGTGATGAATGAAGGGGTGATCAGCGCGCGGCTGGGATTGAAGGGCATTCCGTCCGAAAGTGAGGAGATCATGGTGATCCGCGATATCCTCCTCGCGCGACGGACAGGCGGTCGTGTGCATCTCTGTCACATGAGCACGTGGGGGAGCGTCGAGCTGATTCGTTGGGGCAAAGAGCGCGGCATTCCTGTGACGGCTGAAGTGTGCCCGCACCATCTGACGCTGACCGAGGAACGAGTGCGCCAGTATGACACCAGCGCCAAGATGAACCCGCCGCTGCGCACTCAACGTGATGTGGACGCGCTCGTCGCTGCACTGAAGGACGGCACGATCGACTGTGTTGCAACGGACCACGCACCGCATCACAACGACGAAAAGAACCGGGAGTTCTCCGATGCACCGAATGGCATCGTCGGGCTGGAGACGGCGCTCTCCGTGCTCATGACCTGGCTGGTGGCGCCGGGGACGATCTCGCTCTCGCAGCTGGTCGAGAAACTGTCGTGCGCGCCGGCCCGCGTGTTCGGTCTGCCGGGCGGAACGTTG
>JANNVN010000373.1:0-27718 GCA_031414435.1 Gemmatimonadaceae bacterium
CGGGATCGAAGTCTACAATGGTCCGGGCGGACTGCCGGCGGAATACTTGATGGGTCAGCCCAACACCTGTGGCACGATCGGCGTCTGGACGCGATAGTCCTTCGCCGGCAACTTCTGAGCTCAGACGCCGCGATGCCACTCGCGGCGCGTTGCCGTCCGCATCAGCACCTCACACAGACTCATGCCATGCCCGTCATCAATCTCGCCGACAAGCTCGCGACCTTCACGGAGTACTACCAACCGCGGGTCGTGGGGCAATTCAACGGCCATGATCTGAAGGTCGTCAAGGTGAAGGGGCCGTTCAACTGGCACACACATGACGATACCGACGACTTCTTCATGGTGCTCGAGGGCTCGATCACAATCCAGCTTCGCGACGGCAATGTGCGATTGGCGCCGGGTGAGGTTTACGTCGTGCCGAAGGGTGTGGAGCACTGCCCGCTCGCCGACGAGGAGGCGCACATCCTCCTGATCGAGCTGCGCGACACGCCGAATACCGGTGACGCTGCCACGGCCGCACCCCGCATCGAGATCTAGCCCCTTCCCCTCCGGTTGGGCACGGCCCATCGATGCCACGGCCCATCGATGCCACGGAGGCACTCTGCCGCCGGCAGAGCACGGAACAACCATTCCACTGGCCGCCGTGTCAATGCAACCTGCCAGCCGCTCGATCCGTATACATCCCGGCCGCCGGACCCGAGACCGAACGGCGGATGAACCAGTCCGGCCATAGCCGTGGTGGGCTGTCCAGCGGCTCTCGTCACCCCAGAATCGACTTCCTCATGCGTATTGCTCGAACCCTCTTCAGCGTGCTCGGCCTGCTTGCACTGGCCCCCTCGTCAGCGCTTCAGGCGCAATCGACCGGTCGGCCGGCGAAGGAGCCGCTCCCGCTCAAGTTCGTCGGTCCGCCGACCTCAGGCGCCATCTCGGCGCGCGATTTGATGTCGCGCCTCTACCGCTTTGCTGACGACTCGATGATGGGCCGGCTTGCCGGTACACCCTGGAACGACAAAGGGACCGAGTTCATCGCCGCTGAGCTGCAGCGCCTGAAGCTCGAGCCGGCCGGAGAGAATGGCACGTATTTCCAGTCCGCGTTGATGAAGCGCGACGTGTCCGACGCGTCGTCGCTGTCGGTGGGTGACAAGCGGTTCACACTGTGGACCGACTTCGTACCGCGTGATCAGGGCACGGTACCGCGCCCGTTCGCCGGCGCAATCGCGATCTACGGTGGCACCTTCGGCGACTCGACCTCCTTTCTTCCATCCGATCAGGCAACCGGAAAGGTCGTGGTGATCCGGACCGGACGAGCGAAGGATGGCTCCCCGGACCACAACGCCATCAATCGCTTCCAGCTCACCGGCCGCTATCCCACTGCCGTCGCCATTGCAGTTGTCAGCATCGACTACATGCCGGCCGGCTACATCGATGATGTGTACAGGCAGTCGCGGGTGCAGGCAAAGACCGATCCGGACACCAGCCACGTTCCCTCGTATTTCTATGTGACGCGCGCTGTCGCGCAGGCAATGCTCGGCATCGACGCGGATTCGGCAAGAACGGGACATGTTGGCACTGCCGTGAATGGTGAGGTGCGCGTGACCGAGACCACCGCACCGGGCCGGAACGTGATCGCGATTCTCCGTGGCTCGGACCCGAAGCTCCGTGGTCAGTATGTGGCGATCGGCGCGCACAATGACCACGTCGGTTTCTCCAGCCGGCCTGCTGACCACGATTCCGTCTACGCCTTCATGCGGATCGCCGCGCCCCAAGGCGCCGACAACGACGAGCCGAAGCCGACACCGGCCGACTGGGTTCGGATCAACGCGCTCAAGGATTCGCGGCGCGCAAAGCACGGCGCACGGCCCGACTCGATTTACAACGGCGCCGACGACGACGGCTCCGGCTCGATGAGCGTCCTCGAGATAGCCGAACGATTCGCCACCGCACCGATCAAGCCGAAGCGCTCGATTCTCTTCATCTGGCACGTGGCCGAAGAACTCGGATTGTTCGGCTCGCAGTACTTCACCGACCATCCCACGGTGCCGCGCGATTCGATCGTGGCCGAGCTGAACATGGATATGGTTGGGCGCGGCGGTAAGGATGACTTCACCGGCGTCACGAAGGATGGTGCTGCCATTCACGGCGGTGACGGCTACGTGCAACTGGTAGGCGCACGACGCCTCTCGACCGAACTTGGCGATCTGGTCGAGCGGGTCAACACGAGACAACGGATTGGCATGCGATTCGACTACAGCCTCGACGCAGATGGCCATCCGCAGAACATCTACTGCCGGAGCGATCACTACGAGTATGCGCGCTACGGCATTCCGATTGTCTTCTTCACCACCGGCGGTCACGCCGACTACCATCAGGTCACGGACGAGCCGCAGTACATCGACTACAGTCGGATGATGCAGATCACGCGCCTTGTCCACAGCACGGCGGTGGCTGTCGCCAACCTCGATCATCGCGTTGTGGTCGACAAGCCAAAGCCGGATCCACGGGGGCAGTGCCGGCAGTAGCCGTGCCGGAGCGAGCCGCACGCGTCGGAATGCTGTCGTTGCAACAATCGAAATCGTCCCGTCGCCGGAGCGTCGCGGCGGCGGGGTGTGTGCGCTCCGGAGCGCGCGAGAGACTCAGGAGCGCGGCGGCCCGTCCGGATGTTTCTCGCACACCGGCGGCTGCTCGGCGCTCCAGACCATCGTCGCGATGCGCCAACGGGCATCCGTACGAACCAGCGTGAACACGTCGACGCCGCAGTGCGACCAGATGCCATCCACATACAGGTCGTAGGGATACCAGACCATCGCAACGCCACCGTTGATGAGGACTTCAGGCCGGAAACCGCGCTCGATCACCTTGCCGCCCATCGGCGACGACCGCTGCTCGGCACGCGGCCGCACACGATAGACAGTGACACCGTCCCGGGTGCGAGTCGGAAAAAGGACCGCTTCCGACACCATCAGATCAGTGAAGCCGGCCATGTCGCCCCGGGTGATGGCGGTCAGCGCCGAATCGGCAACCGCAAGCACTGACGTGCGTTGAGCAGCATCCTGCGCGCGCGCCTGACTCGCGGCGATGGCCAGAAGCCCACCGGCCACCAGAAGTCCTCGACAGTTCCATGCGGTCACGTCCTCGCCCTCCCATTCCGAGTGTAGCCGGGCAACGCGCGGCGACCTCCGACCGCGCCCGGACATGCTTGGCACCCCGCTATCTTGCCGACGCAACATTAGCCCATCGCGCAGCCGGTGGGCAGCGCGGCCGAATTCTCCGGAACGTCCTCCCTTCTGCATCGGTCCATGCGATCCTGCCTCCGCGCCCTGTCGCTCGCCACCGCGCTGCCGTTCGTGCTCAGCGCGCAGCCCGGTGCACCCGCGTCCGTGGCGACCAACACTGCACGCAGCTTCGCGCCACTCCGGCTCGCGCGCATCGACTCGCTGATCAATCGCATGATTGCAGATCGCCGAATTCCCGGCGCGGTCGTCATGCGCGTGCGCGATGGCCGCGTGGAGTATCACACGGCCTATGGGTTTCGTGATCTGGGGACGAAGGCGCCGATGCGACGTGATGACATCTTTCGTATCGCCTCGCAAATCAAGGCCATCACCTCACTGGCCGCGATGATCCTGTGGGAAGAGGGGCGGTTTGCGCTCGACGATCCGATCGCGAAGTACCTGCCGGAATTCGAGAAGCAGCGCGTACTGACAAAGTTCAACGCCGCCGACTCGAGCTACGAGGCGAAACCCGCGCAGCGTCGCACCACCGTACGACAGCTCTTCACACACACGTCGGGCCTCGACTATGCGGACATCGGCAGCGACGAGTTCCGCGCGATCTACAACAAGGCAGGCCGCACCTCGCTCGGGACAGAAGGTGACGTGCTCGCGGACAAGGTGCGCATCCTTGCCACGCTGCCACTCAAGTTCGAGCCCGGTGAACGATTCAACTACAGCATGAGCGTCGATGTGCTCGGCCGATTGATCGAGATCTGGTCGGGGATGCCGCTTGACCGCTTCTTCCGGACGCGCATCTTCGCGCCACTCCGGATGGATGATACGTGGTTCGAACTGCCGGCTGATCGGCGCGGCCGGTTGGTCGCGCTGCACAGCGAGAAGGACGGGACGGTCGACACGACGCACGAAGCCCAGGGCGGAATGCACCCGGACTTCCCGGCGCGCCGCGTCACGTATTTCTCCGGCGGTGGTGGACTCTCAGGTACGACCGCCGATTACGCCCGATTTCTCCAGCTGTTCCTGAATGGCGGCGAACTCGATGGCGTGCGACTCGTCGGTCGGAAGACCGTCGAGCTGATGCTCACGAACCAGATTCCGCGTCTGCAGCCTGCGTTTGGCCTCGGCTTTTCGCTCGAGACGCCGGAGAACGATTTTCGCCAGGCGCTCAGCGCAGGCTCATTCGAGTGGGGCGGCGCGTTCGCCACGACGTATTGGGCGGACCCCAAGGAACGGCTGATCGGCATCATGTATACGAACGTGCTCGGCTCGACGGCAGGGCTTGGCGATCTGTTCAAGGTGCTCGTGTATTCGGCGATGCGATAGCCGGCGACGTCGGCGGCAGACCAATGATCAGGCACCGCAGGTCGCCGCGTGACGCATCGGGATATCGAACCCGCGATCCGCGCCCCCCTGCTTTCCCGAAACCCTCGCGACGATCGAGTCGCTGGTGACGCGACGATACGCAATGCGCTGCGGGAAGTCGTGCACCGGATTCTCGAAGACAGCCAGCGTGTCGCTGACGAACGTTGCGGCGAAGGCCGTTTCGGACTGCCCGCTTGGCAGCGCTACGTACGTGAGCTTCCCCGCCACGGATGCAATCCGCAGAAACTCCCAACTGCGTGCCGCGCCGCGGGCGACTGTCCGACTGGTGCCGATCATGATTCCGCCAGCTGGCGCCATCCAGAGTTCCTGTACCAGCCGCGTGTCGGTGCGCTGCTCCCAGCAGCCGGTAAGCCATGCCACACGGTTGATTTCAGTGGTCGCCTGGGCCTGCGCCGATCGCGCAGACAGGCAAAGCAGCAGGGGGAGCAACAGGGTGGCGGCGGCAGCGTGACGGCGCATGTCCCAGTGGGTTGTGAGGGATGAGTGCAGGAGAGTAGCTGGTGCGGCACGCCGGGCATTGAACAAACACGACAGTCTCACTACGCGCGAGCCGAGGGCCGATGAACTACGACGAGTGGGTGCCTGCCAGCGCGACGCACGGCGACGTGGTGTGTTGCTGGAGCCTGCGCAGTGACGGGGCAGCACCGGACGCCGGTGCAGGCGAACCGGCACTTCCCGATGGCTCGCCGGAACTCCTGTTCAATCTCGCCGATCCGTTCGAGCACATCGACCGCAACGGTGTCTCGCACAGACAGCCGGACCTGTTTCTCGTCGGCCAGATTACCGGGCCGTTCACCCTGCGACCCACGGGCGCGGTGGACCTCATGGCCGTGCGCTTCGAAGCACACGGCGCCTTCGGACTGGTCGAGGATCTTGCACCACTTCGTGACCGTTGGGTGTCAGCGGAAGCCCTCAATGACAGGTCACTCCCTGCACTGCGGATCGCACTGCTCGCGCAGACCGCTGTTGCCCGTCGCGAATCACTTGCCGAGTGGGTGGAGCGATACGCCCATCGTCCCTCGCGCGCCGACGACGCCGTGGCACAGGTCGTCCGTGTCATTCGCAGCTCTGGCGGGGCAGTATCGATCGAGACCGCGGCTGCGCGACACGGGATTGCCATTCGGACGCTGCAGCGTCGCTTCGCCACGCAGGTGGGAGTCTCACCAAAGCAGTTTGCGCGGATCGTGCGCTTTCACCGCGTCTGCTCGGCATGGCGGCACGCACCCGAGACCATGGCGCGGGTCGCGGCATCGTGCGGCTACAGCGATGAGTCGCACCTGATTCGTGACTTCAGGACGTTCGTCGGCGAGCCACCGGCAGCGTTCCTCGCATCGCTGCCGAACTTCACGGCGCACTTCCTCTCGTCCGATTCGTACCGGCGGACGGGACACAGATAGCCCGTCACCGGCTCCTGCACCGGCCACGCCCGCACGCGCCTCCTTCACCCGCGGCTGGCGTGCATGTCACTGCGACACCGCCACGCCTATTTGTAGGGATACACCACGAAGAACACCAGCGACATCGCCGCCAGCACCCACAACGCCGGCGGGACGTCCCGGATGCGACCCGTGATCACTTTCAGCACCGGATACACCAGCAGCCCAGCTGTCATCCCGACGCCGATGTTGTACGTGAAGCTGATCAGCACGATCGTGAGGAACGCTGGAATCAGTTCGGTATAGTCAGCAAAGTCGATCTGCGTGATCGGTGCCAGCATCAGGATGCCAATCGCGATCAGGGCAATACCGTAGGCATGTGGCGGAATCGCGGTGAAGACGGGTGCCAGAAACAACGAGGCAAGAAAGAGCGCCGCGACAACCAGTGCGGTGAACCCGGTGCGACCTCCTTCCTCAATCCCGGCAGCAGATTCGACGAATGCCCCGCACGTGCTCGTACCGACGAGCGGTGCCACGAGGTTCGAGAGCGCGTCGGCCAGCATTGGCTTCTCGATCTCGGGAAGATTGCCCTTCGCGTCGAGCAGGCCAGCGCGCGCGGAGAGGCCGAGCAGCGTCCCGATCGTATCCACGAACGCCAGCACGAAGATGATCATCACCACCGGCGCCGCCTTCAGCGTAAGCGCGCCGGCGATATCAAGCTGCCCCAGAATCGGCGACAGGCTCGGCGGCAGGCTGACGACGCGTTCCGGCAGTGGCGTGACGCCGAGGACGAACGACAGCAGCGTCGTGAGCAGGATGCCGGCGATCAGCGCCCCTGGCACTCGCTTCACGAGCAGCCACGCAGTCAGCAGAAACCCCACGATCGCGAGCAGCGTACCGGGGCTCGCAATGTTCCCGAGCGCGACCGGTGCCCCGGGCACTCCCAGCGTCACCACACCGATCTGATTCAGCCCGATGAAGGTGAGAAAGAGCCCGATGCCGACGGCGTAACTGTGCTTGAGCGAGGTGGGAATGGCGTTGGCGAGCCAGCTGCGCACCTTGAGCACGGAGAGCACGGTGAAGAGCACCCCGGCGACGAAGATCGCACCAAGCGCCGTCTGCCATGGAAATCCCATCCCCTTCACGACGGTGAAGGCGATGAATGCGTTCTCGCCCATGTAGGGTGCGATCGCGAACGGCCGCTTCGCGTAGACGCCCATGACCAGCGTACCGAATGCTGCAGCAATGATCGTCGCCGTAACCGACGCAGCGCGTGGCAGTCCCGCGGCTTCGAGGATCGCGGGATTGACGATGATGATGTACGCCATCGTCAGGAAGGTCGTGACGCCGGCCATCGTCTCCTGCCGATAGCTGGTGTTCCTTCCGGCAAAGTCGAAGTAGCGGTGCATGATGTCGGCAGCGGCGTGGTGAGCGGTGCTTAACGCGTGGGCAGTGCCTTCAGGTACGCGACGACCAGCGCGGCCGAGTTATCCGCAGCCAGCGAGCCAAAGACCGGGACCTCGTTGCGTCCCGCTCCGCCGCCAGCGAGATCGGAGAGTGACCGGAAGGCGATGTAGGGAACGCGATTCTGATACGCAACCATCGCCACTGCCGCGGTCTCCATGTCGAGCGCATCGGCGCGGAACGTGTTCCATGCCCAGACACGATACGCGGCGTTGTCCACGAAGGTCGGGCCACTGACGCCGTTGCCACCGATGACGACCGTCGGCGCCTGCGACAGACAGGCCCCGGCGCGCGTGCAGCGGCTGAGCTGCACCGTGGTTGCTACCGCACGTGCCACCGCCAGCGACGCACTGTCGACCGGGAACCAGAACTGACGCACAAGTGAATCAGGCGGTCCGTCGGCCCGTGCGACAGACGACGCTCGTGGAAACATCATGCCGAATGACGCGAACTCGCCGGCCATCCGGTTCGTCTCCCAGCCGGACGGTGTCTCCCGGGCGAACACCGACTCCTGATAGTTGCCCCATTGTGCTGGCACGGTCACATCGCCGACGTGAAGCGCAGGGTTGACGCCGCCCGCGATCCCCGAGAAGACGATGCCGCGGACCGCGAATCGGTCGAGCATCGCCTGCGTCGTCATCGCGGCGTTCACCATGCTGAAGCCACTCAGCATCAGCACCACATCGTGACCCGCGAGGCGGCCGAGATAATGCGTTCGCCCATTGATGACACGTGTCGATGTGATCTCGGTCGCGGCCCGCAATCGGACGAGCTCTGCCTCGAACGCGGAGATGATCGCAAGCCGCGGGCGTGTGTCCGGGCCCGTCGCGGGACGGATCGACGCACACCCGGAGGTAATGCCGGCAATGGCACACAGAATCAACCCGCAGGAAGCACTGGGCTGCATGAGCAGGATGCTGGAGGGAATCCGTAGCGTCCCGGTGACGCGGACACGCCAGTATAGCGATATTGATGGCGAGTGCCATCGCCGGTGACATGACTCCGCGTTCGGCACACGCAGCGCGCTCACCATGCGACTCCCACGCCGAGGTCTCCATCACACAGCGTCGCCTGCTCGGTCAGCAACTCCGCGAGTACTCGCTGATCACCTGGTTTTTCGAGCGGATGTTCTGGGGGCTGCACCAACTCTCGCCCAGCCGTCTGGTTCGGCAAGGGCGGGTCGACCATGTCAACTCGGAGCATTTTCGGCAGGATCCGACCGGGTCGATCGTCCGGCGGTCCCGACGCGTCGAGGCGTACATGCTGGCCTGGTTTGCGATCGAAGGGAGCATGCTGGCGGTGGCAGCCGAGGCCGTGCCGCTGCCGCTCTGGATTCCCCGGACGTTGATGGTGATCCGCATCCTCGACATCTTCCAGACGTCGGTCAACATGAGCGTCTTCGATCAGCTGCGTACGCACGAGCGGCTGGTGATCTCATCCGCCGTGCGAACCCTGGTTCTCAGCTTCCTCAACTATCTGGAACTGCTGGTCTGCTTTGGGATCGTCTACACCACCATGCCCGATGCACTGGCAGGGTCGACGGGGTGGATGGACGACATGTACTTCAGCATCGTGACGCAGCTGACGATCGGCTACGGCGACATCCGACCCCTGGGGTGGGCACGATTCGTCAGCGTGGCGCAGGGGTTGGTCTCGGTGGCATTCACGATCCTGATTCTGGGGCGCATTGTGTCGGTTCTGCCGAAGATCGGCAGCGTGATGAAGCATTCCGGCGAGAGCGAGAGCGACTGAGCTCGGCCGCGAACGCAACGCAGCAGCGCGTGGCGCGCCGACGCAAGCTCGTGGCGATTGCGCCGCGGTACTTCCGTTCCTGCAGTGGCCCTAGACCGGGTCGCCGCAGGAGTCGCGAATGACGAGCTCGCACCGAAGTCGGATATCGTGCGCCGGCAGTTCGCGCGAGGTCACCCGTGTCAGCATCATCGACATCGCCACTTCGCCGATCTGCCGCGTGGGTTGACGATACGTCGTGAGTGGCACCGGAAGGAGCGTCGCGTAGTCGACATCGTCGATGCCGACGATCCGCAGATCCTGCGGCACACGAACGCCGAGCCGGAGCAGCGTGTGCATGAGACGTCCGGCGGTGCGGTCGTTGGCGCAGACGATCGCGTCGGGCGCCTGCGTACGCAGCATCTCCTTCACGGCATCCGTGTCGCCCGGATCGAGTCGCACGCCCTCAACGGCCTCGGATCGCGTCTGCATCGCCCGTCGATATCCTGATTCGCGGGCATCGACCGTCGGTGCGCTCTCCGGCTGACGCAGGAAGATGACCCGCTGCGCGCCACGCTGCAGGAGATGCTCCGTCATCACGTATCCGGCACGTCGGTTGTCGATACCGACCAGATCGTGCCGTCCCGGATCGGGATACGGCGTCACGGGACGGTCGAGCAGCACGACCGGAATGTTCGCGTTGTCGAGTGCGCGGATGATCTGATGGTTCACGTCACCCGGCGCCGGTGACATGCCGACCGGCGCGAAGAAGACACCATCGACGTGCCGTTCGATGTACTGCTTGCAGAGTTGCCAGGCGCGTTCGCCGCGTCGCTCGACCCCGCCGGCCACGCCATCGACCGGCGCACTGCCCCACACCAACGCGTGCTCGTTCGCCAGCGGCGAGGCCATCATGCCACGGCAGATTGACTCGTAGATGTCTGTTTCGCCGAGATCGGCGATCAGCAGGCCGAACGAACGCGCAGCGCCGGTCCGGGAGCGACTGACGAAGCTCCCCGAACCGGCTCTGCGGCTGATCACGCCGGCTGCCTGCAGGTCGCGCAGGGCGCGACCGATCGTGATCCTGCTGTGCCCAAAGCGTTCGGTGAGCAACGCTTCACTCGGCAGACGCTCGCCCTCCTTCCATCGCCCGCTCTGAATCTCGTTCAGGAGCGTGACGAAGACTTCGTGGTGCTTGCTTGGCGCAGGGCGAGCGCTCGAGGCGGCCATCGAACAGTTCGGTGAAAGAGGAACACCGAACATAACAGCTGGTTAACGCTGAGTCCGGCCACGGAGGGTGCCCTGACTACGGCCAAGGGTCCAGCTACCGTTGGCGAGCTTGGCGGTACCGCCGGCGTTCTGGTTGTCGAGCACCAGGGTCAACAACCCTGACGTGGTCTCACCCTGGAGGACGAGGTTGGCATCGATCACCGTGACCGTCATCGGAATCGTGCTGTTCTCGCCGGCCATATCGACCGTGGCGAGGAGCGCGCCGGCCGAATCCGCGACGGTGATCTGCCGCGGGAAGGCCGAGTTGGTCGGGGTGCCGAGGACTTCTTAGACAGCAAGAATGCGAACCGGATTCGCGGCGGTGAGGCTGGTAGGCTTGGCGACCACGGTCCTGGTGTTGAGGGCCGACTGCTGCGCGGCGAGTGGCTGTGCAGCAATGGTGAGGGTCGAAGCGGCGGCAATGGCGGCGAAGAGTGGACTGGTACGCATATGGATTCTCCCTGAGAAGATGATACCTCTAGTTATTATAACAACTTATGCCATGTGGCATCCTTACCTGACATATATTATGAACATCTGCCCCAGAATACAAGACTTGAGTGCCTCGTTTACCCGAGCGTTACGGGGAATGGCGTCGAGGTGACAATTCCCACCTGTTATATTATCTCTGTCACTCCAGTCTCACCACGAACGCTGCTCAGGCGCCCGCACCCGCCGAAACCACGGTGCGGCCGGCCTGCTCAACGACGGCCGCGTACCGGCCGAAGGGCGCGATCCAAGGCCCTCTGACATTTGAAGCGCAAAACGACCTCGTGCCCTTTCACCGGTGTCATGCACCGCTGGTGTCAGCCCGCAGCGGCGCACATACTCTCTCGGAAGACTCGCGCCTCGCCCCCGGCATGACCCGTCGCCCCTCGCCCAGGAGTTCGCACCAATGGCCCGACCCAGCTCCAAACCGCAGCCACTCTACATCGGCCTCGGCAGCCACGTCGTCTGCCTGCACCCCACGACCGGTGCCGAGGTGTGGCGAACCAAGCTCAAGTCCGCACACTTCGTCACGATCTACCAGGCCGACGGTCGCATTTTCGCTGGCGCGGGCGGTGAGCTGTTCTGCCTCGAGCCACGCACTGGTGAAATTCTGTGGCACAACAAACTGAAAGGGCTCGGCATGGGCATCATCGCCTTCGGCGGGACCGAGATGTCAGCAATCGCGTCTGCGGTTGCGGCACAAACTGCGGCGGTGGCGGCCGCGAGTTGAACCGCTGCCTCAGGCGCCGAACCAGCGCTCCGCTCGCAACTGATCCCAGATCCCCCGCACCACGCGCGCGCCGGCGGCGCGAACCGTCGCGGCATCGTCCACCACCAGGTCGCCGTTGAACAGCTGGAAGTAGCCGTGCGTCACCCCGTGGCGCACGGCAAGGCCATGCGCGTAGAGCAGGTTGTGCAGCGGTTCCGGACCTGGCGCACCACTGCCCATCAGGAATCCGCTCACGTCGATGCTGCACAGGTCGGCCTTCGCTCCGACCGCGATACGGCCCAGATCGGGGCGACGCAGCGCATCCGCCGCCACCACCGTGGCACCGTCCACCGCATCGCGAATCGTCGGCAGCCGCAGCGACGTGCCGGTGGCCGAGTTTAGCAGCCGCGCGCGGGCCCGGCCGCAGATCACGGCCAGCTTCATGTTCTCGATGTAGTCGTTCGAATGCGTATCGATGCCCACGTTCGTCAACACACCAGCCGTCAGCGCCTCAGGATACGGCTGCGTGCCGCTCGACGCCCCTGCCCCGCCGCCAGAGGGGCAGTGCGCGTAGACGGCACCGCGCCGCTTCATGACGGCCCAGTCTTCGGCGGTGGCGCCGGACATGTGCGCACCGAAGAACGGACCGTCGAACGCCCCGAGTTCCTCGAGCCACACGGCCGGTGATCGCTGCCAGAGTCGTGTCGTGGCCCGCGCCTCTCCCGCACCCTGCGCGAGGTGTGTGTGAATCCCATTGCCAAGCACCTTCGCCGCCGCGATCACGGCACGCATCGTCTCCGGCGTGTGCGTATCCGTCGCATGCGGCGTCATCATCGGTCGGATCAGCCCATCCTCGGCCCCGTTGTTCGCCATCGCGAACCGCAGATTCGCCTCGATCTCGGCCAGCGTGTCGCGCACACTGTCGAACAGCGGCTGGTCCGCTGTGCGGCGCCAGATCGGAAAGAGTCGCGCCGTGCCTGGCACCATGCCACCGGGAAAGCCCCGCACGTGCCATCGCCTGGCCACACGCACGTAACTCTGCGCCTGTTTCAGGCTCAGGCTCATCTCGACATGTGTGGTGCAGCCGGACCGCAGCAGTTCGGCCATGTTGTAGGCGGTAATCGCATCGAGATCGTCATCAGGCAGGGCCTCCAGCAATTCCAGTGGCCGCTGGTACGATCGTCCGCCTTCGATGATGCCACGCGTCGGGCTGCCGGACGCGGTGTGTGTATGACCCGAGATGAGCCCCGGCAACAACAACTGGCCGCGGGCATCAACACGCGCCATGCTGCCGGGGATACGCCCTTCGACCACGGCGACGATGTCGTTGCCGCGCACGCGCACTGACACGTCAGGTACCAACGCCGCTGAGCCATTGCGCTGAATGAGCGCCCATGACGCTTCGAACACGAAGTCGCGTCCCGGTGCGCGCACACGACTCGGTGAGGCTTTGGAGCCGATGGGTGCGCCATGCAGCAGCGGTACTGCCGCCAGCGCGCCGCGGCGCAGCACTTCGCGGCGGCTCACCGGCGCCGCGGCGGCACTCGGCGGACGCTCCTCGTCGCTCATACAGGTACAACGTGAGCAAGCACTGCGCTCCGCCGATGTGTCTCGTCACTCATTGACCTCAGCTCCGATGGGTGTCGCGATTTTGAATCCGTTCTGTGCACGATTGCCGTTTCGTCATGGCTTGGCCGCGACGGCCCACGCGGCCACGGCACGAATATCATCAGGAGTCGTGCGACAACATCCGCCGATGAGCGTCGCGCCGGCGTCGTGCCAGGTGCGGGCTCCATCGACCAGCGACTCAGAGCTCGGCGTGTCGACCCAGCATTTCGCGACCGCATCCCACGTCTCGCCCGAGTTCGGGTAGACGACGATTGGCGTTGACGTGACGGCCCTCGCCGCGCGCACCAGCGCCGCGACATGTTGCGGTGCGGTGCAGTTGATGCCGACGGCGACGACCTGCGTGTGCCCGCCAATCTCAGCGGCGATCGGCGCGAACGTCTCGCCACTCGAAATACAACTTGCATCACGCGCTGAAAAACTGATCCACGCCCGGAGCTCCGGGTAAACTTCGAGGCAGCGCACCAGTGCTCGCGCTTCCGACGCGCATGGAATCGTCTCGCACGCGAGCAGATCGGCGCCGCTCCGCGCAAGCACATCAAAACGCGGCTGGTGCCAGGCGACCAACGCATCTTCATCGAGCGAGTACTCGCCGCGATACTCCGATCCATCGTTGAGGAAGGCACCGTACGGACCAACTGACGCCGCAACCAGCGGGCGCACGCGATCGCGGTGGTTATCGGGATCAGCCCAGAACGCATCGCGCGAGTCTGTCGCGATCGAGACAGCGCGCTGCAGCAGGGTCGTGGCGCCCGCGGCGTCAATGCCGCGGCGCTCGAAGCCCTCGAAAGACGCCTGATAGGTGGCGGTGATCGCGACATCGGCGCCAGCTGCGAAATACGAGTCGTGCACGGCGCGGATCAACTCCGGGCGCTCGATCAGCAGTCGAGCCGACCAGAGGGGGTCTCGAAGATCGGCACCGCGGCGCTCGAGTTCAGTGGCCAGGGCGCCGTCGAGGATGACGACGCCACGAGTGGCAATGAATGGGGCGAGGAGGTCGGCCATGGGGACAGGATTGCGAGTGTCATGCGACCGCTGCGGACGCCGAGATCGAGGGGGTGGAACGCCCTCGGGCTGCAGCGAGAGGACATCGGCGCCGTGCGGTACAGATTCCCCCTCGCCGATACGGACAACGTGATAACGAAGCCGCGGCGGAACAACCATGGGGACGGAACAACCATGGGGACGGAGACTCTCAGACCATGGGGACGGAGACTCTCAGTGTCCCAGTCGACCATCGGAGCGATACCACCCCGCGTGGCCGTCGGCGTCACGGCGTTCATGGCCTGAGGCGAACCAGCGGCGACCTCGGCTCTTCTTGACAGGTTCCGGCCGTGGCCACATACTTTGTTCGATCACCGAACAAACAGCTTGGCCGGCGCTATGAACTGACGGAACACCGCCCGGCCAAAGACCTCCGTCATCCTCCCGGAGTGGTCTGATGCGTCCGCGACGTTCGACTTCTGCCCTGCCCGTCTTCTGCGCCGCGTTCCTCGCGGTTGCGTGCGCCAGAGACGTCGACACCCTAGAGCCCGCTGCCTTCCCTCGGGATGGCGTGATCTTCACTGACGGGTTTGCCGCCGGTGTCGGCTTTCAGGGATTCAGTGGCTCGAATTCCGACGCACTCTCGATCGATGTGTCCACGCCGCGCAACGGCACGGCATCGCTGAAGATCAAGGTGCCGGCGCCAGGCGATCCGGCCGGTGGCTACTCCGGCGGCGCCTTCGTCGCCACCGTGGCGCGCGATCTGTCTGGCTACAATGCGCTCACGTTCTGGGCGCGGTCCAGTATTCCCGCGACGCTGAACACGGCGGGCCTCGGCAATGACAACACGGGACGGTCGAAATTCACCGCCGAGGCGTCCACGCTCGCGCTGACGCCCCGCTGGACCAAGTACATCATTCCGATCCCGGACGCCGCCAAGCTGTCGCGCGAACGCGGTTTGTTCTATTTCGCGGAGGGCCCCGAGAACGGCGCCGGCTACGACATCTTCTTTGACGACATCAAGTTCGAGACGGTCAGTACGATCACGAATGTGCGTCCCGCGATCGCCACCGCGTCGGTCGTCACGGAAGTCGGTGGGACTGCTGCCGTTGCCGGCACCACCGTGACATACAAGGTCGACGGGACCGACCTGACGGTCGCCGCTTCGCCGGACTATTTCACGTTTGTCTCATCGAATGCCGCGGTGGCCACGATCAGTCCGACTGGCGCAGTCACCGCGACCGCGGCCGGCACCACAACGATCACCGCCAGACTCGGTGCGACGGCCGCGGCCGGCGCACTCACGCTGCGTGCGGCCGCACCGCCCGCAGTGGCGGCGCCGACGCCGACGCGCGATTCCGCCCTCCTGATCTCGCTGTTCTCCGACGCATACCGGAATGTGCCGGTAGACACGTGGTCGGCCAGCTTTGACGTGGCGGATGTCGCCGATGTGGCCGTGGCGGGTAACAACACCAAGAAGTACACCAAGCTCGGTTTCGCCGGCATCGAGTTCATCCAGACCAAGGTGAATGCGACCGCGATGACCTCGGTGCATCTGGACCTGTTCCCATTCGACGCCACGTCCTTCAAGTTCAAGCTGGTTGATTTCGGAGCGAATGGAGCCTTTGGTGGTGGCGACGATTCCGAGTTCGAGCTGTCGCTGAGCCCGGGGTCGACGCCGGGCCTCGTGGCAGGACAATGGAACAGTCTCGACATCCCCCTGTCGGCGTTCCCGGGGCTGGCGTCGCGGGCGAACCTCGCGCAGATCATCATCTCGGGATCGAGCCCGACCGTCTACATCGACAACCTGTACTTCTACAGGCAGCCCGCGCCGCAGGCACCAACCGTCGCAGCGCCGACCCCGACCTCGGCCGCGTCCGATGTGATCTCGCTGTTCAGCGATGCCTACACGAATGTGCCGGTGAGCACTTGGTCGGCTGGCTTCGACCAGGCCGACCTGGCCGACATCCAGATCGCGGGCAATGCGGTCAAGGCATACACCAACATCGTCTTCGCCGCGGCAGAGTTCACCGCGCCGACAATTGATGCCAGAGCGATGACGCGGTTCCACATGGACATCTGGACACCGAATCCGACCGCTGCACCGAGGGCGTTCCGGGTCAAGCTGGTGGACTTCGGCGCCAACGGCACATTCGGCGGCGGTGATGACGTCGAACACGAGCTCACCTTCAATGCGACGTCGACGCCCGCCCTTGCGACGGGGGCCTGGGTCGGCCTCGACGTGCCGCTGTCGGCGTTCGCCGGCATGACGACGCGTGCCAACGTCGCCCAGTTGATCCTCTCTGGCGACCTGCCGACGGTGTTCGTGGACAACGTCTACTTCTACCGTGCGGCCAGCACCAACGTGCCGACGACGGCAGCCCCCGCGCCCACCTATGCTGCGGCGAATGCGATCTCGCTGTTCAGCAACGCCTACACCAACGTGACGGTGGATACGTGGTCGGCCGACTGGGACAGCTCCGACCTGACCGACGTACAGATCGCAGGCAACGACACGAAGCGATACACCAATCAGGTGTTCACCGGTGTCGAGTTCACCTCGCGGGTGATCGATGCGACGGCGATGACGTCGTTCCGCATGGACATCTGGACCCCGGATCCAACGGCCGCGCCAGCCGTCTTCAAGATCAAGCTGGTCGACTTCGGTGCGAACGGTACGTTCGCGGGCGGCGATGATGTCGAGCATGAGATCACGCTGTCGGCCGCCACCACGCCGGCGCTCGCGACGCGGGGGTGGGTCACGCTGGACATTCCACTGTCGGCGTTCACCGGCCTGACCACCAGGGCACACCTCGCGCAGTTGATTTTCTCCGGCGATCCGAAGACCGTGTATGTCGACAACGTGCTCTTGCACCGGTAACGACTCGCGCCGCTTCGGCGGCGCGCACGGGGAGTGGAGATATGACAGGCACAGTTCGCCTTCGGGTTGGCGTCTCGTATACCGACCCGAAGGCGCCGCGACCGCTTGCGGACACCGTCCTGCGGCTGATCTGGGACGCGCGGGAGATTTCGCGAGCCGGAATTGCGCGCCGGGCCGATCTGTCTCGGTCAACGGTCTCGGAGATCGTCTCGACACTGATCGCGTCGGGGCTGGTGTCGGAAGCCGGTATCGGCGAATCACGTGGCGGTCGACGTCCGATCGTGCTCGCCTTTCAGGACGATGCGTTCTGCATCCTCGGCGTGGACATCGGTGCGACACACATTTCCGTCATCCTGACCGATCTCCGCGGGCGAGTGCTGGCGTGGCAACATCGTGACTACCCGGCCAGTTCAGACCCCGACGGCGCCCGAGCGCTGGTCGTTGCCTCCTGCGACGCCTGTCTCGCTGAGGCGTCAGCCCCTCGCGGTGCGTTGCTCGGCATCGGAGTCGCCCTGCCCAGCCCCGTCGATCCCCGGCACCCGGAACGGCTTCACACCCTTGCCCTGCCTCGCTGGAAGGGGCGTCACGAGCTGGAGCAGCTCTCCGTTCGCTTCGACGTTCCGGTGCTCCTCGACAACGACGCGAATCTCGGCGCACTGGCGGAATATTGGTGGGGCGCAGCGCGCGGCATGGATGACTTCACGTACATCAAGGTGGCCACTGGTGTCGGGTCCGGTCACTTCATCGGTGGAAACATCTATCGAGGTGCAACCGGTGTCGCGGGCGAAGTCGGGCATGTCACGATCGACCCGCATGGCAAGCCATGCGGGTGCGGGAATCGCGGCTGCCTCGTCACGTACGTCGGGTCGAAGGCGCTGATGGCACGCGTTGGCGAACTCGCCGGCACGTTCCCTGACAGTCAGCTGCTGCGCGCGCCGTTGACCAGTGGCGGCATCGAGGATGCCGCCATCGCCGGCGATCCGCTCGCGATGCACGTGATGTTCGAGACCGCGGAGTACCTCGGCATCGCTGTCGCTGGATTGCTGAATCTGATGAACCCCGCCGCCGTGATTTTCGGCGGCAGCATCATGCGACTGGGCGAGCGGTTGCTGGCACCGCTGCGCGAAACCGTATTGCAGCGAACCTTTGTTGGCGCGGTGGCCTCGTCACGTATTCTGGCGAGTGAGCTGGGCTCCCGCGACGTGGCACTCGGTGCGGCCACACTCGTTCTCGACGCGGCTCTCCGCGACCCGAGCTTTTTTCCGTCGATCAGGGCGACCTAGCCCGCAACCCGGTATCCCATGAAGCGACATCTTTTGCTTGCGACCGCGGCGCTGTGTTTCACCGGCTGTGACTCGTCCACCACGGACGCGGACACTTGGACGCTGCGGTTCTCGGACGAATTCGATGGCGCCGCCGGTGCCGTGCCGAACGTGGCGAACTGGAAGTTCGACGTCGGCACCGACTGGGGGAACGCGCAGCTCGAGTACGATACCGATCGCGCCGCGAATGCCTCCACCGACGGGAAAGGGCTCCTGGTGATCACGGCAAGGAAGGAAGCCTTTCAGGGCCGCCAGTACACGTCCGCGCGAATCACGACGGAAGGGCTGAAGACGTTCAAGTACGGCCGGATCGAAGGGCGGATGAAGTTGCCCTCCGGTCGCGGGCTGTGGCCGGCATTCTGGCTCCTCGGCGCGAACCGACCGACAGTCGGCTGGCCACAGTCAGGCGAGATCGACATCATGGAGTACCGTGGGCAGGTACCCGGTACCGTGATCGGCAGCTTGCATGGCCCCGGCTATTCCGGCGGCAATGCGCTGACCCGGGACTACTCGCCGGTCTCCACGCGATTCGACAATTCGTTCCACACCTTCACCATCGAATGGAGCCCGTTACAGGTCGACTATTTCGTCGACGGTGCGCGCTATCAGACGATTCAGCGATTCGATGCGCCGGGCGAGTGGGTGTTCGACAAGCCGTTCTATATCATCCTCAACGTGGCGGTCGGCGGCAATTTTGTGGGATCGCCTGATGCGATCACCTCCTTCCCGCAAACGATGTTGGTTGACTGGGTTCGCGTCTACGAGCGCAATCCGTGAGCGGGAAGCCGCGCCGTGGCCGACTGGTCGAGCTTGCGCTCTCGGCGTGGCATTCGCGCCTCGGTACCAGAAACACTGACACGTTCGCCGTCCAGTATGAGACCGCACCGGCCGATCGCATCGCCTTCTCGCGCAAGGTGGCGTACGGGCTCGGCGCGTTCGTGAACAATCTGCTCGCGGCTGCGATCGGCGGGATGATCATCATCCTCAATCTCGGCTTCGGGATGAATCCAGCGCTCGTCGGGCTGCTCGGTGCGCTGCCGCGTGCCGCTGATGCCGTGATGGATCCGCTGATGGGCTACATCTCGGATACCACCAAATCGCGGTGGGGGCGGCGGCGGCCCTACATCTTCGTCGGTGCGATCGCATCAGGGCTCACGTACATCGCGCTCTGGTTTCTCCCCGGCGGCAAGAGCGAGAACTTCTATTTCTGGTACTTCCTGATTGGCTCGGTGCTGTTCTATCTCGCCTACACGATCTTCGCGGCGCCATGGGTTGCGCTCGGCTATGAACTGACGCCGGACTACCACGAGCGCACGCGCCTGATGGGCGTCCAGAACTTCACTGGACAGATTGCCTACCTGGTGTCGCCGTGGTTCCTCTGGATCATGACGCACAAGCCATGGTTCTCCACGCCGGCCGCCGGTGCGAAGGGGCTGGCGATCGGCATCGGACTCGTCGCCATCGCCGTCGGCATCGTGCCGGCGATCTTCCTCCGCGAACGCTTCAACGCCGCCGACCACGATGAGCATGTGCCTATCGTCGGCGAAAGCCGCGTCGACGCGCTGCGGCGAAACATCGTCACGTTTGCGAAAGGGTGCGCGACGACCCTCAAGTCAAAGCCGTACGTCAAGCTCTGCGTGGCCACGTTCCTCGTGTTCAACGGCTTCATCATGATTTCGTCGTTCCAGTCATACGTGATCATCTACTACATCTTCGCGGGTGACCAGGAGATGGGCGCGAAGTTCGCTGGGTATTCGGGTACCGTTGGCGCCATCTCCACCTTTGCCGTCATCTTCTTCATCACCTGGCTCGCCACGAAGATTGGAAAACGCAAGGCGTTCTTCGTCTCCACTGGCGTATCAATGATCGGGTACGCGCTGAAGTGGTTCTGCTACGACCCGAAGCGGCCGTGGCTGCTCCTGCTGCCCGCCACGTTGACGTCGTTCGGGCTGGGCGGGCTCTTCACGCTGATGGGATCGATGATCGCTGATGTGGTGGATTGTGATGAACTGGAAACTCGTCAGCGTCGCGAAGGGATGTTCGGCGCGATCTACTGGTGGGTGGTGAAGGTCGGTATGGCCGCAGCGCTGGCGGGCGGAGGCTACCTGCTGAACTTCACCGGCTTCGATGTGGCACTGGGCGGAAAGCAGGCGCCGGAGACGCTGACGCTGATGCGCATCTGTGATGCGGTGATCCCGTTCCTGACCTCGGCCATTGCGATCTGGGTGATCGCATCCTATTCGATCACCGAAGAGAAGGCGCACGAGGTGCGCAAGGCACTGGAGGCACGACGCGGGAAAGCTGGAGCACCGGCCGCCGCCTGAACGGTCACGTCACTGGCAGGAGCTGGGCAACCAGAGGGGGGCGCCGCGTTCGCGTGGCGCCCCCCTCTGCACGCTACGACTGCTGCGCGTAGCGCAAGCCGAAGCCGCGGGAAAACTTCGCGCCGGCCTCGGCTGGATTCACCCTTGGCAGCTCTGGCCAGGTGAATGACAGCGTCCCGTGGAAGTTGTGGTCGCCGAACAACACGTCCGCAACACCCTGCCCTTCTGAACCAGGAAGCCACGCGGCGACGAATGCGTGCGACGCCGTCATCTCGTCATGCACGACGAGGGGGCGGCCCGATACCAGCACCGTTACGACCGGAATGCCCTTTGCGGCGATCGCCGAAATCGTGGCCAGATCCTCGGGGTGCAGCGTCGAAAGTTGAATCGTGGGGCCATACGGGTGCAGCTGCGACGTGGGGCCGCCAAAACCCGACCCCGAGGCCACGCGGCCGCCGACACGAATGTCGCCCATGCCCTCGGCATACGGCTTCTCACCGATGACCACGATCGCCACATCGTGATGCGCGGCATCGGCAGCCGATCCATCCACACTCAACGCAGCGTGTGGCGCAACGGCCTGGATTCCCTCCCAGATCGACGTGCCACCGATGATCTGCTCGGCACCCGAGACGCCCTGCCACGCGACGGTAAAGCCGCCGCACTGATGGCCACGATTGTCGGCGTTCTTTCCGGCCACCAGCAGGCGCGCCGTCCGGGCAACCGGCAGCACCGCGTTGTCGTTCTTGAGCAGCACGAGTGACTTCCGCACCGCCTCCCGCGCGATCTCGCGATGCGCGGCGCCGCCGAAACTCGGATGATTCGACCATGGCCGCTCGGCTGGTCGCGGACGTTCGAACAGCCCGTAGCGAACCTTGACGCCAAGAATCCGGCGGACCGCATCATCCACGCGCGCCATCGGAATCTGGCCCTCAGCCACGGCCCGCTTGAGTCCATCAAGACAGCGCTTCCAATGCACCGACACCATGATCATGTCGACACCCGCGTTCACCGAGAGCCTGATCGCCTCGTCATAGTCGTCCGAGAGCTGATCAATGCCGTCCCAGTCCGACACGACGAGCCCTTCGAAGCCAAGGCGCTGCTTCAGGACTACGGTGAGGAGGTGATGGCTTCCGTGGCACTTCTGCGCATTCCAGCTGTTGAACGACGCCATCACGGTCAGCACGTCAGCGCCGAGCGCCGGGAGGTACGGTGCGATGTGGGTGGCCGCCAACTCGGATTCGGAGAGCACCGTGTTGCCCTGATCCTCGCCATTGGTGGTGCCGCCGTCACCCACCCAGTGCTTGGCGCAGGCGATCACGCTCTCGGCACCGAGGTCCCCCTGCAGCCCGCGCACGTAGCGATCGGAGTACGATGCGACGAGCGCAGGATCCTCGGAGAAGCTCTCGTAGGTGCGGCCCCAGTGCACGTTCCTGACCACCGCGAGCGTGGGTGCAAACGTCCAGTCGAGTCCCGTGGCCAGGACTTCGCGAGCGCAGACCTGTGCCAGGCGTTCGATGAGTTCCGGATCGTGTGCAGCGCCGAGGCCGATGTTGTGCGGCAACACCGTCGCACCGAGCACATTGGCGTTGCCGTGAATGGCGTCGATCGCATACAGCAATGGAATCGGCAGGCAACCGTTCTCAGCATCCATCGATGCCATCCAATACGCATCGTGCATCGCCACCCAGTCGGCCGGCCGATTCGCACCGGGCGTGGAGCCGCCGCCACTGAGCACTGAGCCGAGGTGGTGTTCGCGCACGTCCGCCGGCGTCGTCGATGCCCGTTCGGCCTGAACCATCTGGCCCAGCTTCTGGTCCACAGTCATGCGCGCCAGCAAGCTGTCGACGCGCTGTGCCACTATCGAGTGATCCATGGGTGCCGCCATACGAATGGGTGTAAAGGGTAGCAGTGCGGTATCAGGCAGCGAGCGTAAACTCGGTGCGCAACTCCGTTGCAGAGCTTCCACCGATCCAGACGTGGAACGCGCCCGGTTCAGTCATCCGACGCATCTGGCGTCCATGGAACGCGAGGTCGTCGGCTGTGAGGGTGAAGCGCACGATCTGCCGCTCACCGGGGTGCAGGCGGATGCGATCGAATGCCTTCAGTTCCCGGACCGGACGTGTCACGTTGGCCACGACGTCGCGCACGTAGAGCTGCACGACTTCGTCCGCCGTGTGCTGGCCGACGTTGGTGACATCAACACTCACCATGATCGTGCCGTGATGCCTGAGCACTGCGTCGCTGACGGTGATGTTCGCGTAGTCGAACGCGCCGTATGACAGCCCGAAGCCAAATGGAAACAGCGGCGTGTGCGCGACATCGAGATGAAATGACGTGTTGCCCACCGAGAGCTGCGGAGCACGCGCCTCGATGTCATTCATGTGGACCACCGTCTCATTGGTCGGCGGCTTCCCGGTATGCTTGTGCGCGTAGTAGATCGGAATCTGCCCGGTCACCCGTGGGAAGGTCGTGGGCAGTCTACCCGATGGCGACGCGACACCGAAGAGGAGGTCGGCAATGGCCGGCCCTCCCATCACGCCAGGGTGCCAGGCGTAGAGTACCGCGTGCACATGCTCCACAATACGCTCGAGCGCCAGCGCCCGACCTGCCATCAATACCAACACGATCGGCTTGCCAGTGGCAGCGACCGCGCGGATCAGCGTTTCCTGCGCCCCAGGCAGTGTGATGTCGGCGCGACAGTGTGCCTCACCGGAGAGGATGGCTTCCTCGCCAAGCACCAGCACAACCGCGTCGGATCGCTCAGCCACCTCGACGGCATCGGCGATCGCTGATTCATCACTGCTGCGAGTGTTGCGCACGCCCTGCGCATGGTGCACGACCACACGATCGCCGACATGCGCACGCACGGCCTGGAGCGTCGTCACGCTGTACTGTGGATCACCATCGAAGATCCAGGTGCCGAGCTGTTCGTACGGATCGTCTGCAAGCGGGCCGATGACCGCGAGGCTTGCCAAGCGCTCGAGTGCCAGTGGCAGCACTGCGTGATGCTCGTGATGCGCATTCTTCAGCAGCACGACGCTCTCGAGCGCCGATTCGCGTGCGATGGCCAGATACTCATCATTGCCCGCTGCCGGAAAGCGGGAAGCATCGGTGTAGGGACTCTCAAACAGGCCGAGCCGCAGCTTCGTACGCAATACGTTCGCCGTCAGCGCATCGACCTGCTCGATGGATACGCGCCCCTCATGGACCAGCGACACCAGATGATCAGCGTAGGTGGTGCTGGCCATCTCCATGTCCACTCCAGCCGTCACGGCCTCATACGCGGAGTCGCGGTCGCCGGCGGTGAAGCCATGCACCGCCAGCTGACGGATGGACTCCCAGTCGCTGACCACCATACCATCGAAGCTCCACTCATCCCGCAGGATGCGCCGGAGCAGCAATTGACTGGCCGTTGCGGGCACGCCATCCAGATCACTGAACGAGGTCATGAGACTCGCCACGCCGGCATCGATCACGGCCTTGAATGGCGGCAGATGCACATTTCGCAACTCATTCTCAGCGACGTTGGTCGTGTTGTAGTCACGTCCACTCTCGCTGGCGCCGTATCCGGCGAAGTGCTTGGCGCAGGCGGCGATGCTGCCGGCGGCGCTCAGCTCCGCTCCCTGATATCCACGGACGGACGCCGCTCCCATCACGCCAGTGAGGAAAGGATCTTCACCGAACCCCTCCGCAACGCGCCCCCAGCGCGGATCGCGTCCAATGTCGACCATCGGCGCGAAGGTCCAGTTGATGCCTGCGGCCGCCGCCTCCTGGGCCGCGACTCGCGCCGCGCGCTCGACCAGCGACGGATTCCACGTGGCCGCCTGACCGAGCGGAATCGGAAAGACCGTCTTGAAACCGTGGATCACGTCACGACCAACGAGGAGCGGAATTCCCAGACGACTCTCGTTGACGGCGATCGACTGCAACTCATTCACCGTATCGACATGGACTTCGTTGAGCACAGAGCCGACACGCCCCTCGCGCAGCGCCTGCCGCAGGTGCTCGGGAACGTGGCCGCCAGCCGCCTGCACCTGCTGCAGCTGGCCGACCTTCTCTTCGAGCGTCATTTGCGAGAGCAGCTCGTCGAGCCGCTCCTGCAGACTGTCTGCCACCGGCAGCTTACCAGGCAATCGTAAGGTAGCTGCGCAACTCATACTCCCTGCCGAACGACGCAGGAAACGTCGGATCGCAGACCTGGCCACCGACGAGATCCGGCACCCGCACCGGACAATAGCGCGGCGAGAACTTGTCCAGGCTGCGCATGGTGCCGCGCACGCCGAATCGCGTTTCCGGCACGTCAAACCACTGCGGCTTGCCAAGCACATACGACGCGTCGAGCATAAACTGCTGCGGGAACGTCAGGTTGAAGTCGCGCTGGTAGTCGAACGGTCCCCAATCATTCCACTTCGCGGCGCCCATCAGTTTCAGGTGCCCCGTGATGAGCCGCACGTCGCCGCCATAGCGATGCAGCAGCCGGGTGTCATTGCCATTGGGCTCAGCCGTGCCGCCGAAGAGATTCGCGATCAGGCGCACATCGCGGGCCACCTGCGAGACGATACGGCTGCGCACTTCCCACAGCGATCGCGCGGGGGTTGCACCCGGGAAGGCGAAGGTGGTGCGGCCGTCACCGAGAATGCCGATGGCGGCATCCTGCGTGGTGGGCAGCTTTCGGTATGTGAAGCCGAGATTGGCTGCGACGTGTGCATCCTCGCGCATGTCATTGTCCCATGCGTACATCCAGGTGCCGGGCGTGGGATCGTAGGTGAGGAGCAGCTCGGCGCCCTGCGTTTCGCGATTGGCACGGACTGCGAACGCGTCGTCAATGACGTTGCGTGGCCGACCCGGGGCAGGAACGCCGGCGGGCACGGGGCCGACGATCGGCTTCTGGTACAGCAGGTTCGGTGCGATCTGGAAGTGCCCGAAGATCGCCGAGACGCCGCTGATCACGTTCCACTGGTTGTTGAGCCCCGTCTCCCTGAGGTTCCAGCCCGTGAAGGTCTGCACGGAGGTCGGTCCGCCGTCGGCAACAAGGCCCATGATCGCGCCTTGGCCGTACCAGCTGTAGCGACCCTTCGTGTATGTCGCCTTGGCCTTGCCACCGAAGGCGTCAGAGGCGCGTACCTTGTCCTGCAGGACACGATAGTTGCCCGGTTCGCCGTCAGCGACCTGGAACAGCTGCCCTACACGCGTCGCACCAGCCCAGATCGCGCCGGCCTCGAGGCCAAGCGCACCGCGCGTCGTGGCCAGTGCCAGTGTCGCGCGACGCGTTTGCGGGATCGGCACCGCAAAGGAGCTCTGCGTGGCCGACGACGACAGCTTACCAATGTCTTCCTGGTACATGCCGGTCACATCGAAGGCGCCGAGGCGTCGACGGTACTTACCGAGCACGCTGGGGTTGGCTCCCCACCAGAGCTCCGGGCCGAATGCGAGCTTCACGCCCTGCAGCTTGCGCTTGCCGGTGAACTCGACGCCGACCGGTGCCACACCATTGTAGATGTCGATGTTGCGGCCGTAGTTCGCCTCACGATACAGGCCGAAGAAATCGCCTTCGTACCCCCAGTGATAGTGCCCGGTGCGATAGAAGCCATCGAGTCGGAAGTTCCTGTCGTCCCAGGCCACACTGGCGTTGTAGATGCGGAGCCGTTCCCGATCGTTGAACTGCACATTGGGACCGTCGGTTTGCACGGTCTGACGGCGGCCACGATTCTCGTAGAAGATCTCGTCGATCGGGTTGGTCGGAACGTTACCGAGGACGTTGAACGACATCTTGGCCTTGAAGGTCTCGATGGGATGCGCCTCGAGCTCGGCGTAGAACGACTCGAGCCGATCGAACCCCTTGAAGGCCGGATATGCATTGGCGAGCGCCGCGCTGGCGCCCGGCGTCCGCGATGAATTCGCGTCGGTGCTGTAGGTGGCGAGATCCATGCGCAGTCCGCTGACGCGGATTCTGCTCAGCGCGTCGCCAACCAGTGTGGAACGATCGCCGCGGGCCGCCAGCACCAGCGTCGCCGGGTCGATCGCCGCAAAGTGCGACTTGATTGCGGCGAGGTCGCTACCGGGACCATACGCGGGCAACTGGAACGCACGCTGCAGCCCGTAGTATGCCGCGCGGGGGACCAGTTCGTACAACCCACGGGAGTCGGCGGGGCCCTTTGCCACGATGCCCCACCACTCCTCGTTCATGTTGTTCTCGCCGCGCACGTAGTCTTCCGCATACGCCGCGTTTGCCCACGAGGCATTGGTGTCGTGGTCGCTGAGGCCCGTCTCCTGACCGAACTTCCACCAGCCATCACTCCACTGGAACAGCAGGCCGCCGATCGAGTTGCCAACGCGCCCCTTGCCACTGGACTGCTCGTAGATCTCCTGCCACTGCGCCAGCACATATCGCGCCTGCGTCTGCTGGTCTTCGCGCATCTCCTTCTGGTTCCAGGCATCGGCGCCGAACTCGGTGAACATCACCGGAATGCCGAGCTTGTCCTTGACCACTTGAAAGAGCGTGCCGAAGGACGTACCGCGGTACACGTTGGTGCCGAAGACATCGAGCCCCTTGGCCTCGGCCGCGATGATGTCGAGATACTGGATGTCGCCGTTGGCCAGCGCGACCGGGTGCTGCGTGTCGCGCGCCTTGATGGCACGCGCAACCTCACCCACCAGCGAATAGAGATACGTCGCCTTGGCCGCGAAGCGCTCGCCCTCAGGCAGGTTTTCTGTGGCCGCTGACTTCCATGCCAGCCCGTAGTTGTTCTCGTTGCCGAGCAGCCACATGAGGACGCCAGGTGTGCCCTCGAACTCGGTCACCAGCGCCAGAACCTCTTTCGTGATCTGGGCGCGGGCCCGCGGATCGGAATAGTCCGTGTTGGCGGTATACACACCGTTCACCGTCACGCCATACCGCCCGAGGGCGTGATTCAGCACGGTGTAGATCCC
>JANNVN010000374.1:0-15317 GCA_031414435.1 Gemmatimonadaceae bacterium
GCGGGCGAGGGAACTCGTGCGTGGCCAGCCTGTCCCGCTTGCTGGGCGGGGTGGGAGCGGGTAGGCTTCAGGGACGCGGGAGTAGCTCAGTTGGTAGAGCGCTAGCCTTCCAAGCTTGATGTCGCGGGTTCGAGTCCCGTCTCCCGCTCTCAAAAAACGTTGTGATACAACGAGTTGCGCCCCGGTCGTCACCTGACACGGGGCGTTTCTCTTTCCAATCGCTCACGGGTCATCCACTTGTGCATGGCTCGCGCATCTCGACGGACTCTAGCTCAGCGGGTCACGCGCTGACAAGCTCGTCGTGACGTCCCCGCAGAAAAGTCGGGCAGGGTCCAAGCAGGATCCCGAGGCGAAGGGTGATGAGCGCATGGAACAGCTGCCGCGGCGGTTTCAGCGGACGGTCTGAGACCACCGATGTCCGCACACCATCCGTCGGCTCACGGTCGGCTGAGATACACGGGGAGCTTCCGCTCATACCCTTCGCCTCTGCGCACGAGCATGTCCGCGAGTGATCCGAGAAAGTTGGCAGCGCGAAGCATTCCGGTCACTGCTGACCTGCGACCTGCGACCGGCGCGCGGTGAGCAGGAAGAAGTATGATTCGGGTGGTCGCATGAGCGCAGATCCTGAACTTGTCGGGAAGGAGCTGACGCCGCTGAACGCTGCAGGTGATGCGTTGATCCGTGCATGAAATTGGTGACGCATTTGGAGTGAGGTGGTGGCATCATGTGGCGGGTTCACAGGGTGCCACTGTTCCGTCCAGGGAGGCCGCATGACGCCGTCGTCACTGATGTCTGCTGCAGAGTTGTTCGAGTTACAGCCACCCGAGACGGACACGGAGCTGGTGCGTGGACGGAGGATCGTGCGCGAGCCGCCAAGACCATGGCACGGGTTGTATGCGGCAAATCTCTGTTGGCTCGTGACCCATCATGTTCGGGGGGCGCGACTGGGCGCCGTTTTTGGACAGGATACGGGCTTCCAGATCGCGAGCGATCCGGACACCGTGCTTGCACCCGACCTCGCGTTCGTCCGGATGGATCGGCTCCCGCCCCCAGCCGAGGATCGCTATTGGCGACTGGCGCCGGACCTGGTGGCGGAAATTCTGTCACCGAGCGATCGGCGAAAGGCTACCGTGCGAAAAATCCGCGAGTGGCTGGATGCCGGGGTACTGGTCGCCTGGCTGATCGATCCGAAGCAACGGCGGGCGACGATCCATTCCCGCGATGGAAGCGAACTCGAGGTGCAGGCCGATGGCATGCTGACGGCGGGGGACGTACTGCCGGGGTTCGCGTGTGCGCTGCGGGAGGTGTTCGAGTGGCAACGTGCGTGATGTCGGCGACCCAGGGTTGATTCGGGGCCGTCGCGTGAAAGACGCCCTTCACGAGATCTGGCGCCAGTGCTGCCTCGGGTGTTGTCCGGCGTGGCCTCAGCCCGATGGACGCCCCAAGGCAGAGACAGCCAGACATCACGGAGCGCTCGCCACCGATCTGGCCACACGAAACCCCGTGAGGTTGCTCGCCCGATTGACGTCCCAGTAGGCGCGGAACGCCGCGTTGACCTCGCGCAGGCTGTGAGTCCAGGCCCCGCCGCGCACGACCTGATGCGAACAGGTGCCAGAGCGCCAGGAGACACTCGTCACTGGGGCGCCGGTGTACGTCCCGTTCCAGCAATCCTGCGTCCACTCCGACGCATTGCCAAGCATGTCGTGCACGCCGAAAGCGTTCGCCTTTCGTTCGTGCGCCGGTTGTGTGCCCTTCGATACCCCCTGCAGCGCGCACAACGGCGGCCGCTCGGCGCTGACGGCGTAGTCACAGGTCTCATTCCGGTCGGTCCAGTACTGGGGCGTGGCCGTACGCGCGCGTGCCGCGTACTCCCACTCGGCCTCACTCGCCAAGCGGTACCCGCCCGTCGCACTCGCCTTGTTCAGCCAGTTGATGAAGGCCAGCGCGTCACTGACGCTGACGCACACCACGGGGTGCAGCGAGTCCTGCGGAAAGCCGGGTGTTTTCCAGCTCCAATCCGCGTGCTGCACCTGCGTGCGCTCATCAGACATGCACCCCTTCGTCGTGCTCGTCCACGTCGGGTTGGCGTCGACAAAGCCCTTGAACTCGCCAACGGTCACCTCGTGATCCCCGAGCTCGAAGGTTGCGACCGTCACGGCGTGCATTGGCTTGGTTGTGTTGAACGCGTCCGAGCCCATCGTGAACGTGTCGCCAGGGATGGTGACCATGCGGAGCTGCGGCCCTCGCACCGTTCGTGAGGCGCCAGCGGCGGCAGCCGCGATGCTGTCGGTGGACCGCTGCACTGCAGCGGCAGCCGCAATGCTGTCGGATCGCCGCACCACCGCCGCGCTGTCGGCCCGGGCCTGCTCGCGGCGCGCGGAATTCCCGCTGACGGCGTATGCCGCCGCAACGCCACCGATCACGACGACCGCGGCCGCTGCGGCCCAGCGCAATAGACGGGATGGTGCTGGGTTCGGGGGAGGGAGTGGATCCGGTGTCGGTTTCGGTGTCGGCGTCGGCGTCGGTTCCGGGAGCGGTTGGTCCGGACCGACGAGCCTTGCAGCCTTCACTGGCTCCGGAGGTGGCGGACCGTCGGGGAACGGAACGAACTCGTGACTCCTCCTGCGGGCATCCGACGTCTTCTCCCCCTCGAGTGTGAAGAGGACGCCATCCGGGGTGCGCGTGTACAACACCGGTGTCGCCCACTCCACCGACTTGCGCACCGCGACGCTCACCGTCTTGCGCGCCTCACTCACTGCATAATCGATCGGCAGTCCGTCCGCGATTGCCTCGTACAGTGCACGGGCAAACGTGATTGCCGCACGGTCGCTGATCTTGTACTGCATGGCGACGACCGACGGCACGCCACGGCGCACCAGTGCCGCGGCCGTGCTGGAGAGGGCGTTGGTGGCGCTTCCCTTGGCGCCAAGACAGGAGTTCAGCACGACCAATCGCAGGCTCTTCTCGTCCGCCAGCAGCCGTCCGATATCGGTGCTGCTGACCTCGTGACTGGTCCCGTCTTCGCGCTGGAAGGCGAGCAGGCCTTCATCGTCACTCTTGCTGAAGCCGCCGTGCCCGACGAAATGGAAGATGTGGTAGTCGACATCCTTCCGTCGCAGCGTCTTCTGCAAGGCGTCGTAGGTCGCATACTTCTCCAGCCAGTCGATCTTCAGCAGGCCATTGTCCTGGAGGAATCGCGTCGCCTCCATGATCCGCTGCTTCTCGTTCGCCACGTCGAGCGTCGGCAGGTCCGTCGGGCTGGCGATCATCGCCAGCATCCTGAGCGGCGTCTTGACCTTCAGGAGCGCGAGCGGGTGCTCGAAGTCCAGGTAGCGCACCACGGGGGAAAACGACGACAGGCAGACGAAGTCGCCGACCGAGGCATCGTAGAGAAACTCCCACGGCAGGCAGGCGAGGCTGGCCGGTTCGATCGACAATCGGATGCGGAGACCCTTGCCCTCCAACGTCGCGACGTCGCGTTGCGTGCGGAACGCCTCCTTCAGCTGCTCGCTGAACAGCGCGCCGAACAGCTGCCCACCGAAGCTCTCGACGGAGGTGAGGTCCACATCGTCCACGTCGCGAGTGCCATGCTGCACCTCGCGGGAGTCACCGACGGCGCGCTCGACCTTCAGGAGCGCGATCTCGAGCGCGGCCGGATCGAACGGCATGCGCATCGAGCCGGTGACCTCGGGCCCACTGGCCGATATCAGTGAGACCGGAAACGCATCATCGACAGCATTGGCGATGTGCAGGCGGAAATCGAGGTACTCTGCCACCTGTGCTCCCAGTGCGGTTGGCCGCGAACGGACACGGCGAGGTTGGAGGGATTGGGAGACGGCACATGTGTCACTCCGCCGCCAACATCTGTCTAGGGTAGCCCGGGTGTGTGACCCTCGCCAGTGCGCAGCAGGCGGCTCAGTGGTGCACGTTGCACCTGGCACACTGCGGTCACCGCCTAACGGAGGCGTCAATCGCCACACTCTGCGCAAGCGCGCGATGGCGACGCCTGCGAGCGGCGACAGTACAGACAGTAGGCGCGCAGCCGCTTGGGGTTGGTGAGCACCAGCTGCTGGCGCGGTACGGGTGCGAGAAGCAAGGTGTCGAGCCACTGCGTCCGGATGGCCAGCCGCTTGGCGTGGCAATTCGGACGCCAGTAGCGGCACTCGCGCCAGAAGACCAGCAGGCCCGTGCGAGGAAGTGCATCAGGGTCGCTGATGGTTGGACGGTGCGCTCCGCGATGCAGCGCGAATCAAATGCCGATGCAGAGTCTGGCGAGCCACGGCTTGCCACGATTCGCGCGAGACTGTGCGTCACGCGTCGAGCGGTAACTGGACACGGTTGCCACGCGACGCTAGGTATCCCCGCATGGCCATACCACTGATCGCGTGTCAGCGTCGTCACGCCGGGGTCACGCCACGGCGAACGATGATCGGTGTGGCGATGCTGATCGGAACGGTAGCGTCGCACACGTGTCTGGCGCAGGGTCGGCCGTCGGCCTCTCGCGCTGCCCCTCACCCCGCGACCATCGATGGCGTGGTGTTCGACAGCCTGGCGCGGAAGCCACTCGTCGCGGCGGTCGTCGAACTCGTCAACATCGACAGTCTTTCTGCGCCCGCCAGACACATCACGTCGGACACACTCGGCGCGTTCCGATTCGATGGCGTGCGACCGGGCCGCTACCTGATCGGTTTCATGCATCCGCTGCTCGACTCAGTCGGGGTCGAGCAGACACCGCGCGCGGTGATTGTGGATGGCCTGACTGTCGGTGTACGCATCGATCTGGCATTGCCGTCACCGCTGTCACTGCGTGCGGCGCTCTGCGGTGCCGCAGCCGTGGTCGATTCTCAGTCACTGATCCTTGGCATCGTGCGCGATGCCGGCACACGTGCCGCCGTTGCATCGGCAACCGTCGCGGTGGAGTGGGCGAATCTCACGCTGGCCGCTGGTGGACTCAGGCGCAGCACGGAACGCCGGACGTTCGCAACGCAGGAGACGGGATGGTTCGCGCTCTGCGGCGCGCCGGCGACGGGAATGGTGGTGCTAACGGCAGCGCACGATGCAGACAGTACCGAGGCGCTCGAGCTCGAGATGCCGGCATCCGGGTTTCTGCGACGCGACCTGTACTTCGGCGTGGCGCGGCCGGTGGCGGCTGATGCCACACCGCGTCTGACCGATAGTCTCACGATCACAACCGGACCGCGTCGTGCGGGCGATGGTCGTCTGAGCGGGACGGTGGTTGCCGCCGATGGAGAGCGTCCGCTGGCTCGCGCGCGCGTCAGCATCAGGAACGGGCCCACGACGGTGACCGATGATGGTGGTGCGTTCACGCTGAGCGGCATTCCGACGGGTACGCGGATGCTCGACGTGCGGGCGGTGTCGTATGCGCCGGTCGAGTTGCCGGTGGATGTCGTGGAGGGCGGATCGCCGTTGCGCATCGTGATGGCGTCGCTCAAGTCAGTGCTGGACACCGTGAAAGTGCGCGCGAACCTGAGCGTCAGCCGCAACTACGACGAGTTCCTGAAGCGCAGAAAGCACAGTGGAGCCGGGCGGTTCATCACGACCGAGGAAATCGCGGAACGCAATCCGATCGACGCGATGGACCTGTTTCGCGGCAGGCCGGGCATCATTTTTGCGCGAGACAGCAACCAATTCGACATCCTCGCGCAACGTTCGCCGCAGAATTTCAGCTATCCATTCTGTCGTGTCGCGGTGTTCGTGAACGGCAACCCGCTGCGTGAGCCGACCGTGAATGACCTGAATACCTATCTGCGGTCGAACGAGTTGCTGGGCGTTGAAATCTATGATGCGGGTGCGGCGCCGGTACAGTTCTCGCGGCGGAATGGGTGCGGCGCTGTGGTCATCTGGACCAAGTGACGTGCGCGCGGTGACTGTTTCAACTGGCGCTGCATCACCAGCGCATCGATAGAGCCAAGTTCCGTATGTTGCAACGTCTCCGGCAATCGGCTGACGACGGCAAGATCGAGAATTCGCCACTTCCGGCACCGCAAGCTCGCACTGGCCGCCCCTCGTTGAATGGCCCTGCAGCCGAGCTGCGAGGCTGCGCCTCATAGCCGCGCTACGCTTGTTGCCTTCACATTGAGTTCACATTCTGGCGTCAGAATACGATTCGTGGTTGCTACCGATGTGCGTATGGTCGACTGAATGCCCCGGCGTCTTGCGTGCGGTTCGTCCCGGCTCCAGCAACTCCAGGCAGCTCAGGCTGCTGATCCTGCCTTCCTGCCTCTTGCACTGATGAAAGCAATTTATAGACGGCGCGCATTTTCCGCGTGGCCGCGCTCGATCAGGATGCTGCTGGCAATCGTTGTCGGACTGAGCATCGCGCTCTTCTTCGTGCTGGTGGCATTGCTGAACTGGCCGTTGCCCGAGATGCCACGTCCCGGTGTGGCGGGTGACTTCCTCGTCAGGAATGTCGCGATCGTCGATGTGGTGAACGACCGGATCGTTCCCGGGCGTGATGTCGTGGTCCGCAACGGTCGCATCGATTCCATCGGCGAGAGTCTCCCCGGACTCGCGCAGCGCGGCCTCGTCGTCGTGGATGGCATTGGCAAGTTCCTGATGCCGGGCCTGTGGGACATGCACGTCCATTCGCTCAAGATTTCACCGCAGTACACCCATCCCCTCTCCATAGCCAACGGCGTTACCGGCGTGCGCGAAATGTGGGGATGCCCATCCCTGCCGGACAGCTTCGTCGCGTGCGGCGGCGACATTGAGCGTTGGCGGGCGGGGCTGAAAGACCATAGTCAGCTCGCGCCCCGCTACATCATGCGCAGCAGTTTCGCCATCAACGGCGAAGAAGGGGTACCCGCTGCCGCACCGGCATTCTTCAGGGCGCGAAACGCGGACGAAGCCCGAGCCCTCGTGGCGCATCATGCCGCCAATGGCGTCGATCTGCTGAAGACGTATACCAATGTCTCCGTGGAGGCATACGGTGCACTTGCCGCGGAAGCGTCAAAGCATGGGCTGTCGTTCGCGGGGCATATTCCCGTGCGCGTTCCACTCAGAGTGGTGCTGGCTGCTGGCCAGCACAGTGTGGAGCACCCGCGGATCTTCCTGTTCGACTGTTATCGGGGCGCCGCTGCGTTCCGGGCGTTGCCGGATCCGGCAGCCGCGTACACGACCGACATGCGCGCTCGATTCATCGACGAACATGACCCTGTGCTTTGCGCCGAACTCATGGCTGAAATGGCAGCATCGAAGACGTGGTGGACACCGACCCTGCAGGTGCTTCGCATGAGCGCGCTTGCCGGCAACCGAGCGTTCCGCGAAGATCCGCTCCGGCGCTACGTCCCGTTCATCCTCTGGGCAGGCCTCTGGCAACCGGATGCCGATCGCGCTGTGGAGCAAGCGAGGCAGGCACCAGGTCGCGACGTGGACGCGGAGCTGTATCGGCTTGCGATGGACAACGTGCGTCAGGCTCACGCTGCTGGAGTTCGGATCGTTGCTGGCACCGACGCTGGTGACACGTACGTTTTCCCCGGGTTTGCCATCCACGAAGAACTTGCCGAGCTCGTACAGGCGGGTCTGAACCCGACGGACGCATTGCGAAGTGCAACCATCGACGCAGCGCGGTTCAGCGGCAAGGCTCGGGAATACGGCTCCATCGAGACGGGTAAGGTTGCAGATATGATCCTGCTGGAGGCCAATCCGCTCACCGACATCCGCAGCACCACGAAGATTGCAGGGCTGTTCTTCAACGGACAGTACCTCAATCGTGCCGCGTTGGACGAATTGCTGGCGTTTGCGGAGGACCAGGCGGGCAGCATTCGCACCAACCTGCAGCTTCTCTGGGGGGCGCTGCGCAGTCCGATAATATTGGCACAGGCAGCGGACTAGCGAACATCGGTGGAACATCGGTGACAGTGCACTCATTGCACGAATATGGCTATCGCGGGTCAGTATCGGTGACAGTGTACTCATTGCCCGAATCCGGCTATCCGAGCTCCATCCCTGACGCGGTACCGCACGCATCTGTCGGCGGCACGAACGGTGGCAGAAACGTCGCACGGTCGTCGCCGAAGCGTCGTCAGAGTGTCACCGGAACGACCAATACTCGGCAATGAGTGCACTGTCACCGGATTTGCGAGTGCACTGTCACCGGATTGGCTGCCGCTGCCCCGCACTGAGCAGATTCACGAGAAGCCGCGCCGCGCCGCTGCCCGCACTCTCAAGCTCTGAGCCGATACACAGCGTGGTGTGGACGAGGGTTCCCTTCCCGACGCGAGCCGTGACGATCGCGGGGACGGCTGGCCTGTCAGCGCTGTCGAGAACGCCGAGTGGTATTCCGTAGCGTGGGTCGAGCAGCGTCGTGCGGCTGCAGGTCCGGTCTGTGCGCCACGCCGCGTAGTCGCGGATGGTGATCGCGTTGGGCCAGTTGAGCAGCGGTGATCCAGGGTCGGTCACGCGGACATCGAGGTGCGAGTCGTTGACTGCGCGACCTGCCATGAGCTCCGCACCGATCGGATACGGGAAGAGTCCACTGCGCGCGATTTCCGCACCGCCACCGAGCACCACCACCGTGCCGCCGCGCGCGAGGAACGCCTGCAGTGCAGGCACGGCTGCCATGGACGTTTCACTTCGCAGCGCGCCTGTGCCGAGCAGCAGTGTGGTGATCCCGGTCAGATCGTAGGCTGGGAGCAGCCCGAGCTCGATCGGCGTCACGCTGGCCCGCAGCTGCACCAGCGCGCTTCGCACATCTTCCGTGCCGCGCACGTACCCGATACGCAAACGCGGCGGCACCTGCACGGCGACACTCTCGATTCGGTCGCGCGCGATCCGGACGAAATGCTTCGAGGGAATGTGCGGGTACTCGTTGATCACCGTCCCCGTCAGGTATTCCTCGAGCGCTGGCGTGAGCGTCGCACCCATTGCCTGCGGCGGTGTGACACGCAGGCTGCTCGCTCTTGCCTGAATCAGTTGTGGACCCGGCGGCAGCGTGCCGCGCAGCACGAAGAAGACGTTCCGCGTGCCGAACGGTGGTACCGTGATCAGACGGACCGCCGTGTCGGCGGTGAGGCCCTTGGGTAGTGTAAGCGCCACCTGCAGCGTGTCAGTGCTGGCACGCGCTGACGAGACGAACACCCGGAACGGTCGGTTCACCACCATTCCCGCTCGTTCATACTCGGCGCCCCTTTCGAGCAACAGGGACGTCGCAGCCACACCAATCACGGGGTGCCGCATGTCACCACGCAGCGCCGTCGGTGTGCGCGCCACCAGCGGTCCCACCGTCACTGGAATCTCAACGCCGCCGACCGTGAGCTGCGCCGTGACTCCTGACGACGCGAGGCGGTCTTCACCCCTGATCAACTGTGAGCGCCGCGGATCCAGCGCCACATGCAGTTTTGTTCCACTCATCAGGCCCAGGTTCTGCCACCAGTGCCTCGACACGGCACGAAACACGAGAGCACTGGTGAGTTGTACCAGACTGTCTGGCTGCAGCACCATAGGCTTCGCCACATCACCGGTAGCGCTCCCGTCCTGATGGAACGGCAGTACGCTACGCAGCGTCACTGGCACGCTCCCTCCGTTCCGGAGGGTGATCGTCAACGGCACGGTATCGCCCGGTGCCACCAGTTCGCGAGCGGCGACACCATCAATCACGAGGCCTGCGGCATCGAGCATGGCGCGGGTCGCGGCTTCACGCATCTCGTGCAGCGACAGCGCGAACTCCCCCCGTGCGCCCGTGCACCGCTGTACCACAACGGTCACGGAACACTGTAGTGGCCCAGCAAACTGCTGAATCCGCGAGACGACCTGCGCCAGACGCGCGGCAACAGCACCCGCCTCCTCGGACCGCGCTGCGCGCTGTATGTCGCTCAACAACATTTCCAACGAGTCGAACTGAAGGCGAGCCGAGGCGGGGATGGCAGCGCCGAAGCGAGCGAACGCAGTGTCCACCGCTGCGAACAACGATACCGCATCTTCGTTCGAGCCATCCACTCGCTGCAGCGTGCGAATGAGGCGACCAGGCGTTGGCGCGGCGCGCGGAGGCTGCGTCCGCTGCAGACGGCGATTCTCGGCGCCGATCTCGGCGTAGCTCCGCAATTCGCGTTGATCGAATTCACCAACATCGATCTGCAGTGCGCGACCGCCCGAGGTGACACTGTCGATGAGCGTGTACAATCGTGCCGGCCGCCACGCGCCAAGCTCACCTGCAGCGTACGACGGCACCGCCAGCGTGTCGCCCGCTGCCGCGACGGCATCGGCCACCAACTGCGCGGTGTAGCGCCGGGTGGCGTAACGTTCCCCTGTGGTGGATGTCAGGGCAATGACAACCTGAGGCCGAAACGCTCGGATTACCGACACCACATCGAGGAGCGTCGAATCGCGCGGCCAGGCCCGTGCCACGACACTGTCGGCCTCCACCGCCCCGATGTCGAAGGCCCGGCTGAAGTACTGTCGAGCACCGTCCCGCTGTCGTTCAGCGAGCACTTCGGCGGTGCGGACCACGGCCAGCCCAGCCCCACGCTCGGCACCCAGCACGTTGACGCCCGCTTCGCCGCGGGTCAGTGAGAGGTAGGCCGTCTGGATGTGGCGCCCGCGACTGAGCCAGGCGATGAGCGCGTTGTCCGCGTCCTCGGGGCGTGTACCGACGAGCAGCACGCGCGCACTTCCACCCAGATGAGCGGCGGTCTGACGCCAGTCTTGCGCAGCGACAGCATTCGCAGCGCAGCTCACCGCAACCGCGAGACCAAGGAGCAGACGGGGGAGCGGCATTCGCGCAGCTGAGATTGGTGGAGTCATACCGATGATTGACTGCCGCTCGAAGCTGTCGATGGGCGCTCAGGACCGCCAGCGGAATTCGGCTCCGGCGCCGCACCGTAACCAACAGTTAATCGCGGGCGGAGTATTGGTCGGAATCGGGTAAGATCGTGGCCTTGTGTCGTCATCGAGCCGGCGAAGCGTCCGCCAAACCCGGTTACGCTTTCGAGCGTTGACAGCTTTCGCCGGTCGCGTTCACATTCATTCGTGACGAATCGCCCTCCCGCCGCCGACCGGCATGACACTGACGGCTGAGGCGATCCTCGCGCTGGCACCCGACGACGCGTCCGCCAAGGCGGCGCGCGGTCTGCTGGCCCCGGCAAAATGGCCGCTGCTCGGCGCCAGTGACGCAGCCGTATGGGGCGAGTGCAGCGGCAGTGGCGCAAAGCCGTATCAGACGCAGGTGGATCTGGCCGGGCCGTCGTTCAACTGCAGCTGCCCGAGCCGAAAGTTTCCCTGCAAGCACGGACTGGCCTTGCTCCTGCTGCGCGCGCAAGAGGCCCAACGTTTCAGCGCTGCGGAGCCGCCGGCGTGGGTCACCGAGTGGCTCGTCTCGCGCGCTGAGAAGGCGCAGCGCAAGGAAGAGCGCCAGTCGGAGAAGGTAGCGACGCCGGTGGACCCGCACGCCTCTGCACGGCGCGAGACGCAACGCTGGACCCGCATCGAAACCGCCGCGCAGGAACTGCAGCGATGGCTCGCCGACCAGATCGGCCGGGGCTTCGGCACGCTGAATTCCGCGGTGCTGCAGACCTGGCACACGATGGCGGCGCGTATGGTGGATGCGCAGGCGCCCGGACTCGGCACCCGCGTGCGCGAAGCCGCGGCAGGCGTACATCAGGGTGACGACTGGCCGGCGCAGACTCTCAGGCGCCTCGGCATGCTGCAACTGCTCTGCGAGGCCGTCTCACGTCGCGCCACGCTGTCGCCCGATGTGCAGGCCGACCTGCGCGGTGCCGTCGGATGGCCGCACGATCAGGCGGACGTTCTCGCGGATGGTGAGTGGGTTGTGGACCGCTGGACCGTCCTCGGTTGCGTTGTCGAGGAGCGTGCCGACAAGCTCGCCGAGCGACGCGTGTGGCTGCATGGCGAACGTAGCGGCCGCCGCGCCTGGCTGCTGGAACACGCGTTCGGTGGCCGTGGCTTCGAGACGGCGTGGCTGCCTGGCAGCGGCGTGAGCGCCACCATGGCGTTCTTTCCCGGGGCAAGCGGTCTCCGTGCACTCGCCGCCGATATCGTTGGCCCTGCCGCGCTGCCGCGATGGCCCGTAGAGCCACTGCACGACGAGTGGCTGCGCATCGCGCGTCGCGTCGCTTTGTGCCCATGGACATCGACACATCCGCTCGTGGTGCGCGACGCGGTGCCGCTGCGGCGCGGGAGCGCATTCCTCGTTGTCGCAGAGGGACGCGCGTTGCCGCTGGCCATTGGCGAGCCCGATGCGTGGAGGCTGCATGCGATTGCCGGTGGACATCCGCTGCAGTTGATGGGCGAGTGGGATGGCCAGCGCTTCGCAGCACTCACCGCGTGGCGTGACGACACGGGCGGTGCGGTATGGACCCGGAGCGCGACATGAGCGCCGAGTTCATGCCACTCGTGCCGACCGCGATGCTCGGCACGGATCGCGAGGCAGCGTCACCCCTGATCTGGCCGGGCGAGGTTGGTCAACTCACGGCGCAACTGCTGCAGGCGCAGGTGAGCGATGATGGTGCCGCAACACGCGTGCTCCGTGTCGCGGCGGTACTGGCGTCGTGCAGTATCGCCGGTGCGCACGGTGCCGAATGGACAGACCCGCTGCCGGACGCTGCACGCGATGAGACGCTCGCCGCAGCGGATGACGGATCGCTGCCGGCGCTGCTTGCGTGGGCATTGCAGCACAGTTCCGCGCACCTGCACTTCGAGGTCTGTCTCCTGCTCGCCCGCGCAGGCCGTCGCCTTCCTGAGGCGTTGCTTCCACAGGCGCTCGAACTCGGGCGGCGCTCGACACACCTGCGGCTGGCGCTCGCGAGTGTGATCGGTGAGCGTGGCGTGTGGTTGGCAACGCAGCGCGAGGACTGGAGCTTCGCGGCTGGCGTGAGCGTCGAGGCGGACATCGAGACGCGATGGTCGGACGGAAGTTTCGAGCAGCGCATCGCGTTGCTGCACGAAGAACGGGCCAGCGCGCCAGACGCGATGCGCGCGCGGCTCGTGGCATCGATGGACGACATGTCGGCGAAGGAGCGGGCGGCCTTTGCTGCGCTCCTGGTTGAACGCATCAGCATGAACGACGAGCCGCTTCTGGAGCGCTTGCGAGCCGACCGCAGTCGCGATGTGCGACAGGCGGCGCTCGACTTGCTCCTCCGCCTCCCCGATGCGGCACATGTTCAGCGTGCGATCACAAGGATGGCGCCACTCCTCCAGCAAGAGCGCGCCCTGTTGCGGAAGCGCTGGGTGATCGATGCACCCGCGGCGCCAGGCGCGGACTGGAAGGACGCCAATCTCGACACCCCGCGCCCGAAGAACGACTCGCTCGGTGAGCGCGCGTGGTGGCTGTACCAGCTCGTGCGGCAGGTTCCGCTGACATGGTGGACGCGGCACGTCGGCATGACCGCCGTCGAGTTGCTGGAGTGGGCCGGCAAGACCGACTGGAGCGAGGCGCTGTGGCGCGGCTGGCGCGATGTGCTCTTTGCTGCGCCAGACGCCGAATGGTGCGATGCCTTCCTCGATCACTGGCCTGCGCCGCTGCCTGCACGCGATCGCGACACCGTGCTCGGCCTGCTCCCAGCAGCATCGCGCGAGCGGCATTGGCTGACGCGCCTGCGTGACGATCGCGAGTCGGTGGCGGCCGTGGTGTCACAGGCGATCGCCGTTTGTGCCGCCGGTGAATCGCTGTCACTCGCGATGTCGACGGCATTCGCCGATGGACTCAGTGAACGTGTCTCGCGCGGCCAGATTGACGACTACACCCTGCGCCCGGCGCTGACGGCGCTGGCCGCGACGTTGCACCCGGACCTGCTCGACCGGATCGCGGATTGGCCGCGGAGCGGGAGCGAGACACCGGCCTTTCTCGACGTCATGCACGACGTCACCCAGATCATTGCGGTACGCCGCGCCCTGCGTACTCTCACCACTCCCAGGAGATCATGATGACGCAAGCCACTGCGGTGATGCGCGAGCACGCCGAGCAACAGTTCGCCGAGGAATTGGCCGAGCTGGCAAAGGCCGATCAGCGTCCGCGGCCCGAGAACTGGGCGCTCTCGCCATGGGCGGTGGTGCGGTATCTGATGGGCGGCACACTCGACAACGGCTTCGAGATCAGCGCCAAATACATCGGCAGCCAACGCCTGATGGAGATCGCCGTCGCCACGCTCGCGACGGATCGCGCCTTGCTGCTCTATGGCGTGCCCGGCACCGCCAAGTCGTGGGTGTCGGAACACCTTGCCGCCGCCATCAGCGGCAATTCGACGCTTCTCATACAAGGCACGGCGGGCACCAGCGAGGAGCAGCTGCGCTACGGCTGGAACTACGCGCAGCTCCTCGCCAACGGCCCGTCCGAGGCCGCACTGGTACCGAGCCCGATGATGCAGGCGATGCGTACTGGACGCATCGCACGCGTGGAGGAACTCACGCGCATTCCAGCCGATGTGCAGGACAGTCTCATCACCGTGCTGTCAGAGAAGACGCTGCCCATTCCTGAACTGGGTAGCGAGGTGCAGGCGGTGCGCGGCTTCTCGGTGATCGCGACAGCCAACAATCGCGACAAGGGCGTGAACGAGCTCTCGGCGGCACTCAAGCGTCGTTTCAACACCGTGGTGCTGCCGGTGCCGGCCAGCGAGGAAGACGAAGTTGCGATCGTGGTCAAGCGCGTCGGTGAGCTCGGGCGTGCGTTGCAGCTGCCTGCCGAGCCGCCGGCACTGAAGGAGGTACGTCGCATCGTGCAGATCTTCCGCGAGCTGCGCAACGGACGTACCGAGGATGGAAAGTCGCAGATCAAGTCGCCGTCGTCCACACTCTCCACGGCCGAGGCCATCTCCGTGATCAACAGCGGTCTCGCGCTGGCCGGCCACTTCGGCGACGGCGTGCTCCGGGCGCCCGACATCGCAGCTGGCCTGATCGGCGCGGTGGTGAAGGATCCGGTGCAGGACGCCGTGGTGTGGACGGAGTATCTGGAGACGGTGATGAAGGAGCGTGACGACTGGAAGGACCTGTATCGCGCATTCCGCGACCTCGCCTGAACCCGCGCGCACCACACCACGCATGACCGCGCCACACCTCTTCGGCATTCGCCACCACGGGCCGGGCTCTGCCCGTAGTCTCGTGCGCGCCTTCGACGCACTGCAGCCGGACTGCGTGCTGGTCGAGGGTCCACCGGAAGGTGATGCGTTGCTGCCTGCGGTCATCGCCGAGGGCATGGAGCCGCCCGTCGCGATCATCAGCTACTGCCCCGATGAGCCGCAAATGGCGGTATATCACCCGTTCGCAACGTTTTCGCCGGAGTGGCAAGCCGCATGCTGGGCACTGCGCGCCAACGTGCCAGTGCGCTTCATCGACCTGCCGATGGTGCA
>JANNVN010000375.1:0-2675 GCA_031414435.1 Gemmatimonadaceae bacterium
CACCGATCGGTGCGTTGCGCCAGCTGGACCATCCTGGCTGCACGAACTAAAGAACCCCGCATTGGTGCGGGGTTCTTTCGTTCGTGCAGCCAGGCGGGCCCGCCCTACTGCACCGTATTCATCATGTCGAAGATCGGCAGATACATCGCCACCACCATACCACCGACCACCACACCCAGGAACACGATCATCAACGGTTCCAGCAGTGAAAGCAGCCCGCCCACCGCCGTATCCACTTCCTCGTCATAGAAGTCAGCAATCTTGGAGAGCATCTCGTCGAGCCCACCCGTCTGCTCACCCACGCTGATCATCGAAATCACCATCGGCGGAAACACCCCCGACTTCTGCAACGGCCCGGCAATCGTCTCACCGCCGGCAATCGATGCCCGGCTCGCCATGATCGCGTTCTGGATCACCCGGTTGCCCGAGGTCCGCGCCGTGATCTCGAGCCCATCCAGAATGCTCACACCAGAGCTGATCAGCGTGCCCAGCGTTCGCGTGAAGCGGCTCACCGCCGACTTACGCAGCACGTCGCCCAGCACCGGCACCTTGAGCAAAAACCCGTCGATCCGCAGGCGGCCGTCATCGGTGGCGTAGTAGCGATTGATCAGCACGAACGCGCCGAACCCGCCGCCGATCAGCGCCCACCAGTACCCCTGCAGGAACTTCGAACACCCGATCACGATGCGCGTCGGCAGTGGCAGGGCCAAACCCACGCCGGCGAACATCTTCTCGAACGTCGGGATCACGAAGATCAGCAGGATCGCGATCGCGGCCCCGGCGACGGTCATGATCGTCACCGGGTAGATCATCGCGCTCTTCACCTTGCGCACCAGTGCATCGGTCTTTTCGATGAACGTGGCAAGACGCATCAGGATCGTGTCCAGGATACCGCCGGCTTCACCGGCCGCGACCATGTTCACGTAGAGCTCATTGAAGGCCTTCGGCTGCTTCTTCAGCGCGTCGGCCACGGTCTGACCGCTTTCGACGTCAAACACGACCTGCTTGGTCGCGGCCTGGAGCGCCTTGTTCTCGCTCTGCTTCGACAGAATGTCCAGCGCCTGCACCAGCGGCAGACCGGCGTTGATCATCGTCGAGAACTGTCGCGTGAACACGACGATGTCGCGCATGCCGATGCCGCCGAGGCTCTTGGGCGGCTTCTCGGTGTCGACCTTGACCACGCTGAGGCGCTGCTTGCGCAGCATCGTGATCACTTCGTCGCGGCTGTTCGCCTCGACCGACGCGGTCTTGAGTTCGCCGCCGACGGTGCGGGCGGTATAGGTGAATACGGCCATTTATCGGGTCTCCATCGGGACGCTCTCCATCATGCTCACGTGGATGCCATGCTCGCCGGGATCGGCTTGCCGATCATGCGAAGGAACTCCACCGCATCACCCGTCACGCGCATGCACTCCTCTTCCGAGACCTCACGCGACACGTAGAGCTGATACAGCGAGTCGTTCAGCGTCTGCATGCCGTACTTCTTGCCGGCCTGCATCATGCTGTATACCTGGTGGATCTTGTCATCACGGATCAGCGCACGAATGGCCGGCGTCACCACCAGCACTTCGCTCGCCATCACGCGGCCCTTGCCGCTCAGGCGGGGCAGCAGCACCTGCGTCACGATCCCCTCCAGCGAGAACGCCAGCTGCGCACGCACCTGGCTCTGCTGATGACTCGGGAACACGTCGATGATACGGTTCACCGCTTCGGCCGCGCTATTCGTGTGCAGCGTGGCAAACGCAAGGTGACCGGTTTCGGCGATCGTGATGGCAGCGCTGATCGTTTCCAGATCGCGCATTTCGCCCACCAGAATCACGTCCGGATCTTCACGCAACGCCGACTTGAGCGCGGCCGCGAAGCTCCGCGTGTCGGTGCCCACTTCGCGCTGGTTCACGATTGACTGCTGGTGCTTGTGCACGAACTCGATCGGATCTTCCACCGTCAGGATGTGCGCCTGTCGTTCCTTGTTGATCTTGTCGATCAGCGACGCCAGCGTGGTGCTCTTGCCGGAACCGGTCGGTCCCGTCACCAGCACCAGCCCGCGCGGCTTCTCGGCAAACTTCACGATCGCCGGCGGCAACCGAAGATCCTCGCAGGTCGGGATCGTCATCGGAATGCGCCGCACCACCATTGCGACCTGCCCGCGCTGCTTGAACAGGTTGCCACGGAAACGCGCCAGCGACGCAATACCGAACGAGAAGTCGAGTTCATCGTCCAGCTCGAACCGCTTCTTCTGGCTTTCCGTCAACACGCTGTAGGCCAGCTGCAGCGTGTCCTTGCCGCTCAGCACGTGCGGGGTGCGGGCCGGAATGATGTGGCCGTCGATGCGCAGCATCGGGCGCTCGCCAACCGTGGCGTGCAGGTCTGACGCATCGCGCTCGATCACTTCCTCCAGCAGCGCGCGCAGGTTGAGCGGCGCCTGAGCCGGCGACCCACCAGGCCCGGCACCCGGTGCAGGCGCGGCGGGACGCGGATACGCCACCGGCGCAACGCCAGGTGACGCTGCTGCAGGCGTGGCGCCCGGTGTCGCTGAGATTCCGCTCATCGCAAGCGACGGCGTGAGCCGACGCGGAGGAAGCGGAGGAAGCGTGGATGACATGGGTGGTGTCGGAGGTCAGGGGAACAGAAACAGTCGTGAGCAGACTCTCAGCAGGCGCGCGGCGTCACGCCGC
>JANNVN010000376.1:0-33872 GCA_031414435.1 Gemmatimonadaceae bacterium
CCAACGCCACGAAGGGGGGAAGAAGCTTTTGGCAGAAGTCGTCATCCACGAAGACGAGAACTTCGAGCGCGCGCTCAAGCGGTTCAAGAAGAAGTGCGAGAAGGCAGGGATCCTTTCGGATCTCCGCAAACATCGTCACTATGAGAAGCCGTCTGAGAAGCGCAAGCGCAAGATGAATGCGGCCACCCGCAAGAACCGTCGTACGCGGTCGTTCTAAGCTTGCCGACCGAGACGCACACCCGACTGAACGGTGACCTGGTCACCGCTCGCAAGGCGCAGGACAAGCCGATGCTGTTGCTGCTCAGCACCGTCATTGCCGAGGTGAAGGAGCGGGTTCGCGTGATCGAGAATGAAGAAAAGCGCGATGTGCAGGATTCGGACGTTGTGGATGTGCTGCGCAAGGGCATCAAGAAGCGCCGGGATTCGGTCGAGCAGTACACGACCGCGAACCGGTTGGAGCTGGCGCAGAAGGAGGCCGACGAAATCGTGCTCCTCGAGCGGTATCTCCCAGCTGCAGTGGACCCGGCGCTGATTCGAAGCGCCGTCATCGAGGTCATTGCCAGTGGCGTGACGCAGATGGGCCAGGTCATGGGCAAGGTGCTGCCGCGCTTCAAGGGGCAGGTCGAGGGAAGTGTGATCAACGCGATTGTTCGAGAGGAGCTGGCGAAGCTCGTCTAGCCTTACTGCTGCTTCCCACTGGTTGCGCCGGCCCGATCGCTCAGAGTTGCGAGCAATCGGGCCGGTTTGCGTCTGTGACAGTCGCACGCGTTGTCGTGTGACGGTACCACTCCCATGTGTCACTCCCTGCTCCATCTTTCTGATTGTGAATCCACACGCCCTCGCCGTTCTTGAATTCCCCCGCGTCCTCGATGTCGTCGCCGAGCGCGCGTCGTCGGTGCTGGGCGCGGGCGCAGTGCGCGCGCTGCGGCCACGGACGGACCGCGAGTGGCTGGCGCTCGAGCACGGGCGCGTGCAGGCCAAGCGCGCCGTCCTGAGTTCGGAGGGAGGCTGGTCCCCCGAGCCGATTCCTGATGTTCGACAGGGGCTCGCGCGGCTTCGGCTGGAAGGCGCGGCCCTTGACGGCACGCAGCTGACGGCGATCGCGATGCTCCTTCGGTCGAGTCGTCGGACGCAATCCGCGCTACGGGATCCTCGCCGGCCTGCCATGGCCACGGCCTATCTTCTGCCTTTCGCCGTGCGGCTGATTGCGGCACAGCGTGACGAGGACGCGATCGACCGCGCCATTGATGGTGATGGTTCGGTCCGTGACGATGCATCGCCCGCGCTGCGCCGCTTGCGCCGCGAGCTGATGGGCGCGCAGGGAGAATTGGTCCGACTGTTGGAGCGGATCATGGCCCAGCTCGAGCCGAACCATCAGGTCACGGACATGTCGGTGACCGTGCGCAACGGCCGCTACGTGATCCCCGTCAAGTCGCATGCGCGCGCGGCGCTCGGTGGCATTGTGCACGACTCGTCGGGAACCGGCGCGACGGTCTTCATCGAGCCGCCGGCAGCGGTGGAATTCGGGAACAGGATTCGCGAACTCGAGTCCGACGAACAGCGCGAGGTTGAAAGAATCTTGCGCGAGCTGAGCGACAACGTGCGGCCTTTGCAGCCGGCGATGCTGGAAGCGTTCGCCGCGCTGGTTGAATTGGACGTGCTCTATGCACGTGCGCGATATGCCAACGAATTCGGATGCGAACCCACCGCGCTGGGCGAGCCCTCCGATGGGCTGCAGATACGATTCGGCCGGCACCCGCTGCTGCTGGCCAAGAACGCACCAGTGGTGCCGTTTGACCTCGTACTGCTGCCTGACGAGCGTACGTTGTTGATCTCGGGGCCGAACACCGGTGGCAAGACGGTGCTGTTGAAGGCGCTCGGCCTGTTCTGCGCGATGATGCAGAGTGGTATCCCGGCACCGGTCGGGCCGGAAAGTCGGCTGCCGATCGTCGACGACTGCTTCGCGGACGTAGGAGACGAGCAGTCCCTCGAAGCGAACCTGTCCACGTTCAGCGCGCACCTTGTACACCAGCGCGAGATCCTGCGCGGCGCCACTGATCGCTCACTGGTACTGATCGACGAACTCGGTTCCGGTACGGACCCGCTCGAAGGCGCTGCCCTCGGCGGTGCGATTCTCGAGGCGCTGACGCGTCGTGGAACTCTGTCCGTTGCGACGACCCACCTCGGGGCGCTGAAGGAGCTGGCGGCCGACGTGCCAGGCGTGGTGAACGCATCGCTGCAGTTCGATGCCGTACTGCTTGCGCCGACCTACCGGCTCCTCAAGGGCATACCGGGCCGTTCGTACGGGTTGAGCATTGCGCGACGACTCGGGCTGCCAGACGACGTGCTGGATCGAGCCGAGCAGCGTGTGCCGCAGGTGGAGCGCGACGTGCATCGGCTGCTGGCGGATCTCGAAGCGCGCGACGAGGTGCTGGCGCAGCGTGAGGTGCAGCTGGACCGCCTCGTCAGTGACGCCGAATTGCAGGCCGGCGCGTTGTCGGCGCGCGAACGCACGCTGCGCGAGAAGGAGCGTGAGCTGGAGCGAGAGTCGCGCAAGTCGGCGCGGGCGTACCTGCTCGAGGCTCGGCAGACGATTGAAACGGTGATCGCCGAACTGAAGGCGAAAGGTGCGGACGGTATCGAGACTGCCGCGCGCGGCGCGCGACGGGTCATCGAGCAGGAAGCACAGACACAAGGTCAGGCGCTCGAGCGCTTGCTGGATGAGCAGCGCGCCGTGGCGGCGGAGGCGGCTCGGGTGCGACGCGGTGGACTCGAGCGTCTTCCGGACGTGGGTGAGCTGGTCGAGGCGAGTGCCTTCGGCAATCGAATCGGTACGTTGATCGACGTCCGGAACGGGCAGGGCACGGTGGCGATCGGTGCGCTCAAGATGAGCTTTCCTCTTGCGACGCTTCGTCCCACAGGCAAGAAGCCGGAGCGCGCGGCGGTGACCGTCGCGATCAGCAATCCGGATGATGATACCGGGCCTCCGATGGGGGCGGGTGAAGTCGATCTGCGCGGCATGCGTGTGAGCGAGATTGACGATTTCGTCTCGCGCGCCATCGATACCGCCGTCCGTGCCGACCTCAGGGAACTGCGCATCATCCACGGCAAGGGGACGGGGGCGCTGCGCGAGCGTGTGACGCTGCTGCTGCGGAACGAATCGCGTGTGTCAGCGCATCGGATGGGGTTGTGGAACGAAGGTGGTGCCGGTGTGACGATCGCTGAACTGCGCTGACCGGCATTCGCCCAGGGACGCGCCGCCATGATTCCGCAGGAAACCATTGAACGCATTCGCGACGCCGCGGACCTCGTCGCAATCATCGGCGAGGTGGTCAAGCTGCGCCGTGTCGGGCATGACTTCCGCGGCCCATGCCCGTTTCACGGCGGCAAGAATCCGAACTTCAGTGTGTCGACGAAGACCAACACATATCACTGCTTCAAGTGTGGAGAAAGTGGTGATGTGTTCACGTTCCTGCAGAAGCATGGTGGCATGGACTGGCCGACCTCCGTGCGTGCGGCGGCGGATCGTGCGGGGATCGTGATCGTTGAAACGCGGGGCTCGCGCGAGGATGCACGTGACACGCGTGAGCCCGTGTGGGCGCTCCTCGGCGCGGCGGCCGAGTTTTTTCGGGAGTCGCTGTGGTCGAACATCGGTGCTGCGGCGCAGGCATATCTGTCTGCCCGCGGGCTCGACCGCGCGGCCTGTGACCGGTTCGAGATCGGATACGCCCCCGCGGACGCTGATCTGCTTCGCGCCAAGCTCGGCGCCCTCGGTTACTCCGAGTTGCAGCTGCTCGATGCCGGCCTGCTCATCAAGCGCGAGGAGGACGGGCGCGTTCGTGCGCGCTACCGCAATCGCGTGATGTTTCCGATCCATGACGCCGCCGGGCATCCGGTCGGCTTCGGCGGCCGGCTGATCGGACCGGGAGAGCCGAAGTACCTCAATTCATCCGACTCTCCGATCTTCAGCAAAGGGCAGCTGCTGTACGGACTCCACTGGGCAAAGAATTCGCTGCGCAAGGATGATCAGGCGCTGGTGGTCGAAGGGTACATGGATGTCATCCGGTGTCACCTGGCGGGCGCGACGCAGGCGGTCGCCGGACTTGGTACCGCGCTCACTGAAGGTCAGGCGCAACTGCTGACGCGCTACACGAAGAACGTGTTTCTCCTGTACGACAGTGACAAGGCGGGCCAGAGCGCCACGTTCAAGGCCGGAAAGGAACTGCTGAAGCAGTATGCCGCCGTTCGCGTCGTCACGCTGCCGGAAGGTGATGACCCCGACACGTTCGTCACGAAGTACGGCCGGGCCGGACTCGACAAGGCGCTCCACGCTGGCACGGACGTCTTTGAGCGCCAGCTCCAGCTGATGGACCAGCGCGGGTACTTCCGGGATCTGACGAAGGCGCGCTCGGCCATCGACAAAGTGATCCCGACCATCATGGCGACCGCGGATGTCGTGACGCGCGCACTGTATCTGGCGCGGCTCGCGGAGGTGACGCACGTGCCGGTCGCCGTCATCGAGACCGAGATGGCCAAGCCGCAGCGTCCACGCTCGGGATCAGCGTCAGCGTCGCCGCGCCCGCGGCCTGCGCCGGCACCTGGGGGGCGTGCGATCGACATGCACAGTGATGCTCCGCACCTCGATGAGGTGGAGTATCGTGACGACGTCCACGAAGTCCCGAAGGTGCAGCCACCGCCGCTCGACGCACCGCCAAGGTCCAAGTGGCAGAAGAAGCGGCAGGAGAGCGGATGGAAGATGGACTCGGCACGCCCGCGCGCGGCCAGCAATGGATTGCCGGCCGGTCCCGAGTTGTCCGTCGTGGCGCTGCTGATCACCGATCGCAATTGGGTGCGTGATGCTTCGGAGCAGCTGGACCCGGCGCTGTTCGAGGATGAGCGGCTGCGTGCCATCTACGACACGCTCCTCAAGCTTGGTGCCGATGAGCCACTCGACACCGTCGAACTTGCGCTGGAGACCGATGCGCCGTTCGCCATGGATGTCTTTCTCGAAGTCGTAGCGCGGAAGGATGAGCTGGCGCCGTCCGCCGGTTCACAGGTGCTCGAGGGAGCCGTGCGGCAGTTCCGCGTGCGACATCTCGATCGGACCCTGCGCGAACTCGACCTGCAGATCCGCGACAGTGCACCTGAGGTGCGGCGCGCGCTCGAGGTCGAGCGGGAGGAACTGCGGGTCGAGCGACGGACGCTGCTGGCGGAACGCTACCGTACGTAGTGGCTGCCAGCCGCCGCCGCGAGTCGTGCACAGATTTGTGTTGTTCGAGTCCACCCTGAATCGTACGTTGCGACTTATGCCTCCTGCCGCTCCCCGCGTTCGTCCACCCTCCCGCTGGCTGGCTCCGCCGTCAGTGGAGGCGGGCGTTGTTCAGCGTCTCGCCGCAGAGCTGTCGCTGCCGGAGGTGCTCTGCCAACTCCTGGCGCAGCGCGGCTACGCGGAGACGGATGCCGCCAAACGGTTTCTGCGGCCTCGCCTCGAGCAGCTCAGTGACCCCTCCACGCTGCTGGGAATGGGCGACGCGGTGACGAGGCTGGAACGTGCGATCCGTGGCGGCGAGACGATCCTCGTCCATGGGGACTATGACGTTGACGGCATGTGCAGCACCGCGTTGCTCACGCGTGCGTTGCGTCATCTGGGCGCGCGCGTTGTGCCGTTCATCCCGCATCGCCTGACCGACGGATATGACCTGACCGATGCCGGGGTGCGGGCGGCGATTGCCGCAGGGGCGCGAGTGGTGCTGACAGCGGACTGCGGGACCAGCGCGCTACCGGCAATCGCTGCTCTGAACGCTGCAGGCATCGATGTCATCGTCAGTGACCATCACCTGCCTGGCGGACCGCTGCCTGTGTGTGTGGCAGTGCTCAATCCCAAGCAACCGGCGTGCCCGTCCCCTGACAAGGACTTTGCGGCGGTGGGCATTGCGTTCAAGCTCGCGTTGGCGCTGTCACGCGCCATGGGCTTCAGTGACGGTTTCGTCTTCGGTCTGCTCGATCTGGTGGCGCTCGCAACCGTCGCGGATCTGGCTCCCCTGCGCGGAGAGAACCGCGTGTTCGTCCGCTACGGATTGAAGCTGATGGGCGCGACGACGAACGTTGGTCTTCGGGCGCTGATCCGTGCGTCGGGGCTCGAGGGCAAACCGCTGACCGCTGGCCGGATCGGCTACATCCTCGGCCCCCGACTGAATGCGGCTGGCCGGTTGGGTGATGCAATGCGTGGTGTCGAATTGCTGCTCACTGAAGATCCGGCCGAGGCCAATGAGATCGCGCGTGAACTCGAGGAGCTCAACCAGCGCCGGCAGTCGCTCGACAAGTCGACGCTTGATGAGGCGATGCGCATCGTGGACACCATCAATCTCGATGACAACTACGGGCTGATCATCGCGAAGCAGGGGTGGCACGCCGGCGTGATCGGGATCGTCGCGTCACGGATTGTGGAGCAGGTCTCCCGGCCCGTTGTGATGGTGGCGCTGGAGGGAGACACAGGGAAGGGCAGCGGGCGATCCATCGGCGCCTTCGATCTGCACGGCGGACTGACGGCCTGTCGCGAGCACCTGATTCGCTTTGGCGGCCATCGGGCGGCGGCCGGCATCACCGTCGCGACAGCGAGTGTGCCTCTGTTGCAGGAGGCGTTCAATGCGGTGGCGCGTGCGCAGCTGACGGCTGATGACCTCGTCCCGGAACAGCGGATCGATCTCGAGGTTTCGGCAACTGACCTGACCGATGAACTGCAGCGGTTGCTGCAATACTTCGAGCCGCACGGTTTGGGAAATCCGATGCCGACACTTGCCCTCCGGGCCGCACAAATTGAAACTGCGCCGCGGAAAATCGGCAGCACGGATGGCGTGCGCACCTCCGTCGCCACGCCGCAGGCTTCGCTCTCGGCAATTGGCTGGCGTCTTGGTGATCGGGCCAGGCTCCTCGATCCGGCAATACCGGTGGATCTGGCATTCAGGCTTGATCGCGACGACTACAAGGGCGCCAACCGGTTGCAGTTGCAACTGCTCGACGTCCGGCGCTGAGCGATGCGGATCATCGGCGGAAGTTGGCGCGGCCGTCAGATCGCCGTGCCGTCGACGGGAGGGGTCCGGCCAACAGGTGATCGCGTTCGCGAGGCCTGGTTCAGCATCATCCAGTTTGACGTGCCCGCCGCGCGCGTGGTCGATCTCTGTGCCGGGTCGGGGGCCCTCGGCATCGAGGCGTTGAGCCGCGGCGCATCGCATGTCACGTTTGTGGATTCGTCCGCCCCGGCGCTCGCCACCATTCAGCGCAATCTGATCGCCCTTGGTGCCGACCCCGCCCGCTACGCACTCCACCGGGGCGACGCCGAGCACTTCGTTCACAGCGTACCGGAAGACACGTTCTCACTGGGCTTCGCCGATCCTCCATATGCGCTGAGCCTTGCCGCAAGCCTCTGCGACGCCTGGCGGTCGAAGCATTTTGCCACGGTGTTTGGCGTCGAGCATCCGGCGGCACTCGACCTGGGCGACGGCGGTGACCGGCGACGCTACGGCCAGACGGCCATTACCTTGTTCCGCGGGTGATGTTCCTCGCCCCGCGTTCCGCTTCCCGATTCAAGCCCTTCCCACGATGAGTCGCATCGCACTGTACGCTGGCAGCTTCGATCCGGTCACCCGTGGCCATCTCGACCTGATGCGGCGGAGCCTTCATTTCGTCGACACCCTGTTCGTGGCGGTGGCCAGCAACCCGAAGAAGACGTCACTGTTCAGCGCCGAAGAGCGCGTGCGCTTCATCGTTGGTGCGACCGACGATGAGCCGCGTATCATCGTCCGCGGGTTTGATGGACTGCTGGTCGACCTCGCGCACGAAATTGGCGCGTCGCTGCTGATCCGGGGACTGCGCGCGGTCAGTGATTTCGAGTACGAGTTCCAGATGGCGTTGATGAATCGGCATCTGGCGGCCGATCTCGAAACGGTGTTCATGGTCCCGTCGCTTGATACGACGTACATCTCGAGTTCGATGGTCCGTGAAGTGGCGCGCTTTGGCGGAGATGTCAGCGATCTCACACACCCGACCGTCGTTGCCGCGCTGCAGGCGAAATTTCGCTACCCCGAACGATGACCGGATTCCTCGCCGCGCTCCATCGACGGGCAGCGGCGATCTGTCCTCGCATCGTGTTTGCGGAAGGCGAGGACATGCGCACGCGCGACGCCGTTCGCCGGATCGTCTCAGCCGGGATCGCGCAGGCGCTCGTCGTGATCCCGGACGTCACCCACGTTGCTGCGGTCCGGGCGCTCGGGGCGACACCGGTGATCCCTGCAGAGAATGCACGCCTGCCCGAGGTCGAAGCATGCCTCGCGGACTGGGCGCGCACACGATCGCGCAGTGAGTCCGAGGCGCGCGCCTTCGCCACGAACCCGCTGGCGTTCGCCAACGCGCTGGTGGCGCTCGGCGAGGCGGATGCGTGTATTGCCGGCGCTGTGCACACGACCGCTGATGTGCTGCGGTGGGCCTTGCGATTGATTGGCGCCGAGAGTGCAAGTCAGAGTGTGTCGGGCGCCTTCTATCTCGTGGCGCCGACGGGTGGGCATCCGTGGCCCCATGAGGTCCTGACCTTCAGCGACTGCGGCGTGATTCCAGAGCCGAATGCCGAACAGCTCTCCGATATCGCGATCGCGGCGGCGACGGATCGAGTCCGAATCGTTGGCGACGAACCGGCGATCGCCTTTCTCAGTTTCAGCACGCGGGGCAGCGCCGAGGCGGCCACCGTGCTGCGCGTCCGGCAGGCCGTCGCACTCACGCGCGCGCGTCGCCCCGACCTCTGGGTGGATGGCGAATTGCAGGCCGACGCCGCACTCGATACGCTCGTCGCCGCGCGCAAGGCAGCGGGCAGCCCCGTGGCCGGCCGCGCGAACATCCTCATCTTCCCGTCGCTCGACGCGGGGAATATCGCCTACAAGCTGGTGCAGTACCTCAGTGGTGCAACCGCCATCGGCCCAGTCGTGCAGGGACTGCGCAAGCCCTCCCTCGACCTGTCACGAGGAGCCACTGCGTCCGATATCGTTCACGTGGCGGCGATCGCGGCATTACAGACGAGGCGCCCGTGACGGCGCCACGTGATCCACGCATGCCGCCGATCAGAAAGCGCCTGGGGCAGCACTTTCTGACCGACACACGCGTGCTTGACCGGATTGCCGATGTCCTCGCAATCACGCGTGACGATACGGTCATCGAGATCGGGCCTGGACGCGGTGCGCTGACTGACCGTCTGGCGGCGCGCGCCGGCCGGTTGATTGCAATCGAGGTCGACAAGCTGCTGGTGCCGATCCTCCAGCAACGGTACCGTGATCAGCCGCGCGTCAGCGTGATCGAGTCTGACGTGCTCGAACTGTCGCTCGGCGAGGTGGCGGGCGGTCCGTTTCTCCTCGCGGGAAACGTGCCGTACTACATCACGACGCCGATCATCTTTCACGCGATGACACGCCCGCGTCCCGAGCGCGCGGTGTTTCTGGTGCAGCGGGAAGTGGCCGAGCGCGCAGTGGCTCCACCGGGCTCCAAGGAGTACGGCGCGCTGTCGGTGAATCTGCAGGCACTGGCGACCATCACGCTGCGAGGTCTGGTCAAGCCGGCAGCGTTCAACCCTCCACCGTCAGTCGACTCCGCAATTCTGCACCTCGTGCCGCGGTCGGATCCCGTGATTGCGGCCGATGAAGAAGCCGCATTCCGGCGGTTGGTCATCGCATCATTCGGCCTGCGGCGGAAGCAGCTGCGCCGAGTCGTCAGGACCGTGCGAGGATTGACCGCCGACGAGGCGGATCAGGCGTTGGCTGCCGCAGATCTCGACCCTGAGGCCCGCCCTGAGACGCTCTCTGCCGCGCAGTTCGCACTGCTGCTGCGCGCGCTTCCAGCCGTGGCAGCAGACGTGCCGTAGCGCTCAGCGGTTGGCGCTGCTGCGATCTCGATGCACGAGCGCGTAGGCGAGGCCCTCGAGTTCGAGCGCCATGTTCACCGACCTGACCGTGACCGTGGCGGGTACATGCAGCGGCGCCGGCGCGAAGTTCATGATGGCGCGAATGCCGCTCGACACGACAAGGTCGGCCACCGTCTGGGCGTACTCGGCCGGCACGGTGATCACCGCAATCTCCGGCGCTTCGCGCGCAGCGTCACGCACAAGCTCCGCCATGCTGCGGACGCCAATCCCATCGATCATGCGCCCCACCAGCTGCGGGTTGTTGTCATAGATCGCCAGCACCCGGAATCCGCGCTCGGAAAAGCCGCGGTAGCTGACCAGCGCCGCACCAATTTTGCCGGCACCAACGATGTAAACCTTCCACTCGCGACTGAGGCCAAGAATCTCGCGGATGCGCGTAACGAGCTCAGCTACATCGTACCCTCGCCCTCGCTTGCCGAACGATCCGAAAAAGCTGAGATCCTTGCGTACCTGCGCCGATGTCGTGCCGCCATCGTCGGCCAGCGTATCGCTCGAAATGGTCGCCTGGCCGCGTTGCGCCGCCTGCTCGAGGACCCGCAGGTACAGCGACAATCGCCGGACTGTTGACTCGGCGATGTGCTTGTCGGGATCGGGGGCAGGCTTGGGCAGAGTCATTCTTGTGAAGAATTTCACAAGAATGGTGCAGGAAGGCCAGCCCGGCCTCGAGCGAGGCGGACGATCCCAGTCGCCGCGATGGGACTTCTTGGGGAATCGCGGCGGGATAGTTTGTGTGGATGCACGAGACGGTCACACTCACGCGTCGCATGACGACAGCTGGCGAGCTCTTCCAATGGAGCTCTGACGCCGCAGTCGGCGTTGGTGAGCGCGCGGCGGGGCCAATCGCGGACTTTGGTTCTGCCCGTTCCGTCGGTGCCGCCGGTGTCGCGCGGCGTCTCGTCGTTTGTGCGGGTGAGAAGGAGCGTCCCGCGCTGACGTGTTTCCAACTGGCTCCAAGGTGGACGGCGCCACAGCATCAAGACTCACAGTCGGGACGCGATGGACTCTGATTCGTTGATGGCATCTCTCGGGGCTCGACTCAAGCCGTCGGAGTCGAGCGTGACGGATGCCGCGATTGCGTTGATCACACGAGGGCCGATCGACTCACCTGCGCTGGTCGCCGCGGTGTGTCAGGCCGTCGGCATCCGACGGGCGCTGGCGGAGAGTCTGGCGCGCGCGATTCTCGGACACCGCCCCGACGTCGGCCAGGGGCCTGACGGCCGCTGGCATGTCACATCGAGCCCCGTCGGCCCGCGCCGGCCGGCAACTGACCCGCAGCCGGGCATCAAGTTGCAGCCCTCGGGAGCGTTGGTCACGACCTTGGCCGCAGCGACGCTCCCGCTGGCCGCGATCCGCTTTGCGGTGGTCGACGTTGAGACGACGGGAGGGCGCCCTGGCTACGGCGATCGCATCACCGAGATCGCAATCGTGCGTGTGCATGACGGACAGATCGTGGATGTGTTTGAGACTCTCGTGAATCCAGAATGCCCGATTCCGCCGATGATCACGCAAATCACGCGGATTACACCGGAGATGGTTCGGAACAAGCCCGTCTTCGCGACGATCGCGCACCAGGTCGCGGAGCGGTTGTCGGGGCATATTTTCGTCGCGCACAACGCGTCGTTCGACTGGCGATTCGTGAGCCATGAGGTCTTCCGTGGCACCGGGCAGGCGCTTGATGGCACCACGCTCTGCACGGTCCGCCTGGCGCGCAAGACTCTGCCGCAGTTGTCACGTCGCAATCTTGATTCTGTCGCCAACCACTACGGGGTGGAGATTCCAGCGGAAGCTCGTCATCGCGCAGCGGGCGATGCCATTGCCACCGCGAAGATCCTCATCGCCCTGCTGAAGGACGCCGCTGGCCGCGACATCACCACCTGGGGCGCTCTTGATGCGTTCCAGCGCACGGGAACCGCCGCCGCCAAGCGGCGCAAGACACCGGCAATGCCCGCACCGGTGCGGGACGCAGGTGACGGTGCCTGACCTTCGCCTCCCCGACCGATGACTCTCCCGACGCCACTGCTGCAGACACGTCAGCTTGGATCGCTGCGCATTCACGCCATTCAGGCTGGCGGGCAACGGCTCGACGGTGGGGCGATGTTCGGCGTCGTGCCGAAGGTGCTCTGGCAGCGCAAGATCGAAGCCGACGAGCGCAATCGGATTCAGATGGGCATGCGATGCCTGCTCATCGAGCATCCCGATGGGCTGGTGCTCATCGACACCGGCGCTGGCAACAAGGAAGACCAGAAGTTCATCGACATCTACGGCATGGAGTTGCAGGCCGACGTGCCGGAACAGCGTCAGGATGAGACTGCGCTGGAAACGGGCATCCGGGCCGCCGGCTTTGCGCCGGAGGACGTCAAGTTCGTCATCAACACCCACTTGCATTTCGATCATGCCGGCGGCAACACGCGGCGCGATGCAGCAGGCGCGGTTGTTCCGACTTTCGCAAACGCGACGTACGTGGTGCAGGCCGGTGAGTATGCGTGGGCAACGCACACCAATGAACGAACGGCGGCGAGCTACTTCCCGCCCAACTTCGTTCCACTGAAAACATCAGGGCAGCTGCAGCTGATCGATGGCGATGTCGAGATCGTTCGTGGCATCAGCGCCCGCGTGACGCCGGGGCATGTGCCGTATCACCAGAGCCTGATCATCGAAAGTGGTGCCGAGCGGGCGTGCTTTCTCGGAGACGTGATGCCAACCACGAACCATGTGCCGCTGGCGTGGATCATGGGATACGACGTCGAACCACTGCGCACCCTCGAGAGCAAGCGCGCGCTGCTTCGCGACGCGGCCGCGGAGCAGTGGCTTCTCATCTTTGAGCACGACGCGTTTCATGCATGGGGCGGTGTGACGCCCGATGCGAAGGGATACGCGTACGCGGATCGATAGCCATCTCGTGTGAGGGTGCGCGGGTTCGCGCTGATTGCCGTTGGGTGCATCACGCCGCTCGCGCGCGCCGCCGGCAGTTGCGGCGCGCGCGCGTGAAGGCTCATCCGCACGGAGTCTAGCGACGGCTTCTGGCTCGCAGCTCTCGCAGTACCGTCGGGAAGTACGCCATCTGCCGACGCTGATCCGCCGTCGGTGGGCCGTTGCCGCGCAGCACGTTGCCATACAGCGTGCCGAGGCGATCCTGCAGCTCGCGGATGGTCTTCGGCAACTCCGTGTCCGGATTGTTGGCCACGTCTGTGCCCAGCTGAACGACTTGCCGGTAGACGCTCGCCACCGAGTCGACGGCGGCATGCCATTGAACGCGCTGTGCGACCGTCATCGTCATCCGCGAGTCTTCGCGGACGATGACCGACTGTTCGCGCGTCATACCACCGGCGATAAGGCGGACCGTGTACCGTCCCGGTGCGACATAGCGTCCGGGCGGGCCGCCGCGCTGGACATCGGCATCGTCTTCACCTGGCGCCGCGGTTCCCGGCAGTGCCGGCAGCCGAAGATTCCAGACGCTGCGGTTCACGCCAGCCGCTTGCGTCGCACGAACGCGCGAAATCTCGCGGCCGCTCGCGTCATGGATCGTGATCTTTGCGGAATCGGTCGATGCCACGCCGCCGAGCCAGTAGTCGATGATGGCCCCGTTCGGCGGATTCTCGCCCCGGAAGATCATGTCACCGCTGTGCGCCTTTGTACCGCTCAGGCGTCGCATCTCTGCTGGCTGGATGGTGAACAGATGCGCGCGCGACTCCTCGACGGCCGGGCTGAACTCCTGGAGTGCGGTGAGGTTGTCGAGAATGAAGATTCCGCGGGCGTGGGTTGCCACCACCAGAGCGTTGTCGCGGTCTTGCAGTGCGATGTCGTACACTGGCAGTCGCGGTAGTCCGCGATGCTCACGCCACGTCGCACCGGCGTCCGTCGACACGAACAGCCCCTGCTCTGTACCGAGATAGAGTACGCGCGGGTTGCGCAGATCCTCGCGCAACACATGAATCACCCGGTTCGGCGGGAGCGTGGTGGTGAGCGGGGTCCATGTTACTCCGAAATCCGTGCTGCGAAAAAGATAGTTGGCGAAGTCGTCGCTCTGATGGCCATCGAAGGCCGCGTACACGGTACCGGCTGCCGTGCGTGAGGCCTCAAGGTGCGAAACCCATGTGCCTGCGGGAACACCCGGCACGTTGGCGCGGACATTCGTCCATGAGCGGCCGCCATTCCGTGAGACTTGCAGGTTCCCGTCATCCGTGCCCACATACAGGACATCAGCGCGCACGCGCGACTCGCTGATGCTCGTAGTGCTCGGGAAATAGGAGACGCCGTCATCAAGCGACAGTGTGGTGTCGGTTGGCATCTGTCCCATGATCGCCAGACTGCGACGGTCGATCCCGGTGGTCAGGTCGCCCAGCGACACCCACGCGTTGCCCTGGTCCGTCGACTTCCAGACTTCGCGCATACCGACGTAGATGGTCTTCGGGTCATGGCTCGAGATGAGTACCGGCGAATTCCAGCCGGCCGGCATGATCTTCCGGCCGACCCGCGGTTCAGGCGCGCCCCAGTTCCCGAGCTTGGGGCCCTCACCCTCCTTGCCGACAGGGCGAATGCTCACACTCTGCAGTGTCCGGAGATCGACGCGGCTCAGGCCAAGGTACTGGGAGCTCGAGTACACCGTCCGGTTGTCGCTCGTGTCGATCACGTTGTGAAATCCATCGCCGCCGCCCACCCGGTACCAGTCCTCGTTGAGCGGACCAGTGGTGGTGTAGGTCGCACTCGGACCACACCAGCTGCCATTGTCCTGCAGGCCGGCGCAGACGAAGTACGGTGACGTGGTGCTGACGCTGACATGATAGGGCTGGGACATCGGCAGCGATGTCACGTACAGCCACTTCACGCCGCGATCGTACGAGATACCGATTCCGCCGTCGTCCGCCTTGATCAGGTGACGCGAGTCGCGCGGATCGATCCAGACCATCCGGTCATCACCGTGCAGCGACTGGCGCGGTTCGCGCCACGTCTTGCCGCTGTCGTCGCTCACCGACCACTGCATGGCATACAGGCGGCTCTGATCATTCGGATCGACGCGCAACTGGCTCGAGTACGCGGGGCGCGGATTCCAGTCGCTCATGAACCGCCATGTCTCGCCCTTGTCCTCCGAACGATAGACGCCGCCCAGGCGCTTGGCGTACGAGATGCTCGATGTGTAGCGCTGCCCCTGCTCGACGCTGACGTACACGACGCGAGGATCCTTCGCGTAGATCGAGATCGAAGTCCGTCCAAATGTACCCTGCGGCAATCCGGCCGAGAGACGCGTCCATGTCGCGCCCGCGTCCACCGACTTGAAGAGCCCACTCCCTGCGCCACCGCCGACGAATCCGAACGGGGCCCGTCGATGCTGGTACAACGCTGCGTAGACGATTCGCGAATCGGTGGGATCGATGGCAACATCGACGGCGCCGGTATTCTCATCGCGGGACAGGATCGATTGCCATGTGCGCCCGCCGTCAACGGTCTTGAACAGTCCACGCTCGGGATTCGGCCCCCAGAGGTGCCCCGGCGACGCCACATAGACGACGTCGGAGTTCTTTGGATCGACGGCGATGCGTGCGATGCGCGCCGTGTTGCGCAGGCCAACGTTGGCCCATGTGGCGCCGCCGTCGGTGGATTTGTAGATGCCATCCCCCCACCCGGAGCTCTGCCGATTCGTTGCCTCCCCCGATCCGACCCAGACAGTGGACGGATTCCGTTGGTCGACCGTGACGGCGCCGATGGAGTTCGTGCTCTGGTTGTCGAAGACGGCCTTCCACGTCACGCCATTGTCTGCCGTCTTCCAGAGACCACCATTGGCCGACGCAGCATAGAACTCGTATGGGTTGGACTCGTTGACGGCGATGTCAGTAAAACGGCCACTCATGTTCGCCGGTCCGATGGAGCGCAGGCGCAACGCGGCGAACGGGTCGCCGGCGACGTTTTGCGACGCAGCGGAGTGCGGCAGCAGGACGAGCGCCATGCCGAGCGCGGAAAGGGAGAGCAAGGAGTCGCGGAGTGGCATCGTGCGCATCGAGTCAGGGGCGGAGTAAGGACGAACGCTCAAGGACGCACGCGAATCCTGCGCTGTCCAGTCAGGCGTCATACGCGCCAGCGGAGGCACTCGCTGGCCGACGCGCGTGCGACTAGCCTGCGGACATGTCTCTACCACTAGATCAGCGGGAGGGCGGTGCGGCAGCCGGCGCGCCCGGATATGCACCGCGGCTCGGACTGTTCTCTGCGACCATGTTGGTCGTCGGAGGCATCATCGGCGCCGGGATTTTTCTCAACCCGGCGATCGTCGCGCAGCGGGTGAGCACCGGGCCCGCCACGATGGCCACCTGGGGCCTCGGCGCGGTAGTCGCGATCGTCGGAGCACTGGTCTTCGCTGAGCTCGGTGCTCGCGCGCCAAAGGCAGGCGGGGGTTATGTGTACTTGCGCGATGCGTTCGGGGCCTTCCCGGCCTTTCTCTACGGGTGGGCGCTGTTCCTGATGGTTTCCACCGGCGCAATTGCAGCCGTGGCGATGACCTTCGCGAACTACTTCACTGCGGTGGTTGGCCTTCCGGCGAGTTGGGCGCCATCGGTCGCTGTGGCGGGCATCGTTACTCTGACCGGCGTGAACATCGCCGGCGTGACGCCGGGTGCGATCACGCAGAACATCGCGACAGTGCTCAAGCTGGCGGCAATCGTGTTTCTGGTTGCCGTGGCGTTCGCAGCACCAGATGTCGCGCTGCAGCCGGCGGCGGCGACAGCGCAACCGCTGGTGGCGCCGGTTGGAGTGGGCGCGTGGCTGCTCGCCGTTGGCTCGGCGCTGGTGCCGGTCCTCTTTGCGTTCGGCGGCTGGCAACAGACGAACTTCGTCGCCGAGGAGTTGCGTGATCCCCGGCGCGATCTGCCGCGCGCGCTGATCCTCGGCGTGCTCATCGTTGTCACCTGGTACCTCGCGGTCAACCTGGCGTATCTGCGCGCACTTGGTGTCGCGGGACTGGCGTCGAGTCATGCACCGGCGGCTGAGACGGTCGGCGCGCTGATGGGTGAACGTGGCCGCGCATTGATTGGCGCAGGGATCGCGATTTCAACCTTCGGTTTTCTGAACCTCGTCATCCTCGTCACACCACGTGTGTATCAGGCGATGGCGGCCGACGGCGTCTTCTTCGCCGGGATGGCGCGCGTACATCCGCGCACACGCACGCCGATCGCTGCGCTTGCAGGGCAGTCGCTTTGGGCAATCGTTTTGCTCTTCTCCGGGAGTTACGGCCAGCTGCTCGACTACGTCGTTTTCGCCGACTGGCTTTTCTTCGCGGCAACCGGTGCGACGCTCTTCGTCTATCACGCACGACAAAAGCGGTCGGTGTCGCGCGATGCGCCACCGACCGGCTACGGACATCCAGTCACGACCGTGCTTTTTCTGGCCGCGGCAGGTTATGTGATTCTCGGCTCGGTCATCTCGAATCCGGCCAATGCCATCAAGGGCGCGGTCCTGCTCTCGCTCGGATTCCCCGCGTTTGCCTGGTGGCGGCGGACAGCAATCGCCAAGCCGTGATGACCGAGACCCGCGGGAGTGTGCGGGTCTCGTGAGCTCAGTCCCGCCTCAGCGTCTGAATCCGAAGGCCATCGTGAAGAACTGCACGTCGTTGAAGAAGTGAAAGCGACCTTCGACCGACGGCTTGAAGCGTGTCTTCAGATTCACACCCAGGCCGAGATTCTGACCGAAGTCCGTCTGGCCCGAACCGTTGAGCGTCCAGCGATAGAGCCCGAGGCCGCCGGTCGCAAAGAACGGCGACTTGCCACCACTCGCGTTCGGAAAGTCGTAAACCGCAGCACCCGTGAACTGGATGGCCGAGTAGGCCGTGTCGATGCCGGTGGTCTTGCCCGGGAACCGCGTGTACTGGATGTCTGCGCGGAGGCCGACCGGAAGACTCGCCGGCTTGCCCTCGACGAACAGACCTGCGTTGTAACCGGCGGTAAAGGCTTTCCCGAGCGAACTCATAGGTGCCGCGAGGGCTCCAGCGAGTCCGAACTGGACGTGCTCACCGCGGGGGTCTGCCTTCGGGCGCTTTGGCGCGGCGGCAGCAGGCTTCTCGGCTGCTGGGGCAGGCGCGGGCGGCGGCGCAGCCTGCACCGGCGCGGGCTGCGGCGTCGGCGTGGTGACAGCGGGTGCGGACGCCGGGCGGCTCGCCGATCCGGTGGCAGCTGGCTTCTTCTGCTGCGCCTGCGCCGCAGTTGCGACTGAGATTGCCAATGCGGTCAGCGTGAGCGTCGGCAGCGAGAAACGGTATGTCAACTTGCCACTCCTTCATCGGGGTAGGTGCGCTGATTGCCCGGGTGCCGGACGTCCGGCAGGCCGTGCGAGGTGCGATCTCTGCGTCAGCCCTATGGCGACGCGATCCGAGAGAAGTGACGACCAGCGGACCCACCGGTAACTCGTCCGGCCGCGACCGACCGGGTACTCAGGCGCCGGCGACGGTCCCGTGAAGCAGCGCACCGAGCGCGGTGCCATACCCGGCGCGATCCGGGACCGTCAGCGTCACCCCGTAGTAGATCCCGACCTGATCGATGACACGCCTGAAACTCGGCAGGTCGGCCATGTGGCCAATGATCACGATGCGCTCGATACGCTCCGCCCGGGCGGCGTTGATTGCGGTGATCGCGATCACCTGAGCGACGAGCGTCATGATGGCGGCTGCCAGATCGTCGGCGGGGGGCACCGTGTCCAGTCGCGCGAGTCGGCCGAAGTTGACGGCGGTCGCATCTGCTGGGAGTGCACCGATTGGGCCACTGACGACATCCCGCAGCGCGAGGTCCGCGCCGTTGGCATCCCCGCAAAGCGCCATCCCATCGATCAAGTCGACATCGGTTGTCGCCAGGAGGAGCCGTGAGAGGCCGAGCAGCGTGCCGCCACCCACTCCCGTGCCGGTGACGTGGGCGTACGTCGCTCCTCGCGCAGAGACCACCGCCGTTCCCGAACCGGCACTCACCACCAGCATCGGCGTCGCCGGATCCTCCCCCTCGGCCAGCGCCAGCGCCTGCCCGCCGCGACCGATCGCGATCACCTCTGGAACGCCCACCACGGCACACCCGCCCAGTTGCGCCGGCAAGACCCTGTGCTGGCCACCAGTCACCGCAATCGCCGGCAACAGGGCCAGCGGCACGCCGCCATCGGCGAGAATCTCGCGCACTGATGCATGATCTGGCGCACCGATCGAGCGGCGCGTCCAGTAGTGCAAGCCGCCGTCGATTCTCGCGACCGCGTCGGTGTTGCTGATGCCGAAATCAATGGCTGCCTGCATGCTGCTCCCTGGTGTCGTCGGGCGAGAGGCGGGATGATGCGAAGCTATCATACGGCAGGTGACGGTGACGGCGCGGTCCCGCGACGAAGGACGCGACCGGGGTGCAGGCCCGTGGTGCGCTCATTTCGCCATACCGCGCGGCCATTCACCCAGACGCCCGCAATGCCGGTCGAGACGAGATGCGGCGACGCGGGCGTCGCGTGGTCTTCGATCGTGGCGGGGTCGAACAGCACGAGATCGGCGTATGCGCCAGGCGCAATCGTGCCTCGTCGGGTGAGGCCCATGTGCGCGGCGGCGAGTCCGGTCATCCGGTGAACCGCCGATTCGAGCGTCATGATCTTTCGCCCGCGCACGTACTTCGACAGCACACGCGGGAACGCGCCGTATCCGCGCGGGTGCGCGCCGTCCATCTGGCCATCGGAACTGATGTTCGTGTGCGGCCACGCGAGCAGTTGTTCGATGTCAGGCTCGGACATGCTCGTCGCCACGACGCTTTCGCTGTTTTCCGTGCTCGAAGGATTCGCCTTCTCCCAGGCCAGTGCTTCGGCGATCAACCCCATGAGTGTCGCTGCGGGTTCTTCGCCGCGCAACACTGCGATCTCGGCAACCGTCTTGCCACGATATGCGGTGTTGGCGGCGAATGCGCCGATCAGCAAACCGTCCGGTTTCGCAATCTCGCGCAGGATCTTCTGCGCCTCCCGGCGATTGCTGAAGTCGCGCTGTGGGAAAAGCACGGTCAGCGTTGACTGCCAATAGGGGTAGGGGTAGACGTCGGCAGTGATGTCGACGCCGTTCGCCCGCGCGGCGTTGAGCAGTGCGAACAAACGGTCGGTACGTCCCCACAGCGGAATCATGCCAAGCTTGAGATGACTGATCTGTACGGGAAGTCTTGCCTCGCGACCGATCGTCACGATTTCGTCGATGGGGTCCCAGAAGAACCGGTCTTCGCTCCGAATATGGCTGATGTAGCGTCCCCCGAGCGATGCGGTCTCGCGAGCCAGCGCGAGGACCTCGGCACGGCTCGAGTAGATGCCTGGATCGTACTCCAGCCCGCTGGAAAGGCCGAGCGCTCCGGCGGCCATCTCAGTCCGCAGCAGCGATACCATGGAGTCCACTTCGCTGGCGGTCGCCACGCGCTTGAAGTCGTCGCCGAGGACGGCGCTCCGAAGAGCCCCGTGACCAGTGTAGTACGCGACGTTGACCGCGCCAGGGGTCGCTGTCAGTGAGTCCAGCGTCTTCGCGAGGGGAATCGGGTGCCAGCCATCCTGACCGCCCACGATGGTCGTGATGCCCTGGCTGACGACCGGGCGTGCGTCGGGCGTTGCGGCGAGTCCCGAGGCGTGATGGCTATGGGTGTCGATAAAGCCTGGAGCCAGCGTCAGTCCGCGGCCCTCGATGATCGAGTCTGCGTCGATCGGCTCGACGTTACCAAGTGCGACGATCGTGTCGCCGGCAATTCTCACGTTGCCCACGCGGGCACGGGCCCCAGTCCCGTCGACGATTCGGACGTTGAGGAAGGTGACGCCACCGGTGCCGCGCGGCGTCGGCTGGCAGCCAGCGAGGGTTGTGGCGCAGAGGAAGGCCAGGGCCGCCCGTGTCGGGGTGTGCATGGTGTGCACAGTATGCGCCTGCCACGGCGATCGTCCACCCATGCGGACGCTGAGCCATTGACCAGCGTGCCGGACATGTCTAGCTTCTCAAGGTCAGAACTCGGCAAGTGACCTCTGCGGCAGTAGAGGTCCACCCTTCGGCCCTCACTTTGGTGAGGTGTGCTGCTGGAGTCCAGTGCAACGGGCACACCCCCTCGGGTGGGCCTCGCGGCGTGGTCTTCATCCCTGAAGATCCCGCCGTTTTTGTTTTCCCGCTACACGGAGCTCATCCTATTCAGGATCCGACCAAGCGAGTACGCGTCAATCGGCAGATTCGCATCTCCCCGGTACGCGTCATCGCCCCAGACGGCGCCCAGCTGGGCATCATGGAAGTTGATGCCGCCCTGGCTTCTGCAGTCGAACAGGGCCTCGATCTGGTCGAGGTGGCTCCGCTCGCACGACCGCCCGTTGTCCGGATCATGGACTACGGCAAATACAAGTTCGAGATGGCCAAGCAGGCGCGTGTTGCCAAGAAGAAGCAGCACATCATCCTGCTGAAGGAAGTGAAGTACCGGCCGGGGATCGAGGAGCACGACTTCGAAACGAAGACGCGCCACGCTCGCCGGTTCCTGGAGGAAGGCAACAAGGTCAAGGTCACGCTGATGTTTCGTGGCCGACAGATCGCGCATCCCGAGTTGGGGAAGGCCGTGGTCGACCGGGTTGCCCAGCAGCTCACTGATATCGCTAAGGTCGAGACGGACGCCAAGCTGGAAGGCAAGGCGCTGACGATGATTCTGGCACCACGATAGGCACGCAGGGAGACCCATGCCGAAGATGAAGACTCACACCGGCGCCGCGAAGCGCTTTTCCGTCACCGGGACGGGGAAGGTCAAGCGCCGGAAGGCCTACAAGAGCCACATCCTGACCAAGAAGTCCCAGAAGCGGAAGCGCAATCTCCGCAAGGGCACGATCATCGAAACCATTGGGGAGGCGAAGCGCATGCGTCGTCTCATCCAGGCTTAAGGAGGAACCGAGATGCCTCGCGTACGCAGTAATCCGGTCCGCCTGAAGCGGAAGAAGCAGATCATGAAGGCCGCGCGTGGTGCATTCGGCGCGCGCAGCAAGACGTGGAAGGCGGCGAAGGAGACCGTGGAGCGTGGCTGGCGCTACGCCTACCGCGACCGCAAGAACAAGAAGCGCGAGTTCCGTCGCCTCTGGATCATGCGCATCAACGCCGCGGCGCGTCAGCATGACATGTCGTACAGCGTGTTTATCAGCGGTCTCGAAAAGTCGGGCATCGAGATCGACCGCAAGATTCTCGCGGAGTTGGCTGTAAACGATCCGGCGGCATTTGCTGCGATCGCTGAACAGGTTCGCACCGCGCTCGCCGCGGCGTGACGGTCTGCCGGGTTTGCCCCCGGCACCCTGATCCGCTTGCTTCGTGCGGCGGCAGTGCGACCTCGCGTCCGCTGCCGCCGTTTGCGTTCCTATCTTCACCACTTCGACACGGACGCCGGTGACCACTCTCGCCGAATTCCTTACGCGCGCGGACACGATTGCGCGCGACGGCACAGCGCTCATTCACGCCGCTGTCAGCCGGGAGGCGCTCGACGCCGCGCGGGTGGCGCTCCTCGGGCGCAAGCAGGGGGTGTTGACCACCCTGATGGCGGAGCTGACGGCACTACCCGCCGACGATCGGCGCGCGGCCGGTGCCGCCATGAACGCGACGAAGCAGACGCTCGAGCTGACTCTGGCGTCGGCCGAGAACGTCCTGGCACCGCCAGCGGACGCCTCGCGGCCACACGATCTGACCATGCCTGGGCGCGACCGCTGGACGGGCGCCGTGCATCCGGTATCGCTGGTCATCGACGAAATCTCAGGCATCTTCCGCGAACTCGGGTTCACCATTGCGCTCGGCCCGGAAGCGGAGACGGAGTGGTACAACTTCGGCGCGTTGAACTTCCCGCCTGACCACCCGGCGATGGAAGCGCACGATACGCTGTACCTCACTGACGACACTTTGCTGCGGACGCACACGTCGCCGGTGCAGGTTCGCACGTTGCAGTCGTACACGCCGCCAGTGCGAATTCTCTGTCCGGGCAACGTCTACCGTCGCGACTTCTTCGACGCGACCCACGCGCCGAGTTTCATGCAGATCGAGGGTCTGTGCATCGACGAGGGGGTGAGCTTCGTCGACCTGAAGGCGACGCTGAGCGAGTTCGCGCGCCGCTTCTACTCCGGCTCCAGCCGGGTGAGACTGCGTCCGAGCTTCTTCCCGTTCGTCGAGCCCGGTGCCGAAATGGATGTGGAGGTCGACCTCGGTGACGGCAAGGGGCCGCGATGGGTCGAAATCCTCGGTTGCGGCATGGTGCACCCGCGCGTGCTGGAAGGCGCCGGCATCGACAGCGAGAAATACAGTGGATGGGCGTTCGGAATGGGCCCGGCTCGCATTGCGATGTCGCGCCACAAGCTGCCGGACATCCGCCTTCTCTACGATTCAGACGTTCGCTTCCTGGAGCAGTTCGCCCGATGATCGTTTCGCATAGTTGGCTGCGCGGTTTCGTACCGCACGACAAGAGTGCGCAGGAAATCGGCGAGCTCCTGAATGACCATGTTGTCACGCTCGACGGCCTCGAGTCGTTGCGTAACGACATCGCTTCGATCGTCGTCGGGCTGGTGGTCGAACAGGCGCCTCATCCCGATTCGGATCACCTGTCGATCACGAAAGTGGATGACGGCAGCGGGACGTTGCTCGATGTCGTTTGTGGTGCACCGAACGTCACGGCGGGCGTGAAGTATCCTTTCGCGCGCAGCGGTACGACGATGCCCGACGGCCTGAAGATTGAGAAGCGGAAGATTCGCGGCCAGACGTCGAACGGCATGCTCTGTTCCGCACGTGAATTGAAGCTGGGCTACGAACATGACGGCATTCTCGCTCTCACAACGGCAGCAGCGCCGGGGACACCGATTCTGCAGGTGCTGGGCGAGGTGGGCGACTCGCAGTTGAATCTCGACGTGTTGCCGAATCGCCCTGACCTGTTGTCGCATCAGGGCATGGCCCGCGAGGTCAGTGCGCTCCTCGGTGTGCCGATGGCCTCTGCGGAGCTGTCCGAAGACGCGCAGCGGGCGGTGGCGGCCGTGCCAGTGATTCGTCATGCGCATCAGGCCACGGCAGACGGCGTCTCGGTGCACCTCGAGGCATCTGACGACTGTCCGCGGTACAACGCCGTTGTCCTGCGTGGCGTCACCGTTGGGCCCAGTCCGGACTGGCTGCGCGAGCGACTCGAGTCGGTTGGTGCACGTTCGATCAACAACATTGTGGACGCGACGAACTATCTGCTGCTCGGCCTGGGACAGCCGGTACATGCGTTCGATCTCGCAAAGCTCGCGGAACAGTCGATCGTGGTGCGGCCAACCAGGCAGGGCGAGCGGCTCGTGACGCTCGATGGCGTCGAGCGAGCGCTGGCCGCTGGCACGACGGTGATCTGCGATGGTGCCCGACCTGTGGCACTGGCCGGCGTCATGGGCGGGCGTGACAGCGAAGTGACCGACGCCACCACCGATGTCCTGCTCGAAGTCGCGAACTTCAACCCGCGCTTTGTGCGGCGTGTCCGGCGCGCGGTGGGACTGATCACCGACGCGAGTTATCGGTACGAGCGCGGGATCGATGACGCGTCGTCCGGTGAGGCGGCGACGCACTGTGCGGCGCTGATCCTGCAGGTGGCCGGTGGGCGCGTGACAACGCGACTCGACGTTGGTACGGAGCCCGCCCCGCGGCGCACCGTGTCGCTGCGACCGTCGCGCGTCGGGAAGTTGCTGGGCGACCCCGTGGCGACGGATGACATCATCCGGGTCCTCCGCTCGATCGGATGTGTCGTCGACGCAACAGGCAACGACTCGCTCAACGTCACACCGCCGACCTGGCGCCACGATCTCCTCCTGGAAGTCGATCTCATCGAAGAAGTCGTGCGCCTGCGCGGCTTCGGGACCGTGTCCGATGAGCTGCGCCCATTTCGACCCGGAACAGTTCCCGATCATCCGCTGCACGTTGCCGAGTTGCGTGTACGCACCTTTCTCGTGGGGCGAGGCCTCTACGAGGCGCGCCCGATGCCGTTCACGAAGGCCAGTACCTCTGGCGTCCGTGTGCAGAATCCGCTCGCCGACGATGAGCCCTATCTGCGCGCGTCGATTCTCGATTCACTCGCGCGCTGCGCCGAGTACAACCTGAATCGAATGGAAGGTGATGTGCGCCTGTTCGAAGTTGGGCACGTCTTCGAGCGTTCTGCGGGACGCCTTCCGCTGGAGGAAGTCCGCGTCGGCGCTCTGCTGCTCGGCCGGTGCCGTCCGCCACACTTCACCGACCCTGATCCTGCCTTCTTCGACGCCTGGGACGCAAAGTCGCTTGCGACTGATCTGGCGCACGTTGCGTTCCCCGGTGCTGAAACGCAGCTGATTGCGTCCGACACTGAGTCGTTGTGGCGTGTGCAGGTCAATGGTGCCGACGTCGGTAGCGTGCGCCGGCTTCGACTCGACAAGCCGGTCTGGGCAGCGGACGCCTTCGGTGTAGAGCTGACGCTTGGCGTGATGTCGTCCGAGGACATCGCGCCGGCCGGTCAGCATGCTCATGCATTCAAGGCCGCGAAGTCAGCAGTGCTGCCGCACGTCGTGTATCGTAGTATTCCTGTTACGCCCGCGTCGGGATTCGACTTGGCACTGGTCCTCCCGGAGCGAGTACGCGCGGCCGATGTCGAGGCTGTGTTGCGAGCTGAAGCGGGAGAGCTCCTTGAATCGATGCACGTGTTCGATGAATATCGGGGTGATCGACTTCCAGCTGGCATGCGCAGTGTTGGCTGGCGCCTCCAGTTCAGGCATCCTGAGCGCACCCTGCGTGATAAGGAACTCGATGGTCGACGGAGCAAGCTCGTCGCCGCACTGCAGCGTGAATTGGAGGTAACTGTCCGTGGCTGAGTTGCATGGTCTGGTAATTGACGCGGCCGAGGAGGTCGCTGTTTTGGTGAGGGCACTCGGCGAGGAGCTGACGGCCTTCCGGCAGCGGGCGCTCAAAGCCGAGGCACGGGTCAAGGAACTCGAGGCCGCTGGAGGCGCCGATCTGGTCGACCTCCGGAGTCGCATCGTCGCACTCGAGGCCGAGAATCAGGCGCTTTTGGCGCGGATCGACTCCGCCACGGAGCGCACAGAGGGGCTGCTCGATCGGGTCCGATTTACACGGCAACAGACCGAGAGCGCGGGAGAGTCGCGATGACGGACATGACGCCAGTGAAGGTGACCGTCGCAGGCGAGGAGGTGACGATCCGCTCCGAGCAACCGGCCGAGCATTCCCGGGCGGTCGCGCTGCACGTCGACGACTCCATTCGCCGCATCCAGGAGCAGGCGCCAATGGTCGAGACCGGGAAGGCCGCGATTCTGGCGGCACTTCAGATTGCTGACGAGCTCTTCCGCGCCAGACTGGACGCCGATCGAGGGACCGAGCGTCTCGAGCAGACGATGGATGAGATTCGTCGCATGCTTCCGCCGGCCAAGCGCTCGATCGGCCGCTGAGCTCCAGCAACGGGGGCCGCGCACGTTGCCCTGCGTGCATCGGTCCGGTACCTTGCTACCGTCACCCGATGCGCACGTAGGTGTCTGTCCTTGCTTGGGTTAGCCGTGTTCACCGCACGCCTTCGGGCCTGCGGCACATCACCGCCGGCCTCCCGGGGATCAGTCCTGCTGTGCGGCATCGACGGGGCTCCCAAAGACCGCGGCTCGTCCGCGCTGGAGATATAGATCGTGTCGCAGACATTTCTCTCGGCCGCACTGGGCGCTATCGCGCTCGTCGCGGCCGGTTTGTCGTTCGTGCTGGGTCGCCGGCAAGGGACCACATCGGAGGTTGCCCGGCAGACTGCCGCCAGGAATACGGCGGAGGATGAGCGTCGCCGGTTGATCGGCGAGGGCGAGCGTGAAGCCGAGTCGTTGCGCAAGGCATCGGTGCTGGCCGGCAAGGAAGAAATCATGAAGCAACGCGAGACGTGGGAGACAGAAGCCCGTCGGCGTCGCGACGAATTGATTGGAGAGGAGCGGAAGCTCGTCGAACGCGAGACCGGCCTTGAGCGGCGCTCCGAAGCGGTGGAGACGCGTGACAGGGACCTCGGCAAGCGCGCGAGCGAGATGGGTCGACGCGAGAAGCTGGTGGCCGACCGTCAGGCCGAGCTCGATCAACTGCTGGCGAGCGAGCGGTCGCGTCTGGAAACGCTGGCGGGCCTGACAGCGGCAGAAGCCAAGCTCGAACTGACGCGTCGCCTCGAGGAAGAAGCTCACGCAGATGCCGCCAACCGGTTGCGCGAGATTCGCGAGTCGGCGCGCCGGAACGCCGATCGCGAAGCGAAGAAGATCGTCGCGCTGGCCATCCAGCGGATCGCGGCCGAGCACACCGCGGAGACCACTGTCTCGGCGGTGTCATTGCCGAATGATGAAATGAAGGGGCGGATCATCGGCCGTGAGGGCCGGAACATTCGGGCCTTTGAACTGGCGACTGGTGTGGACGTCATCATTGACGACACGCCGGACACGGTCGTGGTCAGCTGCTTCGACCCCGTTCGCAGGGAGGTCGGTCGGCTGGCCCTCGAAAAGCTGGTGGCCGATGGTCGCATCCATCCGGGCCGGATCGAGGAAGTCGTCGCCAAGTCGAAGAAGGAAGTCGAGGTTGCGATCGTCGAGACCGGCGAGACGGCAGCCTACGAGGCGGGGGTCGCTGGCTTGCACCCGGAAATCATCAAGCTCATCGGCCGGATGAAATGGCGGACGAGCTATGGGCAGAACATCCTCTCGCACTCGGTCGAAGTGGCATGGTTGGCCGGTATCATGGCTGCCGAACTTGGCCTCGATGTCACGATGACGAAGCGTGCCGCGTTGCTCCATGACATCGGCAAGGTGCTGACGCACGAGCATGAGGGGACTCATGTGCAGCTGGGCGTCGAGGTCGCGACGCGCTACGGCGAGAATCCGATGGTGGTCAACGCCATCGCGGCGCACCATGACGACGTGCCGCACGAAACGGAAATGAGCGTCCTCGTGCAGGCGGCCGATGCGATCAGCGGCTCGCGCCCTGGCGCGCGCCGAGAGGCGTTCGAGACGTACGTGAAGCGACTCGAAGGCATCGAGAAGATTGCCTCGAGTTATCGGGGAGTGGAGCGTGTGTTCGCGATTCAGGCCGGTCGTGAAGTGCGCGTGATCGTCACACCCGATCAGATCGATGACGTCCGGATGCAGACGCTGACGGAAGAAATTGCCCGACGGATCGAGGCCGAGTTGCAGTATCCAGGGCAGATTCGTGTCGTGGCAATCCGGGAGACACGCACGGTGGACTATGCCCGCTGAGTTGCTCGATGGTATCGCGGTCGCGCGGGCGATTCGTGATGAGGTGGCCGAGGCGGTGAAGGTGGAGCGGGCGCGCGGTATTGTGCCTGGCCTTGCCGTGGTGCTGGTGGGTGACGATCCCGCGAGCACGGTGTACGTCCGCAACAAGGGCAGGGCATGCGACGAGGCGGGGATGCACTCGGTCACGATCCGCCTGGCTGCGCACACGACGCAGGCGGAACTGCTCGCGGTGGTCGACCAGCTCAACGCGGATCCGGCCATCCATGGCATGCTCGTGCAGATGCCGCTACCCTCGCAGTGCAATGCCGACGAAGTGATCCGACGGATCGACCCGGCGAAGGATGTCGATGGCTTTCATCCGATCAACGCAGGGAAGCTGATCATCGGTGAGCGCGACGGATTCGCGCCGTGCACGCCCGCCGGCGTGATGGAGCTCTTGCGCCGCTACGCCGTGCCCACGGCCGGTGCGGAGGTGGTAATCCTCGGTCGGTCGAACATCGTCGGCAAGCCGATGGCCAGCCTGCTGGTGCAGCCGGGCGTCGACGCCACCGTGACGATTTGTCATAGTCGCACCCGGAACCTGTCCGATCACACGCGCCGTGCTGACATTCTCATCGCGGCAATCGGTCGCCCGAAATTCGTGACGCACGACATGGTGAAGCCTGGTGCGACGGTGATTGATGTCGGCATCAATCGCGTCGACGAGCCACGGGCGAAAAACGGCTACATCCTCGCGGGTGATGTGGATTTTGCGGCGGTGCGCGAGATCGCCGGACGGATCACTCCCGTGCCTGGCGGCGTCGGGCCGCTCACGATCGCGATGCTGCTCAAGAGTACATTGGTTGCCGCGTCGCGGGTGGCCGTCGCGTGACCGATGCGTGGGGCGACCTTTTCGCTGAGCAGGCGCCGATCGCGTATCCCGGGGAGTCACCGGACACGGCGCTGGCAGTCGCCACACTGACGCGTGCGGCCAAGGACGTCATCGAAGGCGCCTTTGCTCCGCTCTGGGTGCGTGGCGAGATCAGCGACTTCAAGGCCCATCGCAATGGCCACTGGTACTTTTCGCTTCGCGATGCCGAGGCACGAGTGCGGTGCGTGATGTGGCGCGGCGATGTACAGCGTGCGCCGACGCGTCCAAACGACGGCATGTTGGTGACGGCATTCGGGCAGATGACCGTGTACACCGCCGGCGGCGACCTGCAGTTGCGTGTGACGCGCCTCGGTGCCGAGGGGGATGGGCTCTGGCGGAAGGCTCTTGAAGAGACGCTGACGCGGCTTCGGAATGACGGCCTGCTGGAGGAAGCGCGCAAGCGAACCTTGCCCCGACTTCCGCGCGTAGTTGCGGTGGTCACGAGCCCGGATGGTGCGGCGCTCCAGGATATCCGGGCCGTCGCCGCGCGTCGCTTCGCGGGCGTGCAACTCGTGCTGGTGCCCGCGAAAGTCCAGGGCGACGGAACGGCCGATGAATTGGTCCGTGCAATGGAGATGATTGATCGCTGGGGTGGAGCGGACGTGGTCATCATCGGGCGCGGCGGTGGCGCCCGCGAGGACCTGTGGGCGTTCAACGACGAACGCGTGGCGCGCGCGGTTGCTGCATGCCGTGTTCCCGTGATTTCCGCCGTGGGGCATGAAGTCGACGTGACGGTGCTGGACCTGGTGGCTGATGTTCGCGCGGCGACGCCGTCGGCGGCCGCAGAAGCCGCGGTCCCGGATCGCGACGCGCTCGTCGGTGAGGTGACGTCATTGCGCAGTCGGCTCACGTCCGCCGCGTCTCGCACTGTGCAGCGTCGACGCCAGGCGGTGGCGGGGATCGGTGGCCGGTTTGCCGCTGGTGCACGTGGGTTGGCCGCACTCGAGCGGGCGCGCCTCCGGGCGTTCGGTCAGGCCATGGCGACGCATTCGCGGCGCGCGCTCGTCAGACAGCGTGGGAGGCTCGACGGCCTGCGGCCAGGACTGACCTCCTTCCCCGTGGCGAACCTCGCACCTCGAAACGCGGCGCTGGCCACGTTGGCGGGACGTCTCGATGCCCTCAGCCCACTGGCGACGCTCGGCCGGGGGTACGCCGTGGCTCGATCGCTCGATGGGCTGGCCATGGCCAGCGTTGGCGATTTCTCGGCCGGCGTGGCGTTTGATGTGCTGCTGACCGATGGTGCCGTGCGTGCCAAGACCGTCGCGCGTCGCTCTGGCGCGCCGCTGGATGCCGTGACAGCATTGCGGGAGGGGGGTGCAGATGACGTATGAAGAGTCCGTGCAGCGGCTGCAAGCGATTGTGAGCGAGCTGGAGGGAGACCGTCTGCCGCTTGCGCAGGCACTGGCCCTCTTTGAGGAGGGGGTGGCCCGGTTGCGGGAAGCGACAGCCGCCCTGTCGGATGCTGACACGCGTGTTCAGCAACTGGTCGAGTCCATCGATGGGAGTCTGACGGTTGCTGACCAGCGAAACTGAAGCACCCGACCTGACCTTCCGGACCGAGCGCGCCGCTGTTGCGGTCGCGCTCACCGGGTTCTGCGACGCGTATCTGGTCGATGCCCCAGGCGCCGTGGGTGCCGCGATCCGTTACAGCCTGCTGGGCGAGGGCAAGCGCCTTCGGGCGGTACTGGTAAACGCGGCATACGCTGCTGCCGGCGGCACGGCCGACGTGAGCGCACTCGCTGCGGCGGTCGAGGTGGTCCATGCGTATTCGCTGGTCCATGACGATCTGCCCTGTATGGACGATGATGACATGCGGCGCGGTCGCGCGACGACGCACATCGTCTTTGGCGTACCGGTGGCGACGGCTGCGGGGCTGGCGATGGTGCCCCTGGCGGCCCGCGCAGCAGCGGCGGCGGCGCGGGGGCTGGGTCTTGGTGAAGCCGCCGTTGGCGCCGTCGTGCGCGAGCTGATGGGTGCGGCGGGTGGCGCAGGAATGATCGGCGGGCAACTTCTCGATCTGGAGGGCGAGGGTCGACCACTCGCGCTTGCCGATCTCGAGCGGATCCATCGCCTGAAGACTGGCGCGCTCATCACGTCGTCGGTCCGGCTCGGTGGTCTGGCTGCGGCCGCATCACCGGAACGCATGGCGGCATTCACGCAGTACGGTGATGCCATCGGCCTCGCCTTCCAGATCGCCGACGATGTGCTGGACGTGACGGCCACGACCGATCAGCTGGGCAAGACGGCGGGACGGGATATCGCCCTCGCAAAATCGACGTACCCGGCGCTGCTGGGCATTGCGGGAGCAGTTTCCCGGGCAGAGGCGTTGGTCGAAGAGGGTCGCGCTGCGCTGCAGGTCGCGGGCATGCTCACGCCGCAGTTGGAGCATCTGGCACGGTTTTTCGTCACCCGGCAGTCGTAGGCCACGTACGTTCGTCATGAAAACGCGTCGCGCACCAGCAGGTCGCACGATGGCGGTGAACACCATCTTCGGAGCTGAGTAATGTCCATCCTCGACCGAGTGAAGTCTCCTGCCGACCTGAAGGGGTTGTCACGCGACGAGCTGCGGGCGTTGTCCGCCGACATGCGGGCGTTCCTGATCGACAACTGTTCGCGGACCGGCGGCCACATCGGCGCCGGCCTCGGCGTGGTGGAGCTCACCGTTGCGCTGCATGCGGTGCTCGACACCCCGAAGGACCAGTTGGTCTGGGACGTGGGACATCAGGGGTATCCGCACAAGCTGTTGACGGGCCGTGGCCCCCGCTTCAATACGCTGCGGCAGGAAGACGGTCTCTCCGGCTTTCTCAAGCGCAGTGAAAGTGAGTACGACACCTTTGGTGCCGGGCATGCGGCCACCGCCGTTTCGGCGGCGTTCGGCATGGCCGTCGGGCGTGATCTGCAGGGTGAGCACTTCAAGGTGGCGGCGATTCTCGGTGATGGCGCGCTCTCCTGCGGCCTGGCGTATGAAGGGCTGAATAACGCCGGCAGTTCAGATCGCGACATCATCATCATTCTCAACGACAACGAGATGTCGATCGCACCGAACGTTGGCGCGATGCACAAGTATCTCGTCAGCGTGCAGCGCAATCCGCTGTACAATCGGGTGCGCAGTGCGGTTGGTGACCTGGTTGACTCCGCTCCGGGCCCGATCGGTTCTCTGGTTCGCAAGTGGGAGGAGAGCGTCAAGACGTTTCTCACCCCTGGCGTGCTGTTCGAGGAACTGGGCTTCCGGTACTTCGGGCCGATCGACGGCCACGACATTGACGCACTGGTCGACACGCTGACGGCAGTGCGCGACCTGAAGACGCCTCGCCTGGTGCACATCATCACGCAGAAGGGCAAAGGCTTTCCGGCGGGCGAGCATACCGAGAAGTGGCACGCGCTTCCCCCGGGTCACGACCCTGCAACGGGCAAGCAGCTCAAGACGTCAACGGCCAATCCGGCGTACACTGCGGTGTTCGGCCAGGGGCTCGCCGATCTGATGAGTGAGAAGTCGGAGGTTGCGGCGATCACGGCCGCGATGCCGAGTGGCACCGGCATTGGCACGGTCGCGAAGGCGCATCCCGGGCGCACGTTCGATGTTGGCATTGCCGAGGGGCACGCGGTCACGTTTGCGGCGGGCCTGGCGACACGAGGCGTGAAGCCGGTGGTCGCGATCTATTCGACCTTCCTGCAGCGCGCGTACGACAACGTCATCCATGATTGCGCGATTCAGCATCTTCCGGTCGTGTTCGCGATGGACCGGGCCGGCTTTGTCGGCGAAGATGGCGAAACCCACATGGGCCTGTACGACATCGCGTACATGTTGAGTGTGCCGTACATGACGGTGACCGCGCCGAAGGATTCGACGGAGATGCTTGGCTTGCTGCGTGCCGGTGTCGAGCAGAGCGCCGGACCGTTCTCACTGCGATATCCGCGGGATGCGTCGCCTGATACGGCGCCGCCGATGGCTGGCATCACTGCGGTGCCGCATGGCACGTGGGAAGTGCTGCGACATGGGGCGGAGTTTGCCATCCTCGCGGTGGGCACGATGGTCCGCCAGTCGATGCTGGCAGCAGATGCGCTGGCGGCGGAGGGCCTGAATGTCACGGTGGTGAACTGTCGCTACCTCAAGCCATACGACACGCTCACGCTGGCGGCATTGCTGGCCGACCACAAGCAACTGCTGGTGGTCGAGGAAGGCACCGTCGTCAATGGGTTCGGTGCCTACATGGCGCAGGTCGTCTCGAAGATGGATCCGGCGGTGCGCGTCACGGCGCACGGCATTCCGGATCAGTTCATCTACGCCGCATCGCGGCAACGGCAGATGGCGATGTGTGGCCTCGACGCGGCTGGCATTGCGGACAAGGTACGCGCATTGCACGAAACCGAAGCGCTCGCCGGGTGAGCATTCGACTCGGCGTCCTCGGACACCGCGGCTACGAGGGACTGCAGGACGTGCTTGCCGAGCTGCAGCGCCTGGCGCCGCAGCTTGGCCTCGCGCTGTTCGTTGAACGTGGATTGCTCGATGATGCGCACGATGCAAATCCGCTGACGGAGGATGGTCCACTCGATGTGCTGCTGACCCTTGGCGGCGACGGCACCTTTCTGCGTGGCGCGCGCTTTCTTCGCGGCAGGCAGACGCCGATCGCGGGACTCAATCTCGGGCGACTTGGCTTCCTGACCTCCGGGACGCGGGATCATCTCGCCCAGAGCCTGCATACCTTGGCGAAAGGCGACTATGCGGTCGAACCCCGCATGGTGCTCGATGCCTGGGTGATCGATGCGGCCGGTCGGGAGCACTACCGC